>CAKUOV010000011.1 GCA_934670115.1 uncultured Eggerthellaceae bacterium
GAAAAGGGCCTGACTCCAGCTAAAAAGCTGGGGCCAGGCCCAATTTTGCCTCTTGACAGTGTCCTGCTCATATTAAAAGAGCCAAGCTCCACCAGAGCTCGGCTCCCTAACATCATCTTTCGCTCGCTGGTTATTTCTGCGGCACGCCTTGAATGCGATTGATACCCACCGCATGATCAACGGCACGCGCCACCAAAGAAGCCGCCACCAACTTCGCGATATCAACCGGAACAAACGGAATCACGCAAGCCGCCAGCGCCGCCTGAACAGAAGCGCCCGCAACGCCCATGAATTGAACGGTTCCGCAGAAATACGTGCACAGCAGGTACGCAACGCATGCGCACAGGCACGCAACAAACGTGCGGTCCTTCCCCATCTTCTTGAAAGCCGTCAAAACGGCCAAGCCCGCAAGCGCGCCAATGAAGTAGCCCCACAAGAAGCCACCCGTCACGCCGGCAAGAATGGAAATGCCACCGCGCATGCTCGAAAAAACAGGAACGCCGAACGCACCCAAAACCAGATACCCACCAACGGAAGCCAGACATTCCTTTGCGGGAAGAACGCAAATCGCAAATGCGATAGCAAAGCACTGCAGCGTGAACGGCACCGGACCAATGGGAATGGAGATCCACGCAGAAACCGCCATAATGGCAATGGTTAATGCAATGCGCACAATGCTTTGAGCGCGCGATGTGTTTTTGACTTTCTCAGACAAGATGGGCCTCCCCCGCAATTACCGGTACTATTTCGCCTTGGTGCGTTTCTACAAGAAGCCGCCCTAAAGCATCTATGCCGCAAACGACACCTTCCGTTTGCACGTCGCCCATAATATTCGCCACGGCAACGGGCTTTCGGAAAAGATAGGAGCAGCTGTTATATTTATCCGCGAACGGCGCAAAGCCTTCCGCCTGCCACTGCGGCATAAAACCAACCAAAATATCAACGATGGTTTGAGCGATCAGCTGCGCGCCCGGTTCTTTCAGCGCACCCGTTTCATCGAAACCTGCAAGCTCGGAGAAGCGCACGCCCGCAACATCACTCAGGTAGCCGGGAAAATAACGGCCATCCGTTTGGACAGCAGCTTGGCGCAAAACGTTAATGCCCATTCCCACGCACACGCCGCCTTCGCAGTATTCGCACGAAATACCGCACACCTTGCGAAACGTCCCATCGGGCTGCGCTAAAACCACGTCGTTAGGCCACTTGATAAGCAGATCGTCACTCTTGCGCACTAAATCCAGCTGGACAATACCCTGGCGAATAGCTAGTGCCGCCAGAAGCGCAAGCGTGGGAATCTTCTCCAAATCCGCTTGCGGATGAAGAGCCACCGAGAAGTATAGGCCGCCCAAAGGGCTTGACCACGAGCGTCCCTGGCGACCGTACCCCGCCGTCTGCTTCAGTGATGCAGCACAAAATCCCTGTTCACAGCCTTGCTTCAGAGCAGATTTCACCACATTGTTCGTTGAACCTATCTCACGATAGAATTCCATGCTACGCCTTCTGCCTTTCGCTCGTTTGCCCGCTTGCTCGCTACGAAAACCCAAGCGTTTACAGCTTGAACGAACGGCCAATGCGCTGCTCTTCAGGCACCGTATCCACCGCAGAGCCATCGGCCAGAATATGACCGGGCAAAATCTCCAGAAGCGGCTTCACCACAAAATCGCGCTCAGCAATGCGCGGATGCGGCAGCGTCAAGATAGCCGTGTCGCACACATACATCTGATAATCAAGAATATCCAGGTCACACGTGCGTGGTCCGTTTGCAATTGTACGCACGCGTCCCAGCTTGTTCTCAATAACGTGCAGATAATCCAGCAGCTCCTTGGGCGGAATACCCGTGCGCAGCAACACCACGGCGTTCACGAAAACATCCTGATCCTCGTAGTACGCGGGCTCGCTCTCATAGAAGCTGGATACATCGATAATCTGGGTATCGGGAAGCGCGCACAGATCACCAATTGCCATGTTGAGCTGGGCAATCTTCGCTTCACGCTCTTCGCCGGGCTCAGCAACAAGCGCCACGTTGCAACCCAGCGCAATCAGCGCATACGGACGCAAATCCTTCAGCGCCTCCACATGAACGCCCACATTATGAACGCGGAAGACATGCGCGCCCTGCTCGCAGGCCAAAAGCGCTTCAGCAGCACTGGCAATATCGCGCTGAGACGCTTCTTCAATCTGATATTTCGCGCCAATGTAGCTCTTGCGCGAAACGGCCGCCATCACAGGGTATCCCAAGTGGACGAACTCCTGGAAATTACGCACCAGGTCAAGCGTTTGCTGGGCGGTCTTGCCAAAGCCGGGACCCGGATCAATGCAAATGCGATCGTGATCAACGCCCGCTTCTTCAAGCATGCGCGCTTGATCGCGCAGGTAATCGCGCACTTCCGCAACAACATCGTCGTACACTGCGCATTGCTGCATAGTCGCCGGCTCGTCGCCCTTCATGTGCATGACGACCAAGCCTGCATCGCAGTTTGCGGCAACCTGGATCATCACAGGGTCGCGAAAACCCGAAATGTCGTTGATAATGCTTGCACCCGCTTCAACGCACGCCTGTGCAACCGATGCATGACGCGTGTCAATGCTCACGCAAATTCCCTGCTCAGACAACGTACGCACCACATCAATAACGCGCGCGAGCTCTTCTTCTTCGGTCACAGGAGCAGAACCTGGACGCGTGGACTCGCCGCCCACGTCAACCATGCGAGCGCCCTGCTCAATCATTTCGCGCGCATGGGCAAGCGCTACTTGCGTCTCGTTATACAAGCCGCCGTCCGAGAAAGAATCGGGCGTAAGGTTCAAGATGCCCATAATAATGGGCATCTTGGTATCAAAGGAATAGGAACCGCATTTCCACTGCATGAAGAAGGCTTCCTTTCTTATTTTTCCTGTTCAGACGTAGGGTTTTCGTTCGTCTGCGAAGCATCTGCCGCACCACTCTGGGCATCAGCCGGCGCGCTTGCGGAAGCACCGGCAGCCTTGCCCGAAACAGCAGGCTCGCCCTGAACTTGCGGCGCGCACTGATACGGGTCGCGGCATTCCTGTGGCTTCTCGTGCGCAGCACCTGCGCCAGCAACACCAGCAGCACCGGCACCCGCTACGTGAGCGTCCTGTGCCTGCGACGCCGAACCCTGCTGGTCAACGCGCAGCAACGTTTCCCGGGAAACTTCCTGCTCCTGCGGACGCTCCAGCTTGAACGGATCAACATGCCCAAAAAACGGCTCGGGAAGATGCGGACCAGAACCGCCCTTGCCATCGTGCTCGTGCTGCGCGGCCTCGGCCTGCTGCTGAGCATGCATGCGCTCCAAAATCTCATCGTCATGCGTGCGCGCTTCGGCTTCTTCTTTTTCGCGCTGGGCAATCAAGTCAACCTCGTGCACCAGATAATCATCCCACGTATTGTTCAGCAAAGCATCGCATGCCTCGCCTTCAACGGTCTCACGCTCAAGCAGCACCGCCGCCATGGTATGCATTTGTTGCTCGTTGGCAATAAGCACTTCGTGAGCACGATCGTGAGCTTCTTTCATCAGGCGCGCTACTTCCGCGTCAATGCGGCGTGCTGTCTCATCGGAGTAATCCTGCGTGTTGCCGTAATCGCGACCCAAGAACACCTCGTGGTTCGGCTGGCCAAAGACCTGCGTTCCCAGCTGGGCGCTCATACCGTACTGCGTCACAATCGAACGCGCAATCTTGGTGGCGCGTTCCAGATCGTTGCTAGCGCCCGTGGTAATGTCGTCGCAGAAAATCTCTTCCGCAACGCGGCCGCCCATAAACACTGCCAGCTGATCAAGCATCTCTCCCAGCGTGTTCAGCACCTTATCTTCCTGCGGAATGGACAGCGTGTAGCCCAACGCACGACCACGCGAGATAATCGAAATCTTGTGGACGGGATCTGCATGCTCAAGCAGGTGACCAACCAGCGCATGACCGCTTTCGTGGTACGCGATGGTCTTCTTCGTATGCTCATCCATAACGAAGCCCTTGCGCTCGGGACCAGCCATAACGCGCTCCATGGACTCGGAGACCTCGGCCTGCGTGATAATTTTCTTGTTGCGACGAGCCGCCAACAGGGCGCTTTCGTTCATGAGGTTCGCAAGGTCGGCACCCGTAAAGCCCGGCGTCAGCGATGCCACACGCTCCAAGTTCACATCCGAACCCAGCGGCTTGTTCTTGGCGTGCACCTCCAAAATGCGTTTGCGACCCTTTACATCGGGCGCGTCCACCACAATCTGACGGTCGAAACGGCCCGGACGCAACAACGCGGGGTCCAAAATGTCCACGCGGTTCGTGGCGGCAATAAGCACCACGGCGTCGTTCTTGTCAAAGCCGTCCATCTCAACAAGCAGCTGATTCAGCGTTTGCTCGCGTTCGTCGTGACCGCCACCTACGCCGGCACCACGCTGACGACCAACGGCATCAATTTCGTCGATGAAGATAATGGCCGGGCTTGCCTCTTTGGCCTGGTTGAACAAGTCGCGCACACGGGAAGCACCCACGCCCACGAACATTTCCACAAAGTCCGAACCCGAAATGCTGAAGAACGGCACGCCCGCTTCGCCTGCAACGGCACGCGCGAGCAGCGTTTTACCGGTACCCGGAGGGCCCACCAAAAGGCAACCGCGCGGAATCTTTGCACCCATGGCCTTATATTTGTTGGGATTTGCCAGGAAATCCTTAATCTCGCGCATTTCCTCCACGGCTTCGTCCACGCCGGCAACATCGTCAAACGTCACATCGGGACGCTCTTCCTGTGCCTTGCGCGCCTTCGTCTTACCGAAGTTCATCTGGGAATTTGTGGAACGATTCATCTGAACGAAGAAGAAAATCATCAAGCCTGCCAGCAGCAGAATCGGCAGAATGCTGCCTAGCGTCTCAAGCCAAGCCGATGGAAGCTTTACCTCGTAGGTGATATTCGGGTGCTCGCTCAAAAGTTCCATCAGGGAGTCTTGTCCAATATAGGTAGACGTATAGGAATGCAGCGTTCCCAAGTTCGCTTCATCAACGCCCTCGGTCGCCACAATATCGGTTGCGCCGGCACCCGCTGCGGAATTCAGCGCCTCAAAGCCCTTGTTGAAGGCATCGGCACCTTCGCTTCCCGCCGTACTGGCAACATAATACTTGCCCGAAACGGAATACTCACCCGCGTTATACACTACCGAAACCACGCGATCCTCGTTGACCGCCTGCACAAAATCCGAGGTGATAAGCGTATCGACCGTTTCTGAATCCTTATTCATAAACAGCTGCTGCGCCAAAAAGAAGAAGGCGAAGCAAAGGATGAGCACAAGGAAGAAGTTTACGCGCGGATTTTCGTTTTTCTTCTGATCAGACATGCTACAACTTTCTTATTCGTTTTGGGTGACACTTTCTGTCGTTCGCGCCTTTGACCTGCTTCTTCGCCAGCGTTTCGGACAACCACCCGTTATTGCATATTCGCTTCCACACGAACCAACAGTCAAACCGGCAAAATCGCCTGCGTCTCTTGCGGGTGCGCCGAAGCAAATCAAACTTACGCAGAGTACACCTCGGGCTTCAAGATGCCTACGTACGGCAAATTGCGATAACGCTCGGCATAGTCAAGGCCGTAGCCCACAATAAACTCGTTTTTGCAGGTGAATCCCACATGTTTGCACTCGATATCGGCTTGCGGCTCCACCTTCTTGCGCAGGAACGTAACCACGGAAAGCGATGCAGGATTACGCGAGCTCAAGTTTTTCAGCAGGTAGGAAAGCGTCAGGCCCGAGTCCAAAATGTCCTCGGCAATAATTACGTGCTTGCCGTTCAGGTCGGTAGAAACGTCTTTGATAATGCTTACCACGCCTGAGCTTTTCACGCCGTTGCCGTAAGAGGAAACAGCCATAAAGTCCATTTCAAGCGGCAGTTTTATCTCGCGCGCCAAGTCGCACATGAAAATCGCAGCGCCACGCAAAACCGAAAGCAGCACAATCTTTTCGCCACGAGCAGCCAGCGGAGCGTACTCCTCGGTCAAAGCAGCGCCAATTTCCCTGATTCGCTGCTGAATTTGCTCTTCGGTATACAGAACCTCTTTTATGTCTTCGTGCATCACAACGCCTTTCGAGAACGCTTCCGTTGCGTTAAACCATTCTGCCAATTCTACCATTGAAGTTCCAATTATGACCGTAGGCAACCGAAACACCGCCGCAACTACGGTTTTTACACCGATTTGTAACGTTTGCGGCGCAGTTGCGTAATGCTGTTGCTTCAGGAAAAATCATTCGAGCTCAACGGCTATTCTGGCAGGAATTCTTCAAGCGCAGCGCGGTTCAAAACCAGGCGCACCGTGGTGCCCGACCCCAGCTCGCTGGCAACTTCCATATGGGTGCCCGGACCGAAGTAGCCGCACATGCGGTCGTGCACGTTCTTCACCGCAATGCCAATGCCGCGTGCGCTTTCGGGATGCAAAATGTTCTGGCATGCTTCCTCGGTCATGCCCACGCCGTTATCGGCAACCCAGATAATCACGTTATCGTCGCCATCGGGACGCGCGCCAATAGTCACTGTGAGCTTACCTTCGGCAGGCATAGCATGCTGCACCGAGTTTTCAACCAGCGGCTGAATCAAGAACGGCGGAACCATCAGGTCTTCTACCTCGGGTTCAATATCCAGCTCAATGCCTACGCGATCTTCGCCGAAACGCGCCATCTCGAACGAGAAGTAGCGCATGGTCTGCTCAACCTCGCGCGATAACGGAATCAGATCAGACGAATCATCTAACGTGCGACGGTAGAACACCGCAAACTCGCGCAGCAAAACGCGCGCTTTGTTGGGGTCGGTGCGCACAAGCGATGCGATAGTATTAATAGTGTTGAACAGAAAATGCGGGTTGATCTGGCTTTGCAGAGCTTTCAGCTCCATGCTGGTAGCAAGTTTCTGCTGACCTTCCAGCGCCTCTGCCGCAAGCTGCGTAGAAACAAGCTGGGCAAAACTTTCCGCAATGGTCTTTTGCGTGGACGAAATTTTACGCGGCGAATGAAAGAAAAACGTCAACGTGCCTTCAATGCGCTTACCCACGCGCAACGGCATAATGATTGCGGCTTCCACGCCATAAAGCGGCTCCTTGAAACCAATCTCGTCATGGCTGAGCAGCGTACGTGGCTCGCCGTCTTCGGCAGTTGCGGCAATCGTGGTGGCAAAAATGGGGTCGCCCGGCTTGTAGCTAGAATGCCCTAGGCCTTCGTAACCCAAAACCGATTCTTTATCGGTAATGCAAACAGACACGGCATCGGTATTGGGGAAGAGCAACGAGCACAGCTTTTGCGCCGATTTCTCATCCAGGCCGCCCTTCAAGCACGCAAGCGTTTGACGAGAGAGTTTGAGCATATCGCCCGTTTGACGTGCGCGAACAGAATCGGGGTTTGCCATGCTGCGCATAACCAACACCAAAGAAATGGTGAACATCAAACCCGCACTGGCAATGATAGGCGTCGAGATGCTGCCGCTGGAAAGCTGCCAGCCCAGTACCACGCCCGACAAGACAACAACCAGCACCAAAAACCACATGAGGTTCGAAGGACGCGCACCGAAAGGCACCATCCATTGCTGTTTTCCATTAGCATCTGTTTGCATCGAGTTCATAGGGCATTCCTTATATCCTTATTTTTTGTTGCATCATTTTATCGCGCGACCTGCCCGTTTGCGCGATAAAGGCGCTGTAAAGTGTTTATTTTTAGTTCGCTAACCTGCTGTTCGGCATGCTCGATTACGTCTGCTCCTGTTTACCCGAGCTTGCCGCATCCCAACGCACATTCCGATCAGCGGGATAAAGACGATTAGCGCCATGCACGCACCGGGCGGCGTTACCCCAAAAAGCCCAGCTCATTCACAATCAAGAGCACTGCGGCAACACCCAAAATGCCCGCGAAGCAGAACCGAAGTGCACGCTCTGGGATACGCGCCTGCAGCTTTGCGCCTAACGCCGCACCGGGGATCGACCCCACAATGCAAGCAAGACCAGCTGCCCAATTGACATTGCCCAAAACGACCTGCGTCACCAAGGCGGGCAACACTAGAATACCCACGGCAACAAGCGACGTTCCCGAAGCTTTTTTCATGGGAAGGTTCAACTTGCTCAAGAAGAGCGGCACCATAATGAAACCGCCGCCAACGCCTACGTATCCTGACAAAACACCTGCTGAAAGACCAATGATTGCCGCCTTGACCAGCATGTTCTTCGTTACAGGAGTCTCGGTTTCCAGGGGTTTCGCAGCTGCAGGGGAAGCAGAAGCACTCGCCACTCCGCCCACCGATGCGCCGTCAGCGGCTGCTTCGCGAGCAGCCTTCGAGCCGGCACCAACGCCCGCGCCAACAGCCTGCGCGTCCCCCGCCATGCCAGCACCGGCAGCTTCGCTAACGCCCACGCCTTCGCCTGCCGCCTTCGCAGGCTTCATCGCAAGGGCTTTTTTCAACATGGTGGTAGCGCTGTAGACAATAACTGCAGCTGCAGCCGCCATAACGCACCATCCGGGCGACCACTCCGCTAATATCACACCAATCCACGAAGAGCACGCGCCGCCCAAACCCGCGGCAAGGCCCACCTTTAGAACACACGTTTTGTTGCGGACGTGCGCAATCATGCCCGAAACCGAGGTAGGCACAATAGTCAGTATGGACGTTGCCGTTGCGGCAAGGGCGCTCATGTCGTAAATCAAGCGAAACGCCGGGACCATAACGGTACCGCCGCCAATCCCCAGAAGACCGGAGAGCATTCCCACGACCAAGCCCAAAGCAAGCGAGGCGGGAACAAGAAACAGCAAATCCAAAACGTGCCTCTAGTCTTCCATGTTCAGACGGATTTCGCAGGTCAGACCGGGGTCGTAGCTCACCGACACAAAGCCCCCCGCACCCGCGGAACCTGCAGTTTCTTGCGCGTTGGACGCTCCATCCGCGGCCACGCCGGCAGCACCCGCTGCGGCAGCTTCCGCTTCTTCGGTTGCCTGAGCAAGGGGAAGCTGGGCACTCAAATCGATGCCGCGACGCAACGCCGTGGACTGCACCAACATGGTGCGCAGCAACGCATCGTTCTCCATGCGCGCCATGAGCTCCGGCCAAACGTATTGGAACTCGAAATACTTCGAGCAGTTCGAAGCAGCATAGGAATCGGCCTCGCGCTTCGCCGCACTTGCCGCCTTGAAATACGCCCGGTGATCAGGGCGCGCCAAGCTGCGCAAACGCGCCGTCCATGATATGCGACGACGAACACCGTGGTCCAAAAACGGTCCGGGATACGGATTAAGCGATGCCGGCTTCACCTGCAGAAGGTCGATTTGCGTGCGGCTGTACTCCAGCTTGCGCATTTCGTAGAGCCAGCGATAAATGTCCTGATGAAAGCGCATTCCTTCGCTTGTTGTCTTCGGCGGCAAATGGCGCACGCACCACTTATTGTCAAACCACAACTCCGAACCGTACATGCGCAAGCTCAGCAAGTAGTCCAAGTCTTCGCCACGCGTAATCCAAGGGTCAAACGCCAGACGTGAAAACGCCTCTTTATGAAGCGCAAGGCATCCGCCGCAAACGCTGTTCGCACGCGACAGACGCGGGCCCTCCATTGCGGAGGTGATCCACTCGTTGAAGCGCTTGCTTTGATCCCAAAAATGATCGTACCAGCGTGCCTTTTCGGGTGCCTTGTACGAGCCATTCTTGTCTAGGAAATAGCCTGTTTTCGCAACAATGGGAATGCCCTTCTTTGTGAGTTTTCCCAGGCCATACACGGCTTTCTTCATGAAATCGGGGTCTTCGATAATCTCGTCGTCGTCAACAAAGACCACCGCATCGAAACCGAAAACAGTGGCAACCACCAAGCCCAAATTGCGAATGGCGCTATACCCTACCAGGCCAATGCCTTCGTTGTACTCGGTCAAACCCAGCTGCTCCATGCGCTGATGCACCAACGCCTGCTCGGGCGCGCCAATAACCAGGCTCTGCACGCCCGGATACCTCGATGCAACCGCCTGCACCTTGTCGGCCGCCTGCTTTTCCACCGAGCGATCGCTTGCAACCAAAATGATGACGGGAACATTCCCCTGCGCTTTTTCGATTGACTCCAAGCAACGACCCAACTCGCCCTGCCCCGAAATGGGCGTGGCGTGGTCATATGTTGCCATTAAGCTGGGGTTTTCCTTCTGTCTGCGCGATGCAATATAGGTAGGAATAACGATTACCGGATTCATGTGCCCTCTTTATGTCTGTACGTACTGCGTTTATGCTGCTTTTGTCTGTGTAACTTGCGAAACCACAAGCGATTATTGTAACGCCTATCTGCCTTTTTTTCGACCTTTGATGTGCTTTTGCCAGCGAGCACGCTCTTTGCGGTCGCGCGCCGATTGGCTTTCGTCTCGCAGGAACTTATACGATTTCAAGCGTTGTGCAGAAACCGCGCCTTGCTCAACTGCCTGCAACACTGCGCAACCCGGCTCACTTTCGTGCTTGCAATCAGCGAATTTGCACTGCGCTGCCAGCTGCTCGATGTCAGGGAACGCCGCGCCAATGCCTTCTTCGGCTTCCCACATGCCCAGACCGCGCACGCCCGGCATGTCCACAATGAAGCCGCCACCTGGCAATGCGATGATTTCGCGCGACACTGTGGTGTGGCGTCCGCGGCGATCGTTTTCGCGCACAGCACCCGTTTCTTGCACGTCGCTTCCAGCTAACGTGTTGACCAGGCTCGATTTTCCCGCGCCGCTCTTGCCAATAAGCACGGCGGTTGTCCCCGGGGCAATGAGCGCTCGCAGCTGGGAGAAACCGCCGCCATCCACGCACGACAACGCAATGACCTGCACCGATTCCCCCGTGCAAAGCGCAACGTCCTGGCAAACGCGGCTGATTTCCTGCTCGCTCTGCGCCATATCGGCCTTCGTGAGTGCAACCACCACGCGCGCGCCCGTGTCGTGCGCTAGTACCAGCTCACGCTCAAGACGCTTCCTGTTAAGCTCGGGGAGCGGCTGCGCAACAACAATCACTTCGAAGTTCGCGGCAAGCGTTTGCGAAATGGTACGCTCGGCGGGGTCGCGCCGCACAAACGCATTTCGACGCGGAAGAATCTCTGCAATAATGGCTTTATCGTGAGTATCGGGCCACATCACACGCACGTAATCGCCGATTACGGCGCGCACATCGCTCTCTTTCACCAGCTCAGTCGCATGTTCGCAACGCACCCGCGCACCACTTTCAAGCTGAACCAAAGGAAAACCGCGATCAAGTTTCACCACGCGGCCACGCGCTTCGGCGGCACCTTCGGCAACGCACTCGACAGCAACACCCCCGGCAGCTTCCTGCTGGGAAGAAACGCCCGCAACACCTGCTACTCGCGCCTCCATCCCCGCATTTTGCATTGCGCCTTCAGTCTGACCCATTGTCGCCCGCTCTTCTCCGCCCGCCATCTAGCGCGCCTTATCCGTCATGCGTTTATGAAGGAGCATGACTAAAAGACCAGCAAGAACGGCAAGAACGCCTGGTAGGAACATGGTAACGTCAAATGGTTCACTCAGCTGCGCGCCTTTTCGGACAATGGAAAGCGAGTCGGCATGGACATCGCTCAAACCATCATGGTCGGCACACGCCAAATGATACGTGCCACTCACCTGGACATATGTTCCGCGCATGTTGTATCGACCATACGTATCAATCGTATCTGCCAGAGAATTGGAGACGCAAACTTCAATCGAGGAAGGATTGTATTGCTCCGCGGAACCTTTCTTCAGCGAATAGAGCGTAATCCAACTGCTGTCCGATCCAACGCCGGCACTCCTGCGGTCTCCCACGACCTCGCCCGTTACCACCACCGTAGTGTTGTCGTAAAAAACATCGGCGGTTGCCAATGCTTCAATAGACGTGTCATACAGAAAAGAGCCATCGGGAATCTGACGCTCGTCAACGTAATTGTGCGATTCGGGATTATCGCCTTCGCCTAAGTCCTCTGCCAAGGCACACACGGGAAACGCCAGCGCAAGAGCAAGTGACATCAAAGCAACTATCAGGCATTTTGCAAGTTTTTTCAAACCTGCAGTCCTTTCCCGAACTTGATTTTCTACCATCGCTGCACCTTAATCAACCTCGCGACGCACGCAGCAGTTTGTCCCTCGCATACCCATTACGCACGAACCCTTCGACGGCGAGGAACAACCGAAACCGCAATCTTTACCACCAAGGCAATCAGTGTGATGAATTCAAGACGGCCCGCCCACATTTCCAGAATATAGACCATTTCCAACCACGTTGGCATACCTGGCCCAGCAATTCCCACAATTACGCCGCCGTTACTAGCCATGCAAACCGATTCGTAAATGGCCTGCAGTGCGTCATAACCCGCCGCAATACCCGCAAGCGCGCCAATCGTGTACGTCACAGCATACAACATGAAAATCGTCATGGCTTCCTCGGCGTTTTCCGAGGTCAAACGCTGACGCCCCAGGTGGTAGTAATCCACAATCACACGCGCGCTATCAGGAGAGAGCGTTTCCTTCACGCGCACTACAATGGCCTTGAAAATGAAGCCGATGCGGCTGAGCTTGATACCGCCGGCGGTGCTTCCCGTGCCACCTCCCACGCCCATGGCAATAGCCAAAAGCAGGAAGCAGCCCGAGGTGAACACCGTAAGAATCTCGTTCGACGTGACGTTTTGGAAGCCCGTTGTGGTAAACGACGAGATAATCATGAACAGGCCGCGGCGCATCATCGTAGGCAAATTCGAGAAATTCGTGCTTGCCGCCATAGATGCCGCAAACACCGCCACCAGCACAATCAGCCACAAAACCATCGTTCTGATTTCCACGTCTTTGAAGAAGCTCTTCACGTGTCCATTCCAAACCTCCAGGTGAAGCGTGAAATTGATGGCACCGCACAACATGAGCAGCATGAGCACGCATTCAAGAATGAACGAATGGTAATAATAGATGCTCTCGCTGGTGGGGGCGAAGCCGCCCGTCACGAAACCGGAAAGCGAAATCCAGAACGCATGCAGAAGCGCACGCAGCGGCTCCATGCCCAGAAAAATACCAAGAACCGTGATGATTGCGGTGCCAATAAGCACAAACACCAAGGTCACTTTCGTAATAAGCCGCGCGGTTTGCACAATGTTTGGCACCATATGCTCCGAGCGTGCCTCGGCCGAATACAGACTTGCTCCGCCGCCCTTGCCGAAAATGCCCAGCGAAAGCGCCACTACAATCAAGCCCAAGCCACCCGCGAAATGCGTAAGGAAACGGAACATATTATCGGTGTATGACAGGTGATCCAAATCGCATATGATAGACGCACCCGTGGTGGTCAACCCCGATACAGCCTCGAAAAGTGCATCGGTATACGATGCGAAATGCCCTGAATAATAGAGCGGAATAGCGGCAATTATAGCTAGCACAATCCAAACCAGCCCCGTTACTGCCAATGCCTGTTGGCGCGACAAACGGCGCGGGTTCAAATAGAGCATGCGCAGCGCACCGCCAATGACCAAGCTCAGGCCGCCGGTAAACAAATAGCGTGAAGCCGGCTCCCATTCTTGCAGCACAAGCGCCATAAGAAACGGAATGAAGTACATAACCGACGACACCATAATGAGCACGCCCAAATAATGCCCAATAATGCGAACGTCTTGCAGGGAGAATCGCTGCCACATACTTATTTCGCCTCAACCATCTGCGCTTACACCAACACCAAGCGCACCGCAATGAAGACAACCCACAGCACCACCAAAAGCGCCGCCAAAAACAGCATGACAATGCACACCCCTTCAGCAGGCTTGATGCGTTCAACGGCCATAGTATGTCGAGCTCTTCTTTTCATGGCACGTATTATAAGCGTTGCGCCTGCAAATGCGCAGACAGAACCAGTAAATGACGCAGAAGGCGCAGATGGTCAACACCGCCAGCGCCATCCATGCCGCCCGCACCGCCTTTGTTGACAAAAGGTGGGGTAATTTGTCAACAATGACATCATCTGAAAAAGACAAAAAAAGGCGCGCCAGGGATTGCTCCCCAGCACGCGCCCTTATTGCATGTTGCATTGTGCCACCGGCATCGGCGCATCGCGTCAGCGGCAGCGCTGTCAGCAGCGGCATCGCGGCCGCACGGCGCAGCTGTCACGCCCCTACGACAGCAAGCTATCGTAGTCGATGGGCTCTTCAACGCGGCACTGGTAATCGCCCGTGTCGTCAATGTCGAAGAACACGTGAGACCCGTCACGCAGCTCGCCCGTAACTGCCTTCGCAGCAATGCGGTCCACAACCTCCTTCTGGACCAGGCGCTTCAGCGGACGTGCGCCATACATGGGGTCGAAGCCGTCGATTGCCAGCTGCTGCAACACGGCCGGCGTGACATCCAGCGTAATGCGGCGATCCGCCAAGCGCTTGCGCACGGCGTTGAGCTGCAGGTCAACGATAGGCTCCATGTTGGAAATGCTCAGCTCATGGAACGTGATCACTTCGTCGATACGGTTCAAGAACTCAGGACGGAACGTACCACGCAGCGCATCTTCCACCTTGCGCTGGAACTCCGCCATGCGCTTCGCCATGGCATCGGGGCTCAGCTTTGCCAAATCCTCCAGCGTCTCGCCTTCCTTTTCCTCGGAATGCATGAACTGGCTGCCAATATTGCTGGTCATGATGATGACCGCGTTCTTGAAGCTCACCACGCGGCCCTGGCCATCGGTCAGACGGCCATCGTCAAGAACCTGCAGCAAGATGTTGAACACATCCGGATGTGCCTTCTCGATCTCATCCAGCAAAATCACCGAATACGGCTTACGACGCACGGCCTCGGTAAGCTGGCCGCCTTCGTCGTATCCCACGTATCCCGGAGGCGCACCAATCAAACGCTGCACGCTGAACTTCTCCATGTACTCAGACATATCGATACGCACCATGTTGCGCTCGCTGTCGAACAGGTACTCGGCCAGCGCCTTCGCAAGCTCGGTTTTGCCCACGCCCGTGGGGCCCAGGAACAAGAAGCTGCCAATGGGCTTGTTCGGGTCGGAAAGTCCGGCACGACTACGACGAATTGCGCCTGCAACTGCGGAAACAGCTTCGTCCTGGCCAACAACGCGCTCATGCAACTTGTCTTCCAAGTCGGCAAGCTTCTGCATTTCGCCCTGCATCATCTTCTGCACGGGAATGCCCGTCCACGCGGAAACGACCTCGGCAATCTCGTCCTCGGACACTTCCTCTTTCAGGATGGCGCCGTCTTTCTGACGCTCGTTCAAAACGCTCTCGGCATCGGCCAGCTGCTTCTTCAAGCCAGGGATGCGCGCGTAACGAATCTCGGAAGCCAGCGACAAGTCGCCTTCGCGCATGGCCTTTTCCTCTTCGTTTTGCGCCGCCTCCAAGTCTGCCTTGATAGACGCAACGTTCTCGATAACGTCCTTCTCGTTCTTCCATTCCGCCTTGCGCGCGTCCAGCAGATCCTTTGCAGTTGCAATCTCGCGACGCAGGTTCTCCAAACGCTCCTTGGACGCCTCGTCGGTTTCCTTCATAAGCGCCTGCTCTTCGATTTGCATCTGCGTGAGCTTGCGTTCGGCCAGATCAACCTCTTCCGGCATGCTGTCAATCTCAATGCGCAAACGGCTTGCCGCCTCGTCCATCAGGTCAATTGCCTTATCGGGAAGGAAGCGGTCGGTAATGTAGCGGTTCGAAAGCTCGGCAGCCGCCACAATCGCGCTATCCTTGATGCGCACGCCATGGTGGATTTCGTACTTCTCCTTCAGGCCACGTAAAATGGCGATGGTATCCTCCACGGTAGGCTCGCTGATGTACACTTTCTGGAAACGACGCTCCAACGCAGCATCTTTCTCAATGTACTTGCGGTACTCATCAAGCGTTGTGGCGCCAATGGCATGCAGCTCGCCACGCGCCAGCGCCGGCTTGAGCATGTTGCCCGCATCCAGGGAGCTGTCGCCACCTGCACCTGCGCCAACAATGGTATGCAGCTCATCGATGAACAGGATGATACGGCCTTCGGACTGCTTCACTTCACGCAAAACGCCCTTCAGACGATCCTCGAATTCGCCACGATACTTCGCGCCTGCCATCATTGCACCCAAATCAAGCGAGATGATGTCCTTGTCGCGCAATGTAGTAGGAACGTCGCCCGCCACAATACGCTGCGCCAAGCCCTCGACAATTGCCGTCTTGCCCGTGCCCGGCTCGCCAATAAGCACCGGGTTGTTCTTGGTACGACGCGAAAGCACCTGAATGGTACGACGAATCTCCTCGGAACGGCCGATTACCGGGTCAAGCTTGCCTTCGCGCGCTTGCTGCGTAAGGTTCTGGCCGTACTTCTCCAGCGCCTCGAACTCGGCTTTCTCCGTTTGATCGGTAACACGCGTGTCGCCACGAAGCTCCTCGTAGGCGGCCTCGATGTTCTTGTGCGTTACGCCCGCAGCGGTAAGCAAACGACCCGCTGCCGTTTTATCTTCGGAAAGCGCAATGAGCAAATGTTCGGTAGTCGCGTAGCTATCGCCCAGCTTCTCAGCGGCCTTCACCGCGTTGTCCAGTACCGTCATAAGCGCCTGACCAGGCACGCCCTGCATGCCCATGTAACCGCCAGACTGCTTAGGCATGCGGATGATCTCGTCGTCAACGTTCACCAAAAGCGAGGACGGATCGGCGCCAATGCGCTTGATGATGGCCGTAATGTTGTTCTCACCGCGCGTCAGAAGCGCCTTGAGCATATGAATTGGCTCTGCCTGGGCACTTTCCGCATCCGAGGCAATGCCCATGGTCTCCTGCAGCGCTTCCTGCGCCGTTAGAGCCAATTTCTGCAAATTACCCATGTTCATAAAGCTATCCTCCTATCAGGGAAAACGAAATGTTCAATAAAAACTTTGGTTGTACGCGAGTCGCAAGCTTGCGAAAAGCAACTCAATCCAGCAAACCTGCTATGCCTGCGCAAATAGTTCTAAGGCAAATAACGAATGATGGCCGTGTCGGACACCAGCGTGCTCACGGACTCACGCGTTTCCAGCTCGTGCACGCGGTCAGCCAGGCGGCGAACACGGCGATGTAAGTCATCAATTTCCGCATCGCGGTCATCTAAACGCCCCTGCAAGTCAAGGATGCGAATAACACCCGCCAAGTTGATGCCTTCGCCGGTAAGCTCGTTGATGAATTCCAGCCGTTCAATGTCCGCCTGGGAATACATGCGCGTGTTACCGCTGGTACGCTGAGGTGTGACCAGGCCTTTCTGCTCGTACGTACGCAACGTTTGAGGATGCACGCCAGCAAGCTCAGCGGCAACGCCAATCATGTAGACCGGTCTGTTTCTGTCGTTTACTGCCATACTCGTACATCTTCCTTCGTTGCTGCCAAATAATCTTCCATCGCTTTACGCTGCTCGTCGTTCAGTTTTTCCGGCAGCGTAATAATCAAGTGAATGCGCAGGTCGCCTGATCCATTGCCCTTCATATGAGGTGCGCCCTTGCCTTTCACCAGCAGTTCCTGCCCCGATTGCGAACCAGCGGGAACCCTCACACGCACCTTTGCACCACCCGGCGTGGGCACCACAATACTTGCGCCCAATGCTGCTTCGGCCGGCGAAATGGGCGTGTTCACAATCACGTCCGCGCCATCGCGCTCGAAGTACGGATGCGGCTGAATGGCCAACGTCACCAGCAAATCGCCGTTGCCACCCGGCCCCGGCATTCCCTTGCCGCGGTAACGCAAGCGCTTACCGTCGGTCACGCCAGCGGGGACCTTCACGACCATCGTTTGCTTCTCTTGCGAAACCGAGGTACGCAGCGTCACTTTCTTCTCGGCACCGGAAAATGCCTCGTCAAAGCTGATTTTCAGCGTAACGGTAATATCCTTGCCCTTCTCGGGGGCACACGATCCACCGCCGCAGCCACCACCGCAACCGCCTTGCTGTTGCGCGGCGCCGCCGAAACCGCTGAAGCCGCCGAATCCGCTGAAGCCGGAATACGCATTTCCGCCGCCTGAGCGACCGCCTTGGCCAAAGTCCCAGTTCGTCCCAAAGGCGCCTTCGCCTTTGCGGATGCTGTCCAAAATTTCGGCCCAGCTGCCAAAGCCGCTGAAAGCATCGCCCACGCCGCCGAATCCGCTGAAACCAGCGCCCGGAATCTGATTCTCGTTCGCGGTTCCGTACTGGTCGTACAGCTTGCGCTTCTTCTCGTCGCTGAGAACCTCGTACGCTTCGTTTACGTCCTTAAATTTCTCTTCATCGCCGCCCGCGTCGGGATGATATTCTCGCGCAAGCTTGCGATACGCCTTTTTGATCTGCTCAGGCGTGGCATCGCGCGCCACACCCAGCATCTTGTAATAGTCGGGAGTTGCGGCCATGTTATCCAATCTCCTAATAACAGGGGCGAGCATACACCGCTCGCCCCGTAAGTTTACGTTTATTCGTAGTGCTTTCGGGGCAAAAGCCCTGATAGACCATTACTCTTCTGCCTCGCGCTTCGGTCCGCCACTGGTGACAACCACCATAGCGGGACGCAGCACCTTCGTGCCCATGCGATACCCCTTTTGGAATACCTGCGCAACCGTTTCATCGGGAACGCTCGGGTCGGGAATCATCTGAACCGCCTGAGCCTCAAGTGCGTTAAACGCCTGGCCTTCGGGGTTCAGAACCTCAACGCCGCTCTTGCCCAAAGCGTCAATCAGCTTGTTCAGCACGGCCTTGGTGCCCTCGAGCATGCCCGCTTCGCCGTTATTCGTGCCGTAATCAATGGTGCGCTCAAAGTCGTCAAGAATCGGAATCATGTTGTCTACCAGCTTTTCGGTGGCGCGCTTGCGATCCTCTTCGCGCTGCTCATTCATGCGACGACGATACGTATCCCATTCGGCATGAAGGCGCAGGTACTTCTCCTTCAGCTCTTCGATCTCGGCCTTTGCAGCTTCAAGATCGGAAACAGCCGACAGAACCCCTTCTGCCTCTTCCAAAACGGCTTCCTCGTCGGTTGCAGCATTGTCGGTTGCCGCCGCCTCCGAGCCTTTCGGCTCGGAGGTTTCCTGAGCGGCAGCGGTGCTGGGGTTAGGAGGGAATCCAGCATCACGCTGATCGGTATTTTCAACTTTTTCAGTCATAATCCATACACCTACCGTACAAGCTCTTATTTCTCGTCGTCGTCAACAACTTCGTAGTCAGCTTCAATGGGGCCGTCATCATTGCCGCCCTGAGCTGCACCTGCAGCGCCAGCAGCACCACCCTGCGCCTGCTCGGTGGAGTAAGCAACTTCTGCCAGCTTGTAACCAGCCTGCTGCAGTTTCTCCTGAGCAGCCTTGATCTCGTCGATGTCGGTGCCTTCCAGAGCCTTGCGCGCCTCGGCGATGGCGTCCTGAGCATCCTTCTTGATATCCTCGGGAAGCTTGTCGCCAATTTCGCTGATGGTCTGCTCGGTTGCGTTAGCCAAGCTGTCGCAGTTGTTGCGAATCTCAACTTCTTCCTTGCGCTTTGCGTCGGCTTCAGCGTTGGCCTCAGCATCTTTCACCATGCGATCAACTTCATCGTCGGACAAAGCCGTGGAGCCACTAATGGTGATCTGCTGTTCCTTGCCCGTGCCCAAATCCTTAGCGGAAACGTTCACAATGCCGTTGGAGTCAATGTTGAACGTAACCTCAATCTGAGGAACACCACGACGAGCAGCAGGAATGCCGGTCAGCTGGAAACGACCCAGCGTCTTGTTGTCAGCCGCCATAGGACGCTCGCCCTGCAGAACGTGAATCTCAACAGCGGTCTGGTTATCGGCCGCAGTGGAGTAAATCTCCGTCTTACGTGCAGGAATGGTGGTGTTACGATCAATCATCTTGGTCATGACGCCGCCCAAAGTCTCAACGCCCAAGGAAAGCGGGGTAACATCCAAAAGGACAATGCCCTCAACGTCGCCGGACAAAACGCCGCCCTGAACAGCTGCGCCCATTGCTACAACCTCATCGGGGTTCACGGACATGTTCGGCTTCTTGCCGGTCAAGCGCTCAACAAGCTCCTGAACAGCGGGCATACGCGTGGAACCGCCAACCAGAATGACTTCGTCCAGCTCGCCAGCACGCATACCGGCATCCTTCAAAGCCTTCTCTACCGGAACCTTGCAGCGCTCCAGCAGGTCCTTGGTAATGCGCTCGAACTCAATACGGGTCAGCGTGTAGTCCAAGTGCTTCGGGCCCGTTGCATCCATGGTGATGTAAGGCAGGTTGATGTTGGTCTGGCTGGTTGCGGAAAGTTCCATCTTCGCACGCTCGGAAGCTTCCTTCAAACGCTGCAGAGCCATGGGGTCCTTGCGCAGGTCAACGCCCTGATCGCTTTGGAACTTGTCAGCAAGCCAATCGATGATGCGCTGATCCCAGTCGTCGCCGCCCAAGTGGTTGTCGCCGTTAGTAGCTGCAACTTCGAAAACGCCATCGCCCAACTCAAGGATGGAAACATCGAACGTACCGCCGCCTAAGTCGAAGACAAGAATCTTTTCATCCTTGTTCACCTTGTCAAGGCCGTAAGCCAAAGCAGCAGCCGTCGGCTCGTTCACAATACGCAGAACGTCCAGGCCAGCAATCTTGCCAGCGTCCTTCGTTGCCTGACGCTGAGCATCGTTGAAGTAAGCAGGAACGGTGATGACAGCCTGAGTGATGGTTTCGCCCAAACGCTTTTCAGCATCGTTCTTCATCTTCTGAAGCACCATTGCAGAAATCTCTTCGGGCGTGTATTCCTTGCCGTCAATGTCGATAACCGCACGACCGCCCTTACCGGAAACAACCTTGTAAGAAACGGTTTTCTGCTCTTCCTTGGTTTCGTTGTAGGAACGACCAATGAAACGCTTTACAGAAGAAACCGTGTTGTGGGGATTGGTAACTGCCTGGTTCTTTGCAGCCTTACCTACCACACGCTCACCGTCTTTACGGAAGCCCTCAACAGAAGGGGTGGTACGATCGCCTTCCGCATTGACCAGGATTTCAGGCGTGTTGCCTTCCATAACTGCCATCGCGGAATTGGTAGTACCCAAGTCAATACCGAGAATCTTTGCCATTGTTATCAGTCCTTTCACTGATGATTTTCTGTACCGTAAAGGCACAGTTCTTTTTTTGTTAGCGTCAATATAAAATCTTAGTCACGCACTGTCAAGTTTGTTTCTTTATCGCGTTTAAATTCTGTTACTTTCGGTTTATAAAATGCTCGCGCGGAGCAAATTTGGAGTGAAGAGAAGCGGCGCAAAAAAGGGCTCGAGAAGGCACAGCGGATCGAACTCAGAAAGGAGTGCATCCGAAAGTCGCTTGGAAAAATTGCCTAAATGCGAAAAAGTCCCTTGGAAAAGTTGCAAATTTACAAAAAAGTCGCTGGGAAAAGTTTATAATCTACGAAAAAGTCGCTTGGAAAAATTTATTGCACCAGTTAAAAGGCTATTGATATGTTAAAGAGAAAAATCGTAAATCAACTCTTGACATGGAAGGCCAACCCCAACCATAAGCCGGTAATTATCAAGGGGTGCAGACAGTGCGGAAAGACATTTGCCGCACTGCACTTCGCTCAGGAAAATTACCGCAGCGTTGTTTACATCAATTTCTTTGAAAACCCAGGAGCGAAAGATATTTTCGCAGGATCACTGGATGTAGACCAAATCACCATGATGGCCTCTGCGTATCTTGGTGCCTCAACGCGCTTCGTGCCAGGGGAAACGGTCCTGATTCTTGATGAAATACAAGAATGCCCGCAAGCGCGCACAGCTCTTAAGTTCTTCAGTCTTGATGGACGCTATGATGTCATTGGCACGGGATCACTCCTTGGGGTAGCGGGCTACAGCAAAGAGCCAGCCTCTATTCCCGTGGGCTATGAAACACTTATAAACATGCATCCGCTGGACTTTGAAGAGTTTTGCTGGGCAAACGATATATCCGATTCAATGATTGAGATGCTTCGTTCTCATCTCGAAGCCGAAACGCCGGTTCCGCCGGCTTTGCATTCCCGCATGCGCTCGCTGCTGCTGGAATATACCGTAGTAGGCGGCATGCCCGACGCCGTTCGGTCATTCGTGGACAATCGCGATATGGCAAGCGTGTTGCGCATTCAGCGCGATATCGTACGCGCTTACGAAGACGACATGGTAAAGTACGCCCCAGCAGCGGACAAGCCGCTCATCAAGCAATGCTTCCAGTCAATCCCAAGGCAACTTGCCAAAGGAAACAAAAAATTCCAGTATTCGCTCGCAAAAAAGGGATCAACCGCTGCGCGCTTCGCAGGCAGTCTTCAATGGATTGAGGATGCAGGCATAATTACCCGATGCAACAATCTGTCCATCACCGAACTTCCCCTAGACGGCAACGCAATAGACGATCAGTTCAAGATATACATGGCAGATACTGGCCTGTTCGTGAGCATGCTTGAAGATGGAACCCAGTTCGATATCCTTAACGGCAATCTTTTTGGTTATAAAGGCGGCATCTACGAGAACCTTATCGCAGACGTCTTCTCAAAAATGGACAGAAAGCTTTATTACTTCAGAAAGGATTCTGGTCTTGAGCTTGACTTCGTGATTCGCTACAAAGGAAAGTGCGTGCCCGTCAAAGTAAAAGCGAATGACGGCAACGCGAAAAGCGTAAAAACCGTCCTCAAGCACCCCGAAAAATATCACGTGGAATCGGCTATAAAACTTGCCGACCTGAATATCGGGCGTACGGGAGACATACTGACACTGCCGCATTACCTGGCGTTTCTTCTTACGCAACGATAAGCAACCAGCAGCAGCCCATAAAGCGAGCAATCGGTCACCCGCAGAAGCGCTGCGAAAGCACCACAAAAAAGAGGATCCCCTGAGCTTATCAGGGGATTCGTTGTTTTGAGCTTTGCTCGTTGTTGTTGATGACATGCGCACGAAGCCGAACGGCGTTTCATCGCCGCCTTCTACTTCTCGTGCATCAATACCGACAGCGCGGGAATTAGTCCTCGGCTACGTCGGTGATAGCGCCCATGGGGCACTCTTCTACGCAGTCGCCGCAGGCAACGCAAGCGTCTTCGTTCTCGACCTCAACCGTACCGCCCGTTACTTCAAGAACGCCATTCGGGCATGCGTCAACGCAAATACCGCATCCAATGCACTCATCAGCATCAATAATAGGATGTGTCATGAAGACCTCTCTCTCTCATAAATCCATCCATGTTAAAAACTTCTTCGGGGCAAAACCGCAATGCTGCACAAAATACCAAACACGCCCTTTTTTGCAAGCATATCGCGGTATTTATGCAAAGTTTCAGAGGAACGGTTACTTTTAGCAAATGCGAGGAAGCTGCTCGCCCACCAACATGTCAAGAACGCGGGTGCTGCCAAACGCGGTGCGCAGGAAAACCTTGTTACCGCGGCCTTCCGTTGACGGCATGACCTCGCCGATGATGGCAGCATTTTCGCCATACGTGCTGGCATGCATGGCACCCAGAGCTGCTTGCGCCTGAGCTGCAGGAACAACGCACACCATCTTGCCCTCGTTGGCAACTTGCATCACATCGTAGCCCAGCATCTCACACGCGCCGCGCACGGCATCAAGTACGGGCACGGCGGATTCATCAATGGTAATGTCCACGTTCGCCTGCGCCGCCAGCTCGTTGAGCGTGGAAGCCAGACCGCCGCGCGTGGGATCGCGGAAGCAGCGCACATCGGGTGCCGCTTCAACAACGTTTGCAATAAGGTGGTTCAACGGTGCCGCGTCGCTTTTCACATCGGCGAAGAAGCTCAGCGATTCGCGCTGGCTCATAATAGTGATGCCGTGATCGCCCATAGTGCCCGTGACCAGGACTTTATCGCCCGGCTGGCAGTACTGACCGCCCAGGTTCACGCCTTCGCGCAGCACGCCCACGCCACTCGTGTTGATGAACACGCCATCGCCGTGACCACGGTTGACCACTTTCGTGTCGCCCGTGACAATGCGCACGCCAGCTTCTTTTGCGGCTTGCGCCATAGAGGCGCAAATGCGCTTCAAATCAGCAATGGGATACCCCTCTTCAAGAATAAAACCGCAGCTCAAATAAAGGGGCGTAGCGCCACTTGTTGCCACATCGTTCACCGTGCCGCACACTGCCAAACGGCCAATGTCGCCACCGGGGAAGAAATGGGGCGTGACCACAAAGCTATCGGTAGAGAAGGAAAGACGGCTGCCTTCGGGCACACTCAGCACCGCGGCGTCGTTTCCCGTGAGCAGCTCTTCTCCTGCGTACGCCTCGAAAAACACATCGTCAATGATGTGTTTCATCATGGAGCCGCCGCTTCCGTGGCCCAGCATGACTTTCTCATCCATAGAAAACTCCTTTTACCTGCAGGCTCGCAGACTTTATTCGCGGATCGTCAAGCTAAAATGCGCGCTCAAAAGCGCCCGCCAGAATACTGGCAGGTCAGCATGATACACCGTAGGCGCAACGGGTGCCGCGAACATACTGTAACAGGTACAGGAGGCGCGGCGGACGCAGCCAAAAGTCAGCGTGTTGGCGAAGGCGGCGCAAGTAACGCAAGCAGCGCGGCATCCGGCTGCCTTTAGCACGCACCTGCAACAGCAGCCGTAGACGCAGCTGCACCCGAGGACGCAGCTGGCGCTACATGTGCTCGTCGATTTTCGTGACAACCAAACGGCCGTTTTTCACGCCCTTGCAGCCCAGAATCATGTCGGCAATTTCTTGGACCAGAGCCATCTTCCCTTTCAGGATAATGACTTCCAAGCAGAAATGGGCATCCAGATGCACATGCATCGTGGAAATAACGGCATCACAGTGATGGTGCTGAATGCTGTGCAGTTTTTCCTGCAGGTCATTCGCATGATGATCGTAAGCGATGGTCAGCGACCCAAAAACCATGGAATCGGGTGTCGCGCACTCCTCTTCAATAAGGGCATCGCGTACCAAGTCGCGCACGGCTTCGCTGCGGTTTTTCGCCACGCCGCGACGTTCCACCAGGTCATCGAAACGTTCAAGCAAGTCAACCGGCATTGCCACCGAAAAACGCGCAAGCTCGGGCGCCATTTAGACCAGGCTCACTTTCACACCGCTGGCGTCTTCTGCGTCTTCTTCCAGCAGATCTTTTGCCTCGTCAAGCATGGCCAGAGCCTCGTCAAGCATGGCCTGAGCTTCGTGCATCTTACGATGAGCCTTCTCGAAGCCAGCATCTTCTGCCTGATGAGCAAGCTTATGCGTCCAACGACGCTCCAACTTGATGTGATCGCTGATTTGCTCGATCATCTGATCGAATTGACCGACGTTTACACCGTTTGTGCACATGGGAAACCTCTTTCTTTTCGCGAACGCCGCCGGAGTCTGCGCTCCTGCGGCCCTTTTCACACCGTGCGTGGTAATGTGCATTCGCATTGTACCGTTCTTTTATTGCGCAGAGGAAACGTGCGGTCCAAACGCAAGAGAAAATCCGTGGTTTTGCGCTCTTGACCTTGCCGTTCCTATCTGGTGCTATTATTAATCATACATTTGAATTTGCAACAGGTTTATCAGGGGTCGGTGTGAATTTTTCCGCTAAAAGTAATATGTATTCCGTCGCACGCGATACCGTGCTCGACCGTTACACGCGCCATGTGGAGCTCGCGGGCGGCAGCGCCGATGCCTCCACATCCCTGTTTTGCGTTGTTTCGCAAGCGCCTCTGAGCGAAAATGCAAAGAAAGCGCTTGCAAGTTCTGCCCAAGCGCTTGGATATGGCGCACAGGGATGCTTTTTTGTGGTAATTGCGCCCAACAGCTGTGACGTGCTGGACGCTAAGCAGCTTTTTTCGCTTATCGAAGGAATTGATCCTCTTGCGCTTGTCGCAGCCGACAAAGATGCGGTACGCGCGCTGGAACAGGCCTATCGCGTTGCGCAAGAAGCAATTTATCGCGGACAAGACGCAAAAGAGCTGCATCGTTTTCAGCTTTCGCCGAACGCATATACTCGCATCTTGGGACGCGATGCGGTAACGTTTTCCTCGTTTGAAGCGATGCTTGCCAAACCCGATTTGAAGCAGAAAGCCTGGGCGCTGCTGAAAAAGCTCCCGAAACGCGCATAACGGTGGATGCGACTGCATGCTCGTTCCTCTATTCCGAAAAAACTTAACATGTTACATAAATCTGGAATAGAAAGCGTTCTTTGGACCAGCTACACAATTAATCGCAATGACAGAGTCGCATTCCACACCCTTCAATCCGAACAAATGCGTTGCTTCACGCCGATTGAAGCGTTACATCGAATGCAAGAAGTACACGAATTAATAATTCGTAACACGATTTTGCTCGACACGCTGTATCATGAGCGAGTCCGTGTTCGTGTCTTGCTAAGGGACGGCAAGCACGCATCATTGAAGGGAGATTCGCATGGAGATATCACGCCGCTCGTTTTTGGAGGGAGGGCTCGCCCTTGGAGCCGTAGTTGCACTTGGTGGAGTTGGCTCCATTCTTCCCGGATGCTCGTCCTCATCTTCGGGCACCGGTTCGACTCCTGACGCCTCCGCAACCCATGTGGTAGTGGATGTTATGGGTCGTAAGGTCGAAGTTAAAAACGACCTAAAGTCCATCATCGCCGTTCCCTGGCCATGGACAAGCTTCGTCTTTGCCGTAGATGGAAGCCCCGATAAAATTGCCTCCATGAGCGCCACCGCCTTGGCCTCTTATAAGGGAGGCATGTTCGAGCGTCTTGCCCCCGGCCTAGCCGACAGCAAGACCGGCTTTATTGAGGACAGTAACAAGGGCGGCGGCTCCTTCGGCACCCTCAACGTTGAAGAGCTGGCTCAACTCAACCCTGACCTGGTCATTATCTACAAGCGCGACGCGAACGCCATGTTGGAAACCCTAGAGAAGGCCGGCGTCACAACCGTTGTGTTCGACTTCGGTGACCTAAAAGAGGTTCAAGACGGCCTGCTGCTCTTAGGCGAATGCATCGGCGGCGATGCGGTTGCCCGCGCAAAACAGATCATAGATTGGCACAACAAGGCATATGACCTGGTTATTTCCCGAACCAAGGATCTCAAGGACGAAGAAAAACCCTCTGTCTTGCTGCTTCACAATGCGAAACTGCAAGTGTACAACTCCGATTTCTCCAACAACATGTTCAAGCATTCTGGCGCCACTATTCCCTGGGAAGACGAGGTCACCTCTGCTGGCAACGGAACTGTTGACTTCGAGCAAATCGCACAGTGGGACCCCGACTACATTCTGCTGGGTAACTTTTCCGACCACACCCCCGAAATGATTTACAACAACGAGATGGCCGGACGCGACTGGAGCCAGCTGAAAGCCGTGAGAAACAAGCATGTCTACAAACTTCCCCAAGGCATCTACCGCTGGGATCCTCCTTCGACCGAAGCCCATTTACGTCTGTACTGGGAGGCGAAGCTCTTCCATCCCGAGCTCTTTACGGACATTAATCTGGAAGAGGAAACGCGCGAATTTTACTCCGTCCTTTTCGGCCATAGCTTAACCGAGGACGATTTCAATCTTATCTACCACAATGCAATGAACGCTAACTCGGAACCGGTCAAGCTCAATGCGTAAATCCAATCAGAAGCAAAAAAGTCCGATCGTCCTCTTTTGGGCGACCGGACTAGTGCTGCTTATCCTTGCGGTCGGCCTGTCACTTTTCAACGGCAGATTCGCCGCCGATCCAGCGACCGTCATACAAGCGCTGATGGGCAGCGCCGACAACCCTGTTGTTGCAAATATCATCCTAACGGTAAGACTCCCCCGCATCCTTCTGGTCATCTTGGTAGGTGCCGGCCTAGCCATATCCGGTGCGGCATTTCAAGGAGTTTTCCAGAACCCTTTGGTAAGCCCGGATGTCCTTGCCGTCAGTTCGGGAGCAGCGTTCGGTGCCGTCTTGTCCATCATGCTCAATGGAAGCAGTACCCTGCTAGTTCTACTGGCCCTCTCCTTTGGAATGGTCGCCGTCGCTTTAACGTACAACTTTGCTCGAGTGCGCGGAAGCGTTACAACCCTTAGCTTGATTCTTTCCGGTATGATTATGTCATCCCTGTTCAATGCCCTTATTTCCCTTATGAAATATGTAGCAAACGCAGAAACGCAACTGCCCGAAATCACTTACTGGCTACTGGGTAGCTTTGCGGGTACCACGTTTAAAGATGTAGCGATAGCCGCTGGACCTGTTATTATTGGCAGCATTGCGCTTATTGCTATGGGGAACAGAATCAACATCCTCTCCCTTGGAGATGACGAAGCGACTTCGCTTGGTATCAACCCAACGCGTTCTCGCCTGGTGGTCATTTTCTTTGCAACACTGGTCACCTCCGCATGCATTACCGTCACAGGCATTATTGGATGGGTGGGTCTTATCATTCCGCATATTGCACGATTCATTGTAGGACCCAACCACACTAGACTCATCCCGGCATCCATCCTTTTGGGCGCCATTTTCATGACCGTCGTCGACTTGGTCGCGCGCTCGCTCCTTGCAACAGAAATTCCTGTAGGTGTTCTCACCGCCCTTATCGGCGCACCCTTTTTCATGGCAATTTTCCACTTCCAAGCAGGTAAGCGCCTATGATGTTTGATATTAGAAACGCCTCTTTCACCTATCCCACCGCAAAAGTCCCCACGTTCAAGGGTTTGAACTTCTCCTTGAAGCCCGGCGAGGTCATGACTATCCTTGGAAGAAACGGCATTGGCAAAACTACCCTGGTGAAGTGCCTTACGGGCATTTATCGATTTACCGAAGGAGAGGTATCCATAAACGGCAAGCCGGCAGGCGGAACCGTAGCACTAAAGGATGTCTCCTACGTTCCACAGACCCACGGCCTAGCATTTCCTTACAGCGTGTTCGACATGGTACTCATGGGACGAACAAGGAAGATGGGGGTTTTGGCCATTCCCTCCAAAAACGATCGTGCGACTACCTGCCAAGTGCTTGAGGAAATGAGCATTTCCCATCTGGCCGAACGAAAATGCAACGAGCTTTCCGGCGGTCAAATGCAATTGGTGTACATTGCGCGCGCTTTGGTTGGCGAGCCCAAAATCCTTGTAATGGACGAGCCCGAATCTGCGCTGGACTTTAAGAACCAGTTCAAGATACTCAGATTGATTTCAAACCTTTCACGCGAAAGGGGGATCACTTGCATCATTAACACGCACTACCCCGATCATGCCCTTCAAATCTCGGACAAAACCCTTCTCATGGGGGAAGGCCGCACTCTTTTCGGCCCTACGGAACAGATGATCACCGAAGACCATATGGGTGACTTCTTTGATGTCCGGGCCAAAATTGCGAACATCGAGGTTGAAGGAGAAATTCGCAAGACGTTCCTTGTTGTGGGCACCCACGACAAGCGGTTAGCCTAGAAGGAGGAATTGCATGGAGCTCACGCTCGATTTCCTGAAAGAAGCATGGCTCATATCCCAGGCGGACGACGATGCCGCAAAAAGGATGTGGGATTTGTTCGCAAAAACGCGCGCCAACACGCACTTCCCGGAATTTGAAAAGGATTTCGGTCTCCAGATGCTTGCCTCGCGCGGCGTTTTGAATGCACTGGACGGTCTTGACCACAAACCCCACGTCCTCGACCTTGGCTGCGGGGCAGGCGTCTACAGCGCATGGTTCGCCGAGAGGGGATACGCCGTTACGGCAGCAGACCTTTCGCCTTTTTGTCTGGACAAGGCACGAAAACTAGCTGATGAACGCGGCATAACCGACATCGAATTCGCACAATGCGACTGGCATAACTTTGACATTGCGGAGCAAGGCTGGATCAATCGGTTCGACCTGATTTTCGCCAACACTACGCCTGCCGTCCAGTCCTACGAAACGTTTCGCAAAATGCTCGATGCCGGCAATGGCTGGTACTACATGGGCAAACCCGTTCGGCGAACCGACGCGGTAACCGATGCAATAATGGAGCGCGCGGGAATCACCCCCGTGCATAGGCCGTTCCTGCTTGACATGCTCTACGCGTATAATCTTGTTGTCCTTGAAGGCGGTTCCCCCATTGTCGATTGGAAAACGGGCTACTGGCACGGGGAAATGGATATCGAATCCGCCAAGGCATACTATCCCGACTGGATTGCCACCAACCACGGCCTGCCCAAAGATAAGCGCTCCCTGATTGAAGCCGCAATTGAACAGATAGCCCAGAACGGAGTCGTTATCGCCGATGATGATGTGACTATTCAATACATGATCTGGCAGGGACAATAAGCCCACAAAAAATCCGACAACGCAGGCGGCTCGTAAAACCCACATAACAGTAGGCAGCGAAATGCTGCCTGCATCCTCGCTGCACTTCTCGACTTTGAGCGCTCCCAAAAGCGCACAAACAGCTTCGTTCGTCCCGTGAATTTAGCGGGCGATTGTTGACAAAAGGTGGGGTAATTTGTCAACATCGCACGATACACGGACGAAAGGAGTGAAACCGTGAGCTTTGATTGGACCATCTTACAGGCAATTCAGGACTATGTGACCTGCACGTTTTTGGATGTTGCCATGCCCATAATAACCATGCTGGGAAATACCGGCGCAATCTGGATCATTGCCGCAATCGCCTTGCTCTGCAGCAAAAAATATCGCGTGTACGGCGTTGTCCTTTTGGGATGCTTGGCCGCAGGAGCACTCATCGGAAACGGCTTCCTCAAGAACTTCGTCATGCGACCGCGCCCGTGCTGGCTTGATGAAAGCGTCGCAATGCTCATAGCAACACCGGGCGATTACTCGTTTCCTTCGGGACACACCATGGCTTCCGTTATTGGCGCCACCATTCTTACCGCCGCAAATCGAAAGTTTGGTCTGATAGCAATCCCGCTTGCCGTGCTCATTGCGTTCTCGCGCATGTATCTGTACGTCCACTTCCCCAGCGACATTCTGGGCGGCTTTGTTTTGGGACTTGCCATAAGCGCCGCCGGGCTTTTGATCTCTCGCCGTTATCGTGCTCGATACTCGGCGTAGCAGGCGCAGTCGATCCGCGAAAATAGAAAAGCGACCGACCACGAAAGCAGCCGGCCGCTGCACCAACCCCGCCGCAGCAGTTTATATCTTGTCGGCAATTTGGCGCGCCACATACACGCCGCTGGCCGACGCATGCGAAAGCGAATGCGTAATACCGCTTCCGTCACCAATGATATACAGCCCCTCGTGGCAGGTCATAAGGTTATGGTCAAGCTCAACTTCCATATTGTAGAACTTCACCTCCACACCATAAAGCAGCGTGTCGTCGCTTGCCGTGCCGGGCGCAATTTTATCCAACGCATAAATCATCTCGATAATGCCATCCAGAATTCGCTTCGGCAGCACCAGGCTCAAATCGCCCGCAGCGGCATTCAGCGTAGGAATGGTGAAGGATTCGGCAATGCGCTCTTTGGTGCTTCTTCGACCCCTGATCAGGTCGCCAAAACGCTGGATAATCACGCCACCGCCCAGCATGTTGCTCAGCTTCGCAATGCTTTCGCCGTAGCCGTTCGAATCCTTGAACGGCTCGGAGAAATGCTTCGCCACGAGCAGCGCGAAGTTCGTATTCTCGGTTTGCTTCGCCGGATCTTCGTAGCTGTGCCCGTTAACGGTAACAATGCCGTTCGTATTTTCGTTGACCACTTCGCCTTTGGGGTTCATGCAGAAGGTGCGCACCAGGTCCTCATATTTTGAGGTGCGATACACTATCTTGCTTTCGTACAGCTCATCGGTAAGGTGGGCGAAGATTCCCGCCGGCAGCTCCACGCGCACGCCAATGTCCACACGATTGGAATTCGTATTGATATTCAGGTCGCGGCAAACTTGCTCCATCCATTTGCTGCCGCTTCTACCTGCGGAAATAACACACTCTTTTCCTTCGTAGGCAGTGTCTTCGTGATAAATGCGATACCCGTTGTCCAGCTTTTCCACACGGTCGATAAAGCAATTGAAGTGGAACTCGACTTTATTCTTCAGGTGGTCGTACAAATGCTTCAAAACAATGTAGTTGATATCGGTTCCCAAATGACGAACGGAAGCGTCCAGCAAGTGCAACCCATTTTGCATGCAGCTGGTTTTCAAGTTGGAGCCGGCGGTCGAGTACAACTTGGTTCCTTCACCGCCGAACGCTAGATTAATCTTATCAACGTACTCCATGAGCTCAAGCGCAGGCTTTTTCCCAATATATTCGTACAACGTTCCGCCGAAATCGTTCGTGATATTGTATTTGCCATCGGAGAAGGCGCCCGCGCCGCCAAAGCCGCTCATAATGGAGCAGTGTTTGCAGCGAATGCAGGATTTGATCTTATCGCCATCAATGGGGCAATGACGTTTATCCAGCTCATTACCCATTTCGAAAAGAGCAATGCTCAGTTCGGGCCGTTTTTCCAGCAGCTCATAAGCGGTAAAGATTCCTCCGGGGCCTGCGCCCACAATCAGTACGTCATACATTTCAGCACCTTCTTTTGCGCTTTTGCTCCCAGCCGTGCGACGCATTACGCTTTTTAACATTCGACTCTTCGAAACAGAAGAGAATCGTTTCCCTTCTAACCTATCCAAAACTATTTTCGTTCAAAATTATTTTCTCTTCGCTTAACGAACAAGCCCTTCGCTTAAAACCGTTTGCCTCCCCCTACGAAATCCATCAGATTGACGTGAGCGATGCCGTTCCTTTTTTGCAACATATAATCCGTTGTCACAACATATTTTTTATAGTTATCCCGTATGCTCTCCAGCGGCCTGTACTCTCGGTCTTCGGTGTCTTTGCTCTGCAGCATTTTGTAAGCTACCTGCACATAGGAATAGTCCATATCGTGGTCTCGAAGAATAAAATCGCATTCCAGTTTTCCGATACGACCTACACTTACTGCATAATCGAGACTTTTGGCATACAGATACACGATATTCTCTAATGCGGGCCCATAATTGATCCGATTATCCGTATTCAGTGCATAGTAAAAACTCAAGTCAGCAATATAGTATTTCTGCTCCCCCGAGAGTGCCTTTTTCGATTTCATATCAAATCTTTTGCACTCATATAAGATCTTCGCGTCAATTAGTATTTTTATATACCGAGTCACCGTTGCGCGGCTGATTACCATGCTATTTTTGATAAGCGCTTCATGTAAGCTGTTAATGCTTGTCGTCGCTCCAAAATTATTAATAATATAATTTCGAACCAGCTCAAATGACTGAACATCTCTTACTTTAACTCTTCGCTTGATATCTTTTTCAAATATTTCATCAATGATTCCCCTCACATAAGTACGCTTATCTGAAAGACTATCAATTTGGATGGCGCGAGGAAATCCGCCCTCTAAAATATAGTTATTCAGTTCTATTTCGGAATTGGGATTAATATCTTTCCCATAGAACTTTTTCATATCTTCATACTCATCGAACGTTAGCGGATACATTTCGAATTCAAGATACCTACCGGTCAATTTTGTAACGAGCTCTCCGCCAAGCAAGTAGGAATTGGAACCCGTGATAAAAATCGAATAGTCACCTTCCGACCTGAACCCATTGATTACCTCTTCAAAACCTTCGACGTTCTGGATTTCATCTATGAAGAGGTATTTCATTCCTTTTATTTGCGTGGAGGGTTCAATGAGCGATTCCAGCTGTTCTGCATTTCGAATACTTTTGTATCCACGTTTATCTAAATCAATGTAAATGATATTGCTTTCTGCAACACCACCTTCTTCAAGTTCCTCGGCTATGGTTTCCATAAGACTGGATTTTCCGCATCTACGTATCCCCGTTATTACTTTAATGAGGTCATCGTCATGAAAGAATGCCCGCATTCTGGATAAATACTTTTCTCGTTTATACAGCTCCATAGCACACCTCCCGCACCACCATCGTACACACTTAAAGCGTTATTTTCAAGTTATCGTGTCAGATTTTGGTTTTTTCTAAATAATTGCAACGTTAAATAGCAAAAAATGACCTTTCCTATAACTCGACGCACGAGCAAGAAAAGGTCACAAAATACTGCGTTTGAACAAGATTACTGCGCAACGGCTCTCAAGCCTGTTTAGACCGACATTGGGCGACTAAACACATCGAGACCTTGATGGCGGTTTCTGAAAACTCTTTTATTGTTTCCGAACCAAAAGCGCTACCGTCTCTACATGGGCCGTGTGGGGGAACATGTCCACCGGCTGCACAACCTGAAGCTCGTAGCCGCGTTTTTGCAGCAGCTCAATGTCGCGCACCTGCGTTTCAGGGTTGCACGAGACGTACACAATGCGCTGGGGAGCCAGATCTGCTGCCGCCTGCAGAAACTCCGGCGTAGAGCCCGCACGCGGCGGATCCATGAGAAGGACAAGCTCGTGACCTGCTCCTTCATTGACAGCAGCGGCGGAAGCATCAAGGTCGGCGACAGGAGCTGCATCAGCTTCGCAGCCGATTTCAGGCGCAGCGCCATCGAATCCAGCAGCGTGAGCAACGGCATCTTCGACCCCTCCCCCAAGCTCAGCTGCAGCATTCGCCCTGGCTTCGTCCATCAGATCGTCGGTATCTTTTTGAGCGAACTCACGCATGAACTGGGTCGCATCGGCCGCAATGAACGTTGCGTTCTCCACGCCGTTGTGACGCGCGTTTTCCCATGCATCGCGCACCGCTGCGGCATTGCTCTCAACGCCAATGACGCGCTTCGCGCCGCGCGTTGCCGCAACCAGGCCAATCGTGCCCGTACCGCAGTACGCGTCAATGACAGTCTGCGCGCCGGTTAACCCCGCAAGCTCAACGGCGGTGTTGTACAAAACTTCCGTCTGCGTTGCGTTGACCTGGTAAAACGAGGTAGAAGAAATACGGAAGCTCAACCCGCAGAGCGTATCAAGAATGAAACCCGGACCATAAAGCACCGTTTCCTGCTCGCCCAAAATCACGTTCGTCTGGCGCATGTTCACGTTTTGCACCACCGTTGTGACCTGAGGCACACGCGCGATAAGCTCCTTCGCGAATGACTTGCCCGCCGGAAATTTCTCTTCATTCGTAACGATGGTTACCAGCACTTCGCCGCTTTCGTGACCCACGCGCACCACCACGTGGCGCATGAAGCCCTCGCCCGTGTCCTCGTTGTACGGCTCGATTGCATGACGCTGCATGATGGCCTTGATGGCGGAAACAACCTGCTGACCCACTTCGTTTTCGATCAGACAACTCGTGGTGGGGACCAGCTTATGCGTGCCCTGCTCGTACATGCCCGTCAAGATTTCGCAGGTCAGGCCACGCTGGCGGCGCTTCTTTTTCTGGTCATCACCTTTGTCAGCGCCGGCAGCAGTTTTCAGCTGCTCAATTTTCTTGCCCGGCGCAAACGGGCTGATAATCTTATTGCGGTAGCGGAAAGGATCCTGCATGCCCAAAATCGGACGCAGCTCGAAATCGCCACCCACGCCCTCGAAAAGGTCGGCCACCAGCGCGTTTTTCAGCAAAAGCTGCTGTTCATAAGGCAGTGCGATGGCTTCGCAGCCACCACATTGGACGTCCACAGGACACGGAGATTTCATTGTTTTGCGAGCGCGCGAGGCAGCAGCAGAGAACACCGATGGCTTTGCGGGCGCAGCAGATACCGGGCGCGCTGCTGGGCGCGCTGCGCGCGCAGGACGGGCAGAGCGATCCGAGCGTTCAGCACGCGCAGGACGGTCGGCGCGATTGGAGCGATCCGCGTGAGCAGGCTTGTCGGAGGTGGGACCGAAAGGCTTTGAACTACGATTTTGTTTCTTGTCAAAATCTTTCTCGCGTTTGCGGCCATCAGCCTTGTCGTTTTTGTAGCCGCCCTTTGCGGCAGCTTTGTGGCCGCCCCTGGTTTCACCCTTGAAGCCACCTCGAGAGCTATCCGCCTTGCCGAACTTTTTGTCGAACGCGGACGACTTCCTTCCCTCGTCAAACTTCGCGGACTTCCTTGGCGTGGCCGAAGCACCCGACTTGCCCGACCTTCCCATACCGGCCGGCTTGCCCGCACCGGCAGGCTTCCCACGGTATTCGGATTTTGCTGATTTACCTGCACCGGCAGGCTTGCCAGCACTCGCGAACTTGCCTGCACCGGCAGGTTTTCCGGCACCCGCGAACCTTCCCGCGCTCGCGGACTTGCCCCTCTGCTCAGGATTAGTCAACCTTATGGCGCCATTCTTTGCGGCGCCCTTCGCGTAAGACGACTGCGAACCTCTTGTATCGTTTCTCTCCAATTTTGCGCGCGGGCCGTCAAGCTGAGCCTTCAGCTTGGCAGCAATATCGCGCGAAACTTCCGTTTGAGCAGCCTTTTTGGCATTTCTCTGCGCAGCCTTCTGGGCTTCACGCTGGGCTTTCGGCGGCCTGCTGGTCTTATGCGGTTTTTTCGAAGCAGCATCGCGTGGCATGTTTCCTCCGTAATGTCTCGCTTTTGGTTATTCTTCCTTACGATTTGCCCACAGCATTTCGTTGGCATTTTTTCGTTGACTTTTTATTGTATAGTTTTTCTTTGGCAGAATCTTTCGCAAAAGAGCGCCATAGACAATGCATAGAATTATGCAGGCGAAACATGTTCGATACAAGGCGTGACATGTCGCCACCACACGATGTGCTATTTTGATTCCGCGCTTGATTTTACGCGCTGTTGCGTTGTTGGTCGCACTCGCAGGAGGTCCTTATGAAATTCGTAGCTCGCTGGATTATTACCGCCATTGCCGTTGCTATTGCGGTGAATCTTGTTGGCGGCGTGGTGCTCGTCGGCGGAACCGGCTGGGGGGCGCTGGCGGCGTTTGCGCTGGTCCTTGCGTTTGTCGATACCGTGGTCAAACCTATCTTCAAAATTCTGACCATCCCTATTTCGTTTTTGACGCTGGGCATCTTTTACCTGTTCATCAACACGATTATGCTGTACGTAGCGGCATCGCTTTCGGGCGGGCTGTTCGGCATTGGACTTGAGTTCGCCAACTTTGGCACCGCATTCCTTTGCAGCATCATCATCAGCGTTGTGAGCGCCATCGCGAATGCGCTCATTTCGGATTAGACCGCTCGTCCGAAGGGTGGCGCTCGCAATTCCGCGTTTCCGTATCGCGCGCGCAAAGAAGCAGACAGAAAACAGCCAATGATCAGGTTCGACGACACATTCGAAGCATTCAATACCGTTCTTACGTTCTCGCTGTGTCTTGAAGGCGGCGAAGGAACCGGGGGCGCCAGAAGTGTCGAGCGCGCCAAGGAAGCCGAAGGCGATGAAGGTGCTGCTTCAAACCGCGAAGGCGTACCAGCGCAGGTCAGCGATGCTTTTCACGAGCTGCGCGCGCTGTGCGAACGATATGAAAACCTGTTTTCCCGTACCATTCCTGCCTCGGATATTTCCCGCATCAACAGTGCGGGCGGCGAAGCTGTTGCCGTTGCTCCCGAAACCGCCCAGATGGTAGCGCGCGCGTTAACGTATTGCGAGAAAAGTGGCGGGGTGTTCGATGTAACCGCAGGGTGCCTTACGCGGCTTTGGGATTTTCATCAGGGCATTGTCCCCGAACAGCAAACATTGCAGCAAGCGGTGCAGCGTGTCGATTGGCGCACTGTGAACGTTTTTCAGGAAAACGACACCTGGTATGTGCAGCTTGCCGACCCCGCTGCCGCTCTTGATGTAGGCGGTATCGCGAAAGGCTGGATTGCCGATGAACTGGGAAAATACCTTCAGCGCAAAGGCTTTGAAGACTTCCTTATCAACTTGGGCGGCAATGTTTTAGCGCACGGCCACAACGCGCAAGGCAAGCCCTGGACCATTGGCATCACGAACCCCTTCCCCGACCAAAGCGAGGATGTGGTTGTACGATGCACGGGGGAATCGGTGGTAACCAGCGGAACGTACGAGCGCTGCTTCCAGAAAAACGGCGTGCTCATGCATCACATTTTGGATCCGCAAACAGGGTTTCCCGTGGTAACCGATGCCGTAGGTGCCACCATCGTATGCGAAAAATCAATCGACGCGGAAGGTTTCTCCACCACCGCGCTTGCCTTGGGTGTTGAAAGTGGTCTAGCTTTCTGCAAAGCGCAACCGGAAATCATTTCCGCTATTTTCATTGACGTCCGTGGCAACGTTCACACCTATGAAGCAGAAGCCTTGAAGGCACATTCCAGAGTAGAAGGAGTCGGAATTTGCCCCCGAAGAACCAAGCAAGGATCATCACGCATCAATAATTAAGGCCAAACGCCCAAAGCGGAATCACATTCCCGAAACCGTATTCGATTCCGTCCTTCACCACGTAACCATCGTCAACATCCTTGATTTGAGATTGTCCCTTACCAGGGCCCCCTATTTCAAATGTGCGTCCATCTATCACAAAATCCGAAGTCCCCGATGCTGTGACCAGGTGATTCACTCTCATCTGGTTGAAGAAGAAGGTTTCTCGCACGGTGCCAACGCTGCATTCGTTGCTTAAATTGAAAAGGATATTCGGATTATCCAGGTAGACCTTTTCTGCCTTACCTAATGCACCCAGTCCACTTGCGCCCGTTCTGAGCAGAGAAATCATTCCCGCTTTCTCCATGTAGACAAGGTATTCCTCCACATTATTGCGCCCAACCTGAATCATCTTAGCCAAGTTGCTCATGTTTGGCTTGAAGGGAACCAGCTCGCTTACAACAACCATCAGCTTCAGCAATTTGCGCCCCGTTGCCACGTTCATCTGGGCATACGCAGGAATATCCTGCTCCAGCGTTCGCGTTATGACCTGACGAAGCTCCATATCAAAATCAGCATCTTCCCCAAAAGGATAATATCCGCATCGAAGATACTCTTCAAACAAAGGAAGAGGGTGCTTTAAACCAGGGATTGCCGCCTTGTTGTCAAGAATCTGTTCGAGCGAGAACACCGGCGCGTCAATTCCGTGACGGATTTTAAGGAACTCGCGAAACGAAAGCCCCTGCATGTGGTATCGCGGAGCACGACGAGAAAGATCCGCTTCGCCCTTCTCGATATCAAGAACAGAGGAACCGGTAAAGTAAACATGCAGGTCAGGATAAGCATCATAGATGTTTTTGAGTTCGCGAGACCATCCGGGGTACTTATGAACCTCGTCGATGAAGAAATAGGCGCCACCGCGCTTGTAAAACGCGTCCGCCACCTCAAGCAACGTATGCGTTGCAAAATACAAATGATCGGCGCTCACATACAATGCCCCACCATTGGCATGGGCATCACGAATCCGCTGTAGGAAGAGCGTGGTTTTGCCCACGCCGCGTGGGCCAACCAGGGCCAACATGCGATTATCCCAATTGATTCGATTGTATTGATACCGCTTAAAAGAAAAATCGGTGTTGTTAAGCTGGTTCTGCATGTACTCATAAAGCGATTCCATCTTAACTCACTCCTTTTCAGTTTTTGAGAAGTATATTTGCACTGTGATAGTGCAAATTTTACCAGAAATTGCACTGTGATGGTGCGTTTTTTAAAGCATTTTGCACTGTCATGGTGCAAAATTTGGCTGAAATTGCACTGCGACGGTGCAATGTGATAATTCGAAAAGGCTGGCAACATGAAAGAAGGACGCACCCGCGAAAGGCGCGCCCTTCGATACGTCGATGAGTTTTTAACGCGCTTCGGCTCCGAACGCCAATATCCGCACATAGCGCGCGTTCGACCTGCGCAAACGTTGCAAACTACAAAGCGCTCCGGTAAATTTCGCGGGCGTCGTCCATAGTCAGCTTCTTGAAGCTACCGAAAACTTCTCCCTTATTTGCGCGCAGGGTAGGAATCATCTTCTCAATGTCGTCTTCTTCAATGCCAAGCTCGGCCAACGTAGTAGGCATGCCCAGCGATGCGAAGAACGCACGCGTCTCATCAACGGCGGAAAGCGCATCGGACATGGCATCGCCCGTGGGAGCCAAACCGAACGCTTCGCGTCCGTAATAGGCGAAGCGACCTGGGTTTTCACTGCAGACGTACTCCATCCACGCCGGGAACATAACAGCCAGACCGGCGCCATGCGTAATAGCCGGGTTCAGCGCGGACAGCTCGTGCTCCATACCGTGCGTTGCCCAATCCTCGTGACGGCCAACGCCCGCAAGGCCCTGATGGCACAGCATGCCGGCCCACATGATGTTCGCGCGTGCATCGTAATTCTCGGGGTCGGCCAGCACGCGCGGAGCTTCCGCACGAATCGTCTTCATCAGGCCCAAGTTCAGATTGTCGGTCACGGGAACCGAACCCACGTCATCGAAGAAGCGTTCCAGCAAGTGCGCGAACATGTCCGTAATGCCCGCAGCCGTTTGATATTCGGGCAGCGTGAACGTGAGCTCGGGGTTCATGAATGCGAACTTCGGACGATGGTTGTTGTTCGCGTAACCCGTCTTGCGCCCCAGCTCGTCGTTGCTGATAACGGTGTTCTTGGAAGCTTCGCTGCCCGCCGCCGGAATAGTGAGCACCACCGCAATTGGCAAAACCGCGTGATCGGTGCGCTTCGTTTCGAAAAGCGTCCACACATCTTCATCAATGCATGCACCGTTTGCGATTGCCTTGGAAGAGTCAATGACCGAGCCGCCGCCCACAGCAATAATCCAGTCGATGCCCTGCTCTTTGCAGATTTTCACGCCTTCACGCACGAGCGTAACTTCGGGGTTGGGACGAACACCACCCAGCTCAACATGGGATATCCCCTGCTCATCAAGCGATGCGCACACGCGATCAATCAAACCGCTGGCTTTCGCGCTTTTACCGCCAAAGTGAACGAGTGCCCTCTTAGCACCCGCCGCCGCGAGTTTTGCGCCAATCTGAAGCTCGGCGTCTTTGCCAAATACAAACTGCGTTGGCGATACGAATTCAAAGTTCTCCATGGTTTTGGTCTGCCTTTCCTATTTTGACTCGTCGGCGGCTTCATCGTTATCGGCAACGTCAGCCTCGTCGGACTCTCCAGCCGGCACCTGCGCCACCGCCTCTTGCTCGGCACGCGCAGCGGCCAGCTGTTCGTGCTCCTGCGCCACCTGAGTCATGAGCTCGATAAAGCTCCAGCCCCTGTTTTCCTTGGTCAGAACCGCTTTGTGAGGAATCGAAACACCCACAATCTTGAGCGCCATCAGGAAATCGTCCAGCTGGTGCTTGCTCAGATTGCACAGCAGCAAAAACTCGCCTTCGGGAGCTTCGCCGTCAAACGGGGCGAACGCCGGGTGGTACCCCATCAATCCCGCAAGTGAACCTACGGGATCAGAAAGCTGCTCTGCACGGACTTCTCGCAGGTCAAAGTCAAGTTCGCGAACAACGCGCCACAGCAGAGCCCCGCGTTCACTTTCTTTTTCAACACCGTAGACAATAACGCGGGGCGCATTCCTTTTCGCCGCACGTTCCTTTGCGGCGCGGACTTTTGCAGCGTGGCTATCGCCCTTTTTCTTCGGCTTCTTTTGCGATTTCTGTGCCATGGCTTACTCCTGATAGCTTTCTTTCAGCGCGGCGAACGCCGGCAGTGAATTGACAATGGTCTCTTTCGAGATGCAGTAGCTCAAGCGCATCCAGCCTTCGCAGCCAAAGCTGTTCGACGGCACCAGCAAAAGCTCGAATTTCTTTGCCGCTTCGCAGAATGCCTCGGCATCGGGCTCGAGCGCCTTGACCCACAAATAAAACGCTCCATCAGGCTCGATATATTCATACCCGAGTTTTTTCAGGCCTTCGGACAGAATTTCACGGTTCTCGCGATACGACTCAACATCGGACGGCTCGTCAATGCAGCGCTCAATCACCCGCTGAAGCAGTGCCGGCGCGCACACGTAGCTCAAAGCGCGGCCCGCGCCCGCAATGGCGGTTGAAATTTCACGCGCATTGCTGGCGTAATCGGAAACATACACGTAGCCAATGCGCTCACCTGGCAAAGAAAGGCTCTTTGACCAGGAGTAACACACAATCGTGCGCGGATACAACGTGGGCACGTACGGAATTTCCTTGCCATAGGAAATCTCACGGTACGGCTCATCGCTGATCAGGTATAGCTTGCGACCAAGCTCTTGCTCTTTGCGCGTAAGCAGAGCGGCCAGTTCTTCCAAGTTTTCACGGGAATACACAGCACCCGTGGGATTGTTGGGCGTGTTGATCAGAACGGCGCGCGTTTTTTCGTTGATAGCCGCCTCAACTGCGGAGATATCAATTTGGAAGTCGCTTGTGCGCGCGGGAACGGGCACCAGCGTGCACTGCGCGCTTTCCACAAACGTGCGGTACTCGGGGAAAAACGGCGCAATGGTGATGATCTCTTCGCCTGGAACGGCAACCGCCTGGAACGCAATGCCAAGAGAAGCCGCAGCGCCTGCCGTCATGTACACGTTTTCCGGCGTAGCAGGAACGCCAAAGCGGCGACGGATGTTATCCGCAACGGCCTTGCGCGTAGTGTAAAGCCCCTGTGCAGGAGTGTATCCGTGCAGCTCAACGGGGTTCATCTCCGCAAGCTCGATGATTGCCTGCTTCACGGCGTTGGGCGCAGGAACGCTTGGGTTGCCAATGCTGAAATCGAACACTTTATCGGCGCCTATCTGCGCTTTTCGCTCAAGGCCGTAAGCGAACAGCTCGCGGATTGCGCTCGGTTCGGCACCCAGCCCGTACATTCTCTCGTTCAAATCTTGAGGCATATCGATCGAATCCTTCTTCCCTTGGTCTTTTCGCCGTTCAGCGCCGCTGCGTCTTCCACCGTTCGCCGCCGCGTGAGCCGCCATCACGCAATCCTTCGCCACACCCTTCGCCGAGCAACACTGCTCAACAGCCCAGCAACGATCCATCGCAGGGACCCTTTTTGCCTGGTTGGTATTGTACGCTTGGGATTTGTTGTTTCCTATCGATTTTCTCTGAAAAAGCGCGGTCGCACTGTTACGAGTGCGATTTTTTAGACGCTGCGCCCATTCAATCGGCCACGTTCAAGCAGCCCTATCCCTAGTCGGTTACGTCACCCGATTGATTCAGGCTGATGTACTCGCCGCCCAGCGATGACGACGCCTTCGTGAGCGTCTTGAAGAAATCTTTCGTGCGCGCAGGAATTTCTCGCAAGTCATAATAGAACTGGTTTTGGTAATCACGCATGTCGGTCGGCACACCCGCGACAGTCATTCCAAGGCCTTCACCTGCGTAAATAGCACGATACAAGTGATAGGTCTGCGTGGAAACAACCACGCGATTGCAGCCGAAAATGTTCTGAGCGCGATACATAGTGTCGTAGGTGGAGAAGCCCGCATGATCGCAGAAGATGTCCTCGCTCGGAACGCCATGCGCCACGGCGTAGCGCTTCATGGCCGCACATTCGTTGTAAGAATCCTGGCCGTTGTCGCCGCTCATAATAATTTTCGGAGCAACACCTTCCTGGTATAAAACAATGGCGCCATCCACGCGGTCGGCAAGAATCTGGGATAGCGAACCATCGGGTCGCACGGACGCGCCCAGAACAACAATGGCGTCGGCCTGGAAATTTGCGACCTCCTGCGTGGAATGGATGTTATTTTTCGTTGTCTGCAGAACCCACACGTTCGTGCCAGCAACAACCAGAACCACGGCGAAAAGGCACCCGCCCAGAATACGCCCTGCACGTCCAAGGCATCCTCTGATTTTCGGTTTATTCGCCATAGTTTTTCGCGTTCTCCTTTTCCACTTTTTCGTTTGGCACGCGCTCTTTGCCCGCGCATCGTTGCCCACTCATTGCCCACTTGCGAGCTGTTCCCTTGCGCCGCCATTACCCACTGGTTGCCCACATATGGTTTACGCTCTATTTTGCCGCTGCCCAGTTATTGCCCAATTCGCTGTCTTTCACCATTTTTCCGTTGCCCACTGGTTGCCCAGTTTGCAACGTATCTTACATTCCAACGTTGCCCACTGGTTGCCCAGTTTCAGCTACTCGTGAGCACGACAACGTCCTAAGCAGCACTTATGCCAAATCCTTACGCTCGCAGTTCCCGAATAAGGTCATTCGGCGTTGCGCAGCACACAGTCGGCTTTTGCTCACACAGCGTCTCTTTCGGGAACATGCCCCACAACACCGCCGCCGTTTTACAGCCAGCTGCATTGCCCGCCGCAATATCGAAGGGACTATCGCCCACGTACCAACATTCCTGCGGGTCAACGCCCAAAAGCTCACAGCCGTACAGAACCGGACCGGGAGCGGGCTTGTGCGCCTGTGGATAATCGTCTGGCGAAACGAGCGTTTCCATGTAGCCCGCAAGGCCCGTGCGATCCAACCCGCGTTGAGCCAGCCAGTGAAGCTTAGAGGTAACAACGCCCATGCGGACCCCCTGATCACGCAAATCGCTCAAGATTTGCGGAACGCCCGAAAACGTAGACACCATGTCATCGTGGACAGCGTGGTTGAATTCGCGATAGACCGTCAGAATTTCATCGTGGACTTCTTGGTTGTCCGTCCAGTCCCATATCTGCGTGGACAGCGGCTGCCCCACTTTCACCATAAGCTGCTCATCAGGTATAACACGACCAAGCACCTTACGCGTTGCATGGCGAAACGATTCCAATATCAGCTGATAGGTGTCGATAAGCGTTCCGTCCAGATCGAACAAAACCGCTTTGCACGTGTTGTCCATGTGCGCCTTTCTTCTTTTACTTCCTTCACTTCCCCGCTGTGCGGTTTGTGCTCCTAACACAAAGATCAACGCTGCGAAACCTTGCGGTCAGAGCTGTCCGTTTGCGCCTCGCGCCAATCGGGGTCAACTTTTCGCGCTAAGTCTATCGCATAGGAAAAAGAAGCGGGAGCGTTCGGCGAAAACACCACGAAGCCTGCGCGGCAAAACAACAACAACTCCATTTATCGGGAAGAACGGTGCGCGTACCCCTTCGATGCAATTGCTTCACGATATCGTTTCCCTAGGGTGTCAGCCAATGTCATATTTGCACTTCGCCCCTATCAGCGCGCAATCGCCTCTTTACTCTTCTTCTTAGCTCGTTTTTTGAATGCTTTCGTAGAATTGGAGCAGCTGCACATCATGTTGTTGAAAAAGGGGCTTCAAATTCGAAGTTGTGGTAGGTTGGAAGTAGGTCGTAGCTCTGGTGCCGTTTCTGCATTGCAATAGGTGTTAACTGAGAATAATTCTGAACTGGCATTTTGATAAAACCTATTTTCTGAAGCATGTTCCCGCACCAGAAAACATCCTATTTTCCCCTTCCCACCTACTTCCAACCTGCATCAACTTCGAATTTAGGCACCAAAATCCAACAACATGCGGAAACAAACAAGGGGAAAGCGGCAAGATGCGCCTTTCGAACGTTGCGAACAACGGATCAGCACCGCAAATGCCGCGAAGCAGTGCATTTGCGAACGAAGGAGAAGAAACCAAGCAGGTACCGTCGAACCGCTCTCTGGGAGCATTGTGCCCTCAAACGGGAATTTCCTTGAGCGTTGCCCCTAGCACCTTGCCGCGCCTTTAGTGCCAGCCACCGTTATCCCCGCCGCCGGGCCGTTACCGTCCCTCCCTTCTTCCCGCCCTCTCCCCTCCTTCTTCGCACAATCTTTCTGCACCGTTGGTGGTTTTCTTCGCACTCACCCTTGCGAAACTCAACCCAAAGCGCAACAATAAGCGCCGAAATGGGAGCTCGTAAACCGGGCTGAGAGGAAGGATGCGCTGCCTTCTGCACCATGCGGAGGAACGCCGCCGCGCTGCGTCGCTATCGATGCAGCGTCGCGCCACCGCCGCCTGCGTGCTACAGCCGCGCTGACCTTCGACCGCGAAAACCTGATTTGGATAATGCCAACGGAGGGAGAAATCATGCTTGGAGTTTGTCTCCAGCGCGTTCGCGCATCGGTGCCACTTGTGCACAACATTACCAACTACGTAACCGTCAACGACGTTGCCAACGTCCTCTTGGCCTGCGGCGGAAGCCCCATCATGTCCGATGAGCCGGAAGACGTGGCGGACATCACCAGCATTTGCGGCGGCCTGAACATCAACATTGGCACGCTGAATAGCCGTAGTATTGAAGCCATGCATGTAGCGGGCAAACGCGCCGCTGAACTGGGGCGCGTCATTCTTTTGGACCCCGTGGGAGCGGGCGCCAGCGCGCTGCGCACCTCTACCGCAGCCGCACTCATGGAAGAGCTGCCGCTGACCGCCATCAAGGGAAACGCGAGCGAAATCAAGGCACTGGCCCTGGGAAGCTCCACCACGCAAGGCGTTGACGCCAACGCAGCCGACGTTGTGACCGAGGAAAACTTGGCCGCCCAGGTGGCTTTCGCGAAAAGCTACGCCGCTGAACTGGGCTGCATTCTTGCCATTACCGGCCCCATTGACCTGGTGACCGATGGCATGCGCTGCTTTGCCATTCGCAACGGACGTCCCGAAATGGAAAAGATCACGGGAACGGGCTGTCAGATTGCTGGCATTCTGACCGCGTACCTGGTAGCCAACCCCGACATGCAGCTCGAGGCAGCCGCTGCAGCCGTTGCGCTCATGGGCGTTGCCGGCGAGATTGCCTGGGATGCACTGCAGCCGGGCGAAGGAAATGCAACGTATCGCAACCGCATCATCGACACCATTTGCACTATGGATGCTGAAACACTCGAGGCGAAAGCGAATTATGAAGTGTTCTAGCGAAGCGAGCAGCTTGGGCTCGGCGATCGTTGCAGGCGAAGCAAGCGCCAGGGACCCGCACTGCTGCTCAGGCGGCAGTGCGGGCGTTGCAAACGGGTACGAAGCGGGCGCAAGCCGCTGCTCGGACAGTACGACCAGCACAACAAGCACCGTTGACTTGCAAAAACTTGCTCGCGACCTGCGTGTTTACGCGGTAACTGACCGCAGCTGGCTGGGTCTTGCCGAAAACGCCACCGAAGCCGAAAAGCAAGCGGCGCTATGCCATCAGGCACGCGCCGCTCTTGACGGCGGCACCACGTTTATCCAGATGCGCGAAAAACACTTGGATCACGCTGATATGATTGCCGAAGCAACTGCGCTGCAGGAAATCTGCCACGCAGCGGGTGTGCCGTTCGTAGTAAACGATGCGGTAGACGTTGCGCTTGCCATGAACGCCGACGGCATCCACATTGGGCAAGACGACATGTCCGCGCTAGAAGCACGCGCGCTCATCGGGCCCGACAAGATTCTGGGCGTTTCCGCGCAAACCGCGGAACAAGCGCTGCAGGCCGAACGTGATGGAGCCGACTACCTGGGTGTGGGAGCGGTCTTTCCCACCAGCTCGAAAGACGATGCCGCCGAAGTAAGCCACGAAACGCTTGCCGCCATTTGCAGCGCCGTGAACATTCCTGTTGTTGCTATTGGCGGAATTACCTGCGAAAACGTTTCCGAACTTGCGCGTTCTGGCATTGTAGGCGTGGCGGTTATCAGCGCTATTTTCGCCCATAAGGACATTGCCGCTGCGGCGGCGCGTCTGGCAGAAGCCACTGCACAGCTCGTGGGCGCAACGGCGTAACAACCAAAAGCGTTTCGCACCACCGCAGCCGCCAACAGCAACGGCACGGCGAACTGCCGCAACAGTGGCCGCGCCTTCGCCGCCACCAGCAACAGCACCACCAACCCCGCCAGGGCCTTCGCCGCGCACCTTCGCCTGAAAGTCCTGGCAACAACTGAACATCAACTCCGCGTCGAGTCGAGGGCACCGCTTCGCGACGCGTTACAAAACAATGCGAAACCGGAAGGAGAACCATGAAAACCGCATTGACAATCGCTGGATCAGACTCCAGCGGAGGCGCCGGAATTCAGGCCGATATCAAAACGATGACCATGAATGGCGTGTTCGCGACGAGCGCAATTACCGCGCTGACCGCGCAGAACACCACCGGCGTAACAGGCATTTTGGATGTAACCCCTGAATTTCTTCAGCAGCAAATCGACGCTGTTTTCACCGACATCTTCCCCGATGCCGTGAAAATCGGCATGGTGAGCACCAGCGCGCTGATCGAAACAATCGCCAACAGCCTGGAGAACTATCAAGCGCGCAACATTGTGGTTGATCCCGTGATGGTTGCCACAAGCGGCGCGAAGCTCATCTGCGACGATGCCATTGAAACGCTTAGAGCGCGCCTTCTTCCCCTGGCGTGCGTGATAACCCCCAACATCCCCGAGACCGAAGAGCTCACGGGCACGCCTGTGAAAAGCGAGGCCGACATGGAGGCCGCCGCGCGCGCCATTGCGCAGCAATACGGGTGCGCCGTGCTCTGCAAAGGCGGGCACAACCTGAACGACGCGAACGACTACTTGTTCGACCCCGCCGCCAACAACGGCGCGGGCGTAGGTCGCTGGTTCGCCGGAAAACGCATCGACAACCCGAACACTCACGGAACGGGATGCACGCTTTCCAGCGCCATTGCCAGCAATCTTGCTAAAGGATGCTCGCTTGAACAGGCAGTTTTCCATGCAAAGGAATACATCAGCGGCGCGCTGGGCGCCATGTTGGACCTGGGTGCGGGAAGCGGTCCCATGAACCACGCTTTCACATTATCGAACAATTCTGCGAGCTATTTCGCGCAAGCCGCGAACGAGCAAGACAACAAATAAATAAGGGGAACCTATGACTACTTCATCTGAAACACGCGGGACAACTGCGCTCGAAAACAGCCTGATCTGGTTCGGCGCGGGCGTTTCGCTTGCTGAAATTCTGACCGGCACCTACTTCGCCAGCCTGGGCTTTTCCACCGGCCTGGCTGCGATTGTTGTGGGCCACATCATTGGCTGCCTGCTGCTTTTCCTTGCGGGGCTTATTGGCGCGAAGACGCAGCGCAGCTCCATGGAAACCGCGGCCATGAGCTTTGGCCAGAAGGGCGCCGTGCTGTTCGCCACGCTTAACGTTTTGCAGCTGGTGGGCTGGACCGGCATCATGATTTACGACGGCGCGCTTTCCGCCAGCACGCTTTTCGATTGCGGCGCATGGATATGGTGCCTGGTCATTGGCGTGTTGATTGCTGCATGGATTCTGATTGGCATTCGCAATTTGGAGAAGATCAACATTGTTGCTGTTCTAGCGCTGTTCATTCTTACGCTAGTGCTGTGCGTAAGCGCGTTTAGCGGCGCCGTGCCGCTTGGTGTGGAAAACGATGGCCTGACGTTTGGCGCAGCCGTTGAGCTTGCAGTTGCCATGCCCCTTTCGTGGCTGCCGCTGGTAAGCGATTACACACGCACCGCAGCAAAACCCGTTGCTGCCACTGCCGCAAGCTCGATTGTGTACGGCCTGGTCAGTTGCTGGATGTACGCCATTGGCATGTCAATGGCAATCTTCACAGGCGAGTCCGACATCGCGCAAATCATGCTGAAAACGGGCATGGGCGCTGCGGGTCTTATCATTATCATCTTCTCGACGGTAACCACAACGTTCTTGGATGCGAACAGTGCCGGCGTTTCATCGGAATCCATCGGCATGCCGTTCGGCAAGAAAGTCCCTGGCAAGATTGTGGCGCTTGTCGTAACGGTTCTGGGCACTATTGGCGCAATCACCCTACCCCTTGCTGACATCACGGATTTCTTGTACCTGATTGGCAGCGTGTTTGCCCCCATGATCGCCGTCATTATTGCGAACTACTTCGTGCTGAAACGCGACGACATGACCAGCAGTTTCAACTGGCCGAACCTGATTATTTGGGTTTGCGGATTCATTTTGTATCGACAGTTCATGGTTATCGATACGCCGCTGGGGAGCACGTTCCCCGTTATGATTATTGTGTTTGCCGCAACGTGCGTAGTTGGACTCATTGCGCGCAAGACTACTGCTAATAAATAGCTGCAACTCCATTATCCACCAAACACAAAAACGCCCGCTTGTCTGCTCTTATGCAATCAAGCGGGCGTTTTCTTTAGGAATACGACTCGATCGAAAGGAAGCTTTTACTAAAGCAGATACTTCTCGATAAGCCCCCTGATAACGCGCGTATCCAAAGGCGTTTCCGATGTCTCATAGGTGGTCAAAAGCTGCTCACCAGGAAATATGCCAGCTAGCACATAACTGTTTAGCTTGTGCACCATACCCTCTCGGTACTCAGCATCATCCATGCCACCAAAATGCTCCCAATAATATTCCGCGCGAGTGTGCTTGTTCAATACTGTAAAGTCAGGGTAGACAGGATTGTATCCTCCCAGGTTGAGAGGGCGTTCGTATTTATAAGGCACGCCTGCCGCCTCCAGAGCATCGGCGATAAGCACTTCGGATTTCGAGCGCACCCGCACGCCACTGCGCGTGAACAGCGAATATGATCCAAACGGATGTGAATTTCCTGCATACTCTTCCAGTTGCCAACGTCGCGCATACTCGTCGTTGGATAGCTTATACGGCTCCACCAGCTCTTTTCTTGCATCGGAAAGGTTTTCATAAACCAAATCAAGAACCCCCGAGCCCTGCATGCCTCTCTTGTCGCAGCGCGCTTGAATTCGTTCAAGCAAGGCTTTTTCTTTTTCAGCAGACTTGAGCAAACGGACCTCGTAATCTTTTTGCGCAAGAGCGCGAATTTGCTCCTGGTCGTCTTTACCCAGGTAAACGCCTTTTTTATCCGCAGCCGTCTTGCGCCAATAATAATGAATACCGTTTTTTGAGTCATCGACGAGCAAAGAGCCCTCGGGCGCCTTACCGAGGCCCTTTTGCGCCCACTCGATTGCATCGTTTAGCTCTTCCAGCTCTGTTTTGACCTCATCCTGCAGCACTGCGCACCCCTTATTCCTTTGTTTTTGCCCAAAATAGGAGAAAATCGTATTTTTTCTCATTTTCTCCTATTTATAGCACGCTCTACTTTGACAAAATAGGAGAAATTTTAAATTTTTTAATTTTCCTCCTATTATTTGACATGGATTCAGACAACACATGGTGCGAAATAAGCCAAAACATGCAATTTCATTCAAGTGCTAAAAGAAAAGATAGGAGAAATTTTAATTTTTTGTCAAATTCTCCTATTTTGCTCAAAACTTGCGTATCAAAAATAGGAGGAAATCAATTTTTTTTGATTTCCTCCTATTTTAGCTTTTTTCAATCAAGTAGCACTCTTGAACTCGAAAGATCAGCCATGGACCGCATCGCGTGAGCACAACCCAAGAGGCTGCTGTACTCCCTCCACGCACAAAAAAACACCCGCGTGTTTGCAAGTCGCATCGAGCCTGCAAGATACAGCAAACGAAGCACATTCTTTTTGGGGTATACAGCTCAGTCAAATAGCTCAAAAGATGAAAACCTGTATAAACATGCAGGTCTGGGAAACACGAGCTCCCCGCAAGTGCGATAATAGCACTACGAAGAGGCAGCGAAAGGAGACATTTATGGAGTACGCAGCCCTTGACGAAGAGATCAAAAACGCAATGCGCGCAAAGGACAGCCTGCGCCGAGACATTCTGCGCATGGTAAAAACCGAGATCAAAAGCATCGAGGTAAACGAACGCCGCGAGATTACCGAAGCCGACGTAGATGCCATGCTCAAGCGCGTCATCAAGCAAACAAAAGAAACTCTGGAAGATTCCAAAAAGGGTTCCGACCAAGAGCGCACTGAAAAACTTGCTGCTCAGGTTGCTGTTTTGGAAGAATATCTGCCCCAGCAGCTGTCGGGCGATGCACTGATCGCTCTCATCAAAGAAAAGATTGCCGAGTTGGGTGCCTCGTCCAAAAAGGACATGGGCAAAGTCATGGGCGCCCTTACTGCTGCAACCGGCGGCAATTTTGACAAAGCAGCCGCTGCAAAAGAAGTAGGAGCGCGCCTATCGTAAAAGAGCCCTTGACCTGCGGTCGAAGGATAAAAAGAAACAAGCTCCTCTCGACTGCGCGGGTCAAAGCGGGCAGGGAGTAAGACGCATGCCGATAGCAGAATCTTACCGCCCGCAAGGGGCGAAGCATCATGAGCACTTGTCAGCGATAATCTTTTGAGAGAGGAATTCATCATGGCAAACATCTTGGTAGTGCACGGCAGTCCCCGAAAAAAAGGGAACAGCCAAATAATGGCAGACGCGTTTATCGAGGGCGCACGTGAAGCAGGTAATGAAATCCGCGTAGCCCACGTAGGCAACGCGAAAATCAACGGCTGCTTGGGCTGCGAATATTGCTTCGCCCATGGTGGCGAGTGTTGCCAAAAAGATGACATGCAAAACTTCTATGGCGACCTGGAATGGGCAGACACCGTTGTTTACGCATTCCCGCTTTATTACTACAGCTACCCCGCGCAAATAAAAGCGTTCATGGATCGTCAGTTCTGTGCCATAGGCGGACGCAAGTTCGCCATGAAGCGCGCTGCGCTGCTCATGCCGTTCGAAGACAAAGACATAACTACCGCCGACGGCCTGGTAAAAAGCTTTGAAATTGCCATGAATTACTCTCATCAGGAAATTCTGGGCATTGTATTGTGCAACAACAGCTACGAAAAAGGCGCCGTTAACGGCAAGCCCGCAATCGAAGAGTGCCGCAAACTGGGTGCTTCCATCAAATAGCACGCTGCACGCAATGCAGTAGCGGGGTCCGCTCGCGCGGAACGCGGTTGGAAGGGCTGCACGACTCAAGAAGGCAGCACGGCAGAACCACCTGGACGACCAACCAATCGTCATCCTGAAAGAGAGGGTGCTAAGTGGTGCACTTCTCCACCCTTTTACCCCCGCTTTTCCCCGCCCTCAGAAGCCCAGGAAAAGAAACGGGTCAGGGCGAATACCGCTCTGACCTGGCTTTTTCATGGTGCCCCCGAGATGATTCGAACATCCGACGCACGGTTTAGGAAACCGACGCTCTATCCCCTGAGCTACGGAGGCAACTTGCTCGCGAAAGCGAACTTTGTTATTGTACCATGACGTTTTACTCTTGCGCGAAATTAGAAAGAAAGGCACTTCATGTCACCGCGATTTGACGCATATGTTTTCGACCTAGACGGCACGCTGCTTGACACCATGGATGATTTCGTTGCCGTGACAAACACGACATTAGCCCAAATGGGAAGCAAGCGCACTTACACGCGCCAGGAAATATTGGACTGCTTTCAACGCGGCGGCATTGTTGTACTTCTGCAGGAAGAGCTAGGACAAGAGCTGCCCGAAGAAAAGGGGGAAGAGGTCTATCGCACCTGGTATAGCACGTTTGCCGAGCACGGCCTGGAACACACCGAGCTCTATCCGCACGTCAAAGAGACGCTCGCAACGCTGAAAGCCCAAGACGCAAAGCTGGCGGTGCTCTCAAACAAACGTGATGAAGACGCCAAAATGACCATCAACCACTTTTTCCCGGGAATCTTTGATGCCGTCCACGGAGAAAGCCCTGATTATCCGCGCAAACCTAACCCGCAAGGCCTGCTGAACACCATGAAAGAACTGGGCGTTACAGCACACGAAACCGCCTACGTGGGAGACTCCGCAGGCGATGTCCGCGTGGCACAAGCAACCGGCGCATTCGCGGTAGCGGTTGAATACGGATACGGCACGAACGGGAACATTGGCGAAACCAACCCCGATGCCCTAATCTCGCAATTCGATCAACTACTGTCGCTCTAAACAGACCATGCGGGAAGTCGCGAACG
>CAKUOV010000012.1 GCA_934670115.1 uncultured Eggerthellaceae bacterium
GCAGAGGTTCTTACTGAGACGCTCGAGGACTTTGGCATTTCCATTGAGGTCAAAGGCTGGGTTGCCGGTCCTACGGTCACGCTGTTCAAAATATCACTCCCATCAGGCGTTCGCGTGAATCGCATCACCGTTCTAAGCGACGACATTGCGCTTGCGCTGGCAGCACCGGGCGTACGTATCTTCGCGCCTATTCCTGGCACGAATTATGTTGGTATCGAAGTGCCGAATAAAGTACGTCAGAACGTTTTGCTGGGCGATGTTTTGGACTGCGCGCCCGCCGGCCCGCTGCAATGCGCGGTGGGTAAAGACGTTGAGGGCAACAACGTGGTAATGGACCTTGCAAAGGCTCCGCACGTTTTGATTGGCGGTACGACCGGTTCCGGTAAATCGGTGGGCATCAACTCCTTCATAATGTCTATGCTTATGCGCAACACGCCAAACGAAGTGCGCATGATTCTGATTGACCCCAAGCGCGTTGAGTTCAGCCTGTATAACGGCATCCCGCATCTGTATATCCCCGTTGTAGAGGATCCCAAAGATGCATCCGCTGCCTTGAACTGGGGCGTTGCCGAAATGGAGCGAAGACTGAAGCTGTTTTCGTCCGTTGGTGCGCGCAATATTGCCCAGTTCAATACAAAAGTGCAATCAGGTGAGCTTGAAAACGAAAACGCGCTGCCGTTTATCGTGATTGTTATCGACGAGCTCGCTGACTTGATGATGAACGTTGGTAAGGAAGTTGAATTTTCCATTAGCCGCTTGGCTCAGTTAGCGCGTGCTGCAGGCATTCATCTGATTGTTGCAACGCAGCGTCCTTCTGCAAACGTAGTTACGGGTCTTATTAAATCGAATATTACGACCCGTATTGCGTTTACGGTGGCTTCGGGTATTGATTCGCGCGTTATCTTGGATTCTCCCGGCGCTGAAAATCTAACGAACAATGGTGACTTGCTGTTCTCGAAGCCCGATTTAGCGAAACCGCTTCGTATTCAGGGGTGCTATGTCTCCGAAGACGAGATCAACGATGTCGTTGAGCATTTGAAACAGCAGGGTGACCCTGATTACCACTCGGAGATTCTTCAGGTCAACACCATGTCGTTGGGGGATACCGCGCCTGACGGTAGCGGCGGACGCGGCGGATGCGATGATCCGCTTCTATGGGAAGCTGCCGAAATTGTTGTTTCTGCGGGAACTGCTTCGACATCCTATATACAGCGCCGCCTGAGTGTAGGATATTCACGAGCAGGCCGAATCATGGATATGCTCGAAAGCAAGGGCGTCGTCGGTCCCCAAAACGGCAGCAAAGCGCGTGAGGTGCTTGTCGATGCTTTGGAATTAGAAACGCTTAAGGCGTTTGAGCTCAACGATTAAACAGGGGTGAGGTAATGGCTCTTAATAAAGGTTTTGGTCGCCAGCTTCGCGATGCGCGCGTGAGCGGCGGTCTTACCTATGGAACCATTTCTCGTAAGCTGCGTATTCGTAGCGACATTCTTCAGGCAATTGAAGAAGAAGATTTTACAGCGATTCCGCCCCATAGTTATGCGCGGGGCATGGTTCACGCATATGCAAGCCTTTTGGGGCTTGATGCCGATAAAGTAACAGACGATTACATGGAGGCTGTTGCGGCAGTTGAGGGGAGAGCTTCATCGCGCAGACGCTCCCGTTCGACCACGTTGCCGAGTTCGTTAGGCGGTGACTTCTCGTCTGACGACATCGAGCGCATCTATCGCGAGGATTCGCAAGATGCGGCGCGCGAACGCTTGAGAAGGAGAAGGGAGCAACGAGGCGGAGAGCAGGCACGCCGCCAGAGTGCTTCCCGCGGCAATCAAGCGCCTTTCGAGGACGCGCATCGCGTGCGCCAATCAAATAATCACCCGATCAGGAGAAACACCAGCTCCGATACCCATGGGTGCCGAAGCGGAACGTTCCAGCGCGATACCGCGCGCAACAATGGCTATCGCGCGCAAGGGCATACCGACAACCATGCAGCTTCGAATGCCATCGGTGCAGCGGGTGCTGTTTTCGCCCGTGCTGCCGATACCGTTGCCGAAACAGTAGGCGGTGTATTCGCTTCGCGGAAAAAGATTGACATCAACCACTCGATTTATGCTGACAGGAAGCAGGGCGGTTTCCCCAAGAGTCGTCCTCAGCAATCGTTTGGCGCCATGAACAGCCGTCAAAACATCATGAGCTCTCAAAGTTACGGCATTGACAGCGCTAAGCCAGTTGTGAAAAAGATACCGCTTTTGGTGGCAACTGTGGTGATTCTTGTCTTGCTTATTATCGCTGCGAATTCCTTGTTCTCCAAACCTGCTTCGTCTTCAAGCGGCTCTTCGGGTGCAGCAAGCTCCAGCTCGTCAGTTGCGATTTCTGGTTTGACTGATCCTGGATCTGCGGGAACGGTTGAAAAGGAAACAACTGTTGTTCCTATTGCTCCTACGGCGGCTGTTTTTACGTATGAAGTTGCCGATGGTGAAGATTGCTATCTTGAAATCTACCTTGACGGTTCAAGCACTCCGACAGTTGCCGGCACGTATTCCGGTCCAAAACGCGGAACGTATGACGTAACGGGAACGCTTTCGTTCGTGACAAGTCGCCCTGGTGCCGTTACGTTGAAAGTCGATGGCAAAGCGGTTGAGCTACAAGATGACAACAATGACGGCGTCTACGTTTACAATATGGACTTTAGTGAAATACTGGCTGCATGGAAAGAAGCGAACGGCCAAGCAACAAGCGATGCAGACAACGCTTCGTCTGCATCAGAGGCCGACTAAGGTTGCAGGCAATAAAACTGCGCCGATAATTGTAGGACAAGTTAAAGGGAAGGAGCCAGCTATGGCAAAAGAATCAAGTTTCGATGTTGTGTCGTCTGTTGATATGCAGGAAGTGGATAACGCATTCCAGCAGGCAAAACGTGAACTCGTTCAACGTTACGACCTGAAGGATTCAGGCGCTACCATCGATTTGGATAAAACCGCGAAGGCGCTTACAGTGGCTGCACCTGCCGATTTCGTTGCGAAACAGGTGATCGACATCATTAATACGAAAATCATCAAGCGCGGAATTGAACTTACTGCGCTGAAGTGGGGAAAGCCCATTGCCGCAACGGGACAAAGCGTGCGCATTGTTGGTCAGATTGTCGAAGGCATCGACAAAGAAACGGCCGGTAAGATAAATAAAGACATCAAAGGCACGAAAATCAAAGTAAAGGTGCAAATCGAAGGCGATAAGCTTCGTGTTTCTTCTGCCTCTCGCGATGCATTGCAGGAAGTTATCGCGTTCCTGAAGACGCAGGACTACGGTCAACCGCTACAATACACGAATTATCGATAATCATTTTCTCTTTCGACTGCAAGGTTTATCTTCGCGGGTGAAGAAGTGCATAATCCGGTACAGGTAAAAGGGCTCAAGGATGAACAAAAACTGCAATTCCGCCGTCGCATTCGTAACACTTGGATGCGCGAAAAATGAAGTTGACACCAACAATATGAAGGAGCGCGTTTTAGATGCGGGCTACTCGATAGTCGATGACCCCGAGCGAGCGCAAGCGATTGTTGTCAACACCTGCACGTTCATCCAAAGTGCAACAGAGGAAAGCCTTGATTCCATCTTTGAGCTTGCGGGACTTCCCGCGCTGGAAAAGGGTTCTGCAAAGCTGATCGTGGCTGGCTGTATGCCGGCGCGTTATGGAGCGGATCTCAAAGGTGAACTTACGGAAGCCGATGCTTTCTTGCCCTGCGCTGAAGAAAAGAACATCGTTGAGCTTTTACAAGCACTTATCGGGGTGCCATCCGGCCTTCGCGCTGGTGAGCAAAACAACGAAGAGGGGCTTTGCCATTCGGTCAGCCAATATGTGAAAATTTCAGATGGTTGCGATCGCTTCTGCTCGTATTGCACCATTCCTTATATCCGCGGCAGATATCATTCGTTTACCTTTGAGCAAATTCAGAATGATGTTGAAACGGCAAAAGCGCGTGACGCAAAGGAAATCGTTCTTATTGCACAGGATACGGGTCGTTGGGGCAATGATTTTGCCGAGCCGAAAACCCTTGCCTGGCTCATGAACGAATTGGCTGTTCAGCATCCTGATACATGGTTTCGCGTGATGTACTTGCAGCCCGAAGGCATTACCGATGAGCTTTTGGACGTTATAGCGCGCAATGATAATATTTGTTCGTATTTGGATATTCCGCTTCAGCACGTTGACCCTGAGCTATTGCGTGCAATGAACAGAAAAGGCAGTGCTGAGCAGTTTGCGCATCTGGTTGAACGCATTAAAAGCGTCATTCCCAATATCACCCTGAGAACGACGCTCATTGCGGGCTTCCCAGGTGAAACGGACGAGCAATTCGAGGCGTTGTGCGATTTTGTCGATGAGGGTTTTTTCGATTACGTGGGTGTATTTGCGTATTCCCAAGAAGACGGCACGCGAGCAGCGAAATTGCCTGATCAGATCGATGAAGACGAGAAAGCCGACCGCGCTCAGCGTTTACGCGATTTAGCGGATGCAGTATGCATCCCACGCGTTGCACAACGCTGCGGTGAAACTATGGATGTGCTTGTTGAAGGCGTTGAAGAGGATGGCCAGCTTTTCGGTCGTGCCATGTGTCAAGCACCCGAAGTAGATGGCGTTGTGTATATTGAAGACGCCGAGATTGGCTCGATTGTTTCCGTCTCTATCACCGACACGCTTCTCTACGAGATGGAGGGAGAGCGGGTCAATGAGTAAATCCGCCGCTGCTACTACATGGACGCCAGCGAATACTGTGACGGTTATTCGCATTATCGGTGTTCCATTCCTGGTGCTCGCAATGCTTGCGCCTTGGGATGGTCTTTTTGGCAATGCTCAACTTGCGGCATCGATTAAACCTTGGGTCTGCGCGGTGCTGTTTTTGCTGCTCTCTTTTTCTGACTTTCTGGATGGTTACTTGGCGCGCAGCCGCAACGAGGTAACAACGTTCGGCAAGTTTATGGATCCTCTAGCGGATAAGCTGCTGGTCATTGCAGTATTTTTGGTAATGGTGCAAATGGGTCAGCTTCCGGCATGGGTTCCCTTGATTGTGCTGTTCCGCGAGTTCCTAGTTTCGGGCCTTCGCATGATGGCAGCAGCAAAGGGGCTGGTCATTGCCGCCTCGTGGTACGGTAAGGCAAAAACTGTAACGCAGATGATCGCCATTGTTCTGTTTATTCTGATCGATGCCCTGCCTGCTGTTTTGGGCGAGCAATTTGCTGAGCCTATTTTTGTACTTGCGTGGATTGTCCTTGTTGTCTCTCTGGTTCTAACCATCCTTTCCATGGTTGATTATTTCATGAAGAGCAAGAGCGCTTTCAATGACGATTCCCGGGAGGATACCGGCGATGAAGCTGCTGCCGAGCGGCGCATGCCGACGCTTTCTGACAACGATATCGATTTACCGTTGATTGAAGAAGCAGCTTTGTATCAGCTGGCGAGTGATACGCTGTCAAAAGCGCGCGAGAAAGGACTTTCCCTGGGAAGCGCCGAATCGCTTACGGGAGGCCTGATTTCTGCCGCCTTGACGGCGGTTCCTGGCAGCAGCGATACGTTTTTCGGGGGCGTGGCAAGCTATGCGTTTTCGGTGAAAGCACGCGTTCTTGGCGTTGATGGGCGGCGTCTTGACGACGAAGGAGCCGTCAACGAATGGACCGCACGCGAGATGGCTGAAGGAGCCCAAAAAGTACTTGGCTGTGACATTGTTGTTTCGGTTACGGGTATAGCAGGGCCTGGCGGGGAAGAGCCAGGAAAGCCTGTTGGAACGGTATGGACAGCGGTTTGCTCTGCGCAAGACACTTGCGCGCGTAAGTTCGTCTTTACGGGCGACAGGCAGCAGGTGCGCATGAAAACAACTGCCGCAGCGTTGCTCCTTTTCCAGAATACGATAGACGCTCTGTAAACGTCAGAGGGATGCGGATTGCTGTCGTATCCCTCTTTTTTATGCGCAGTAATTGCGCCATTGATGTTTTGTAGCTTTTTGTCAACTTTTTGATAGCGTTTTAAGCTGTTTTGATAGGTTTTTGTTAGAAGCAGGGTCTAATCTTTCTCATTGTTCAAGTTCTTGCTTGACTAACAAACAGATGTTCGTATAATTGCATTGAACATGAGAAAAGGAAGGATACCAATGAATTCCGACAAAGAACAACTGCTTAAGATTACGACCGACCAGATCCAACAGAAGTTCGGTAAAGGCTCAATCATGAAGCTGGGTGAGGATTCCGAGAAGCTCACCGTTGATGCTATTCCCACTGGTGCTTTGGCGCTCGATTACGCTTTGGGCGTAGGTGGCGTACCGCGCGGTCGTATTGTGGAAGTATATGGTCCCGAATCAAGTGGTAAGACCACCCTGGCGCTGCAAATTCTTGCCGAAGCGCAAGCGCTTGGTGGAATTGGCGCTTTTATCGATGCTGAACATGCCCTTGATCCCGTTTACGCAGCTCGTTTGGGCGTTGACATCGACGAGCTGCTTATATCGCAGCCGGATACCGGTGAGCAAGCGCTCGAAATCTGTGACATGCTTGTTCGTTCGGGCGCCATTGATGTTGTTGTTATCGACTCTGTTGCCGCTTTGGTGCCGCGCGCTGAAATCGAGGGCGAAATAGGCGATACGACGGTTGGTCTCCAAGCGCGCTTGATGTCCCAGGCGCTTCGAAAGCTTGCCGGTTCTCTTTCTAAGTCGAATACGACCTGCATTTTCATCAACCAATTGCGCGAGAAGATTGGCGTAATGTTTGGTAGCCCCGAAACAACAACGGGTGGTCGTGCACTGAAGTTCTTCTCGAGTGTTCGTATTGATATCCGTCGCGTTGACTCTATCAAAAAAGATGGTGAAGCTGTTGGTAATCGCGTAAAAGCGAAGGTCGTCAAGAACAAGGTTGCTCCACCGTTTAAGCAAGCTGAATTTGACTTAATGTTCGGAGAGGGCTTCTCCCGCGAAGGCTGCATTGTCGATATGGCAGTCGAGTGCGGTGTAGCAAAGAAGAGTGGTGCGTGGTACACCTATGGCGAAGAGCGCTTGGGCCAAGGTAGAGAGGCCGCCAAACAAACGCTTCGCGACAATCCCGACCTGCGTGATGAAATTGAACTGAAAGTTCGCGAGGCATTCGAGATTCCTGTTATCTCACGCACGCAGGACGAAATGGATGCTATCAATCCTGTTGCAAAACCGGGCACCAAGAAGAAATAGCGGCTTAACGCATGAAAAGCGATTTGAGCAGGGAAACAAGCAGAGAGGCGACGCTTGCCTCTCTGAAGCAAGCTATTTCGCATATCGAAAGCGGCTCTCAATTTGAGAGCCGCTTCACCTTCGATGCATTTGATTCCGAGTTTGTTGTTGACGATGAAGGCAACTTCGGCAATAAATGCCTCGTAAAATCAAGCGACGAGCGCGCCGAGGGCGAAAAGCAGCTTATTGACAACGATGAAGCCGCCTATCAAAAAATCCTTCGCTTACTGAATTATCGCGATCGCACCTCTCATGAACTAGCAGAACGGTTGCAGAAGGACGGCTTTTCTTCTAAAGCGACATACGGGGCACTTGATCGAGCAATGCGACTGGGGCTTGTTGATGACGCTCGATATTGCAGAAATTATATTGACCAATCATTCCGCGCGGGCAAGGGAAGACGCGTGGTGGAAAACGATCTCAAGCGAAAAGGCGTTTCTCAAGCCGATATTCTGTTGCATCTGAGTACCAGCGTCTTCGAAGAGGAAAACGAAGAAGAAAGAGCGTATCAGTTTCTCTTAAAACATCCTCCACGGGGCAAAAGCATTCGAGAAAGCGCGTTTCGCAAGCTTGTGTCAAAGGGATATTCGGTTAGCGCGGCATCAAAATCTGCGGCACGCTACATGCAGGAGAACGCACAGTAATTAGGGATTCGCGACGCTTGCGCTCGCATAAGCTCCGCGAATCTCTCTTTTTTCATCCGGCCTTTTCCGCGAACCGTCAAACCAAACCGTCAAACTTCAAAAATGGTAAACATTCTCTTCAAAAAACTGTATGGGTGATTTAAAATATATAGCTATGAGTGAATCCATCCATTAGGGTTGTTTATATATTTTTCAATTGAAGATGCATTGATGCGGGCAAATGCTCGTGGTGTGTGATTTAGTTGTCTATAATTTAATAACTGCATTTTTGTGTGCATTCGCTCATGCCCGGATATTGCATCCAGGCATTTTTTATTGCAAACAACAACATATGCCCTAGTAACCGCACCATAAACGAAAGGGGGATTTCCGCAGATGGAGATTGTTATTGCCGCAATCATCGCACTGGTTATCGGTGCTGCAGCAGGCTTTGTTATTTCCAATAACAACGCGCAGGGTAAAGCGCAGTTAGCGAAAACCCAGGCCGAAGAGCGTCTTGCAAATGCAAGCAAAGAAGCAGAAAACCTGAAACGAGAAGCACTTATCGAAGCGGATAGCGAAGCGCTTCGCATTAAGAAAGAGGCTGAAGCCGAGAACAAAGAGCGTATGAGGGAGGTTCGTAGCGCCGAGAACCGTCTTCAGCAACGCGAGAGCAGCCTTGACAAGCGCGTTGAAGCGCTTGACACGCGCGAACATCAGCTTTCGACCCTTAACGGTCAGCTTGAACGTCGTGCCCGCGATTTGAGCGCCGCCGAAGAGGAAGCATCAGCTCGTCTTGAGCACATTGCCGGCCTTACCACCGACGAAGCGAAGCAGGAGCTTCTTGATTCTTTGCGTGATGACGTCGTGCATGAATCTGCTGCCATTATTCGCGACGCTGAAATGCGCACGAAGGCAGAATGCGACAAGCGCTCCCGTGAAATCCTGAGCCTTGCAATCCAGCGTGTTGCCGCCGATCATTCCGCAGAGAACACCGTATCGTCCATTCATATCCCGTCCGATGAGCTGAAGGGTCGCATTATTGGTCGCGAAGGCCGCAATATCCGCTCCTTCGAGCAGCTGACGGGTACAAATCTGATTATCGACGATACGCCTGAATGTGTAACCATTTCGTGTTTCGATCCGGTTCGCCGCGAAATCGGCCGCGTTACCATGGAGAACCTTATTGCCGATGGCCGTATTCATCCGGCACGCATTGAGGAAATGTTCGCTAAGGCGGAAAAGCTTGTTAACCAGCGCATTCAGGAAGCAGGCGACCAGGCATCGTTTGATACCGGCATTCATGACCTGCATCCTGAACTCATTCGCACTTTGGGTCGTTTGCGCTACCGCACCTCGTACGGTCAAAATGTGTTGAATCATTCTCTTGAAGTTGCTTATCTGTCGGGCGTTATGGCATCCGAGCTGGGTCTTGATCCCATTATTGCAAAACGTGCGGGCCTTCTGCACGACCTGGGCAAGGCTGTTGACCACGAAGTTGAAGGTAGCCATGCCGTTATCGGCGCCGACTTGGCACGTCGTTTCGGGGAGCATCCTGAAATCGTTCATGCGATTGAAGCTCACCACAACGACGTAGAGCCGAATAGCGTTCTTGACGTTATTATTCAAGCGGCCGATGCCGTTTCCGCTGCTCGCCCGGGTGCGCGCAAAGAATCTCTGGATGCCTACATCAAGCGCCTTGAGAAGCTGGAAGAAATCGCGAACTCCCATAAGGGCGTTGTACGTACCTACGCTATTCAGGCGGGTCGCGAAGTACGTGTTATGGTCGAGCCGTCAGTTGTTGATGAAGCTACCACAACGGTTCTTGCCCACGACATTGCTCATCAAATCGAGAGCGAAATGCAATATCCCGGCCAGGTTAAGGTTGTCGTCATTCGCGAAAGCCGCGCCGTTGACTATGCTAAATAGCGCATGGATAGCACTTCGCTAACAAATTTTGTTGAATCGGTATGCAATGAGAGCCACCTTCGGGTCGAAACCGACCTCGGAGGTGGCTTCGTTCGCCTTAAGAGCGAAGAGGCGGAGCGAAGGCAAGCGGCGCACGACATAAGGACAACCGAGGATGCTCTTATTGAGCTTTTGCGCAATTCACGCGACGCTCACGCACATTCTATTTTTATTGCCACGTCAAAAGCGGAGCGAGTACGCAAGCTGCTCGTAATTGATGATGGTGATGGCATTCCCGATTTCATGAAAGAGCTTGTATTCGAACCACGCGTGACCAGCAAGCTGGATACCATGCATTTTGACAAATGGGGAGTTCACGGGCGCGGAATGGCGCTTTACGCCGTACGAACAAATGCGCAAGCATGTGGCGTTGTTCAATCTCATCCTGGAGCGGGAACAGCACTTTTCGCTGATTTCAACACCGATACTGTTTCGGAGAAAACGGATCAATCAACGTTTCCTGCTTTTTCGTTGAACGAAAACAATCGGATTTCTGTTCGCGGTCCTAAGAACATCATTCGTACGAGCTGCGAATTTGCTTTCGAGCACAGGAATTCCGTATCGGTATATCTTGGATCTCCCGTTGAAATCGCCGCAACATTGTATGCTTACGGCAAAGCAACGCTTTCCTTGCTCGACCGTACGTTTATGCACGATGAAAGCGAAATTGCTATTACTAAGAAGCTCGCTCTTGCAGCCGACGAAGAATCCTTCTGCGAAATTGCCCAATCCATGGGCATCGAGTTATCAACGCGGTCGGCATATCGGATCATGGGCGGTCAAATTTCTCCAATTGATTCGCTTCTTGACCAAATCCAAGACTCGCTGTTGCAACAAAAAGCAAAACCACCGGTTCGCTCGTCTAAAAAAGGGCATGAAGCTGCACCTAAGGGAAAGAGAAAGCCGGTCTCGTTTACGGCAGATGATTTATCTGATTTTACGGCACGCGTGAAAGAAGATTATCAAGAGCTTGCGAAAGCATACTACCTGGCAAAAAACGTTGATGTTCATGCACAAGTTAGAGGAGATGCTCTTATCGTTCGCATCCCTCTTGCTTCCGATGATTCGCTCTAGTCTCATTGCTCCTTTCGAGCAAAACGCATAGAATAAATAGCTGCAACAAACAGAGATTAAACGAACTACTGATAAGGGCATACATGCAATCACCAATATCATCTGAACAACCGGAAATCGGTTTTCTGAAAGTATCATCTAAGTCCAATCCTGCATCGGTTGCAGGCGCAATAGCGGGCATGATCAAAGACGGCAAAACCGTTGATATTCAGTCCGTTGGCGCGGGAGCAGTCAACCAAGCGGTAAAGGCAATCGCTGTTTCTCGCGGGTTCTTGTCGCCTGTTGGAATCGAGATTGAATGCATTCCTTCTTTTGCCGACATTATGATTGACGGCGAATATCGCACTGCCATCCGCTTTTCCGTTGAACCTCGATGCTCAACACATGCGATTAATTTCCCCGATTTTTCTACCGCCAACGATTCTTCTCTTGAAACTTATAAGGAGCAAGCATGAATTCCGCGCTCTTTGGAACCACGTTTTGCGTGCACACTTTTGGCTGCCAGATGAACAAACACGATTCCGAGCGCGTATGTGGCATGCTTGAAACGCTTGGTTCTCTTGAAGTACCCACGATCGAAGAATCAGATGTTGTGATTTTCATGACATGCTGCGTACGAGAAGCAGCCGATGTCCGTCTATATGGCCAGGTTCAATCAATGAAGAACCTTCCTGTTCGTGAAGGCTCTCCGCTTTATAAGCGCATTATTGCAGTAGGTGGCTGCATTGGTCAGCGTGATGGCGAAAAGCTCACCGACAGCATGAAGCACCTTGATGTGGTGTTTGGAACACATAATTTATCGGCGCTTCCTCGTTTGCTTGAAGAGGCTATCGAGGAAAAACGCCAACGCGTAGAAGTACTTGATTCGTCATCCGAGTTCTCTACGAGCCTTCCCACCGACCGCGAGAATTCGTGGGCGGCGTGGCTCCCTATCACCATTGGATGCAATAATTTCTGCACGTATTGCATTGTTCCATACGTTCGTGGACGCGAAAAATCGCGCCCCATGGAAGATATCGTCCAGGAAGCGAAAGCATATGTTGCCGCAGGAGTAAAAGAGATCACGCTTCTTGGACAAAATGTTAATTCGTATGGTCGAGATTTATACGGCGAACCGCGTTTTGCTGAATTGCTCAAGGAAATTGATAAAACAGGTATTGAGCGTTTGCGTTTTGCCACCAGCCATCCTAAAGATCTGACCGATGAAGTAATCGCGGATTTCGGAACGCTACCTTCACTTATGCCGTATCTGCATCTTCCCGTTCAATCGGGATCGAATCGCATCCTTTCCGAGATGAACAGGCGTTACACGCGTGAACATTATTTGGAGCTCGTGCAGAAAATTCGTAAGGCTTGCCCCGATATTGCTTTATCGACCGATATCATCGTCGGTTTTCCTGGTGAAACCGAAGAGGATTTCATGGATACGTATCGCCTTGTCGAAGAGGTGGGCTATCAGCAGGTCTTCACGTTCATCTATTCCAAACGTGAAGGAACGCCTGCGGCGGACATGGAAGACAACACTCCGCGTGAAGTTATCCAAAACCGATTCGATCGCTTGGTTGATTTAGTGCAAAGCAAGGCCTATGAGGCTAATCAGTCAGATGCATCCTCGGTTGTTTCCGTGATCGTAGAAGGCGTTTCGAAACGCGATAAGAGTCTGCTTGTTGGTAAAAGCTGCAAAAACCAAACAGTTCATGCTCCTATTCCTGCAGGTAGATGCATCGGAAATCTTGTCGGCAAAACAATTGACGTGCAAGTTGAAGAAGCTCGGACGTGGTATCTTTTCGGGCATGTTGTTGACGATAACGAACAATAATAATGTCCATGCCGCAAAAAACATGCGAAACAGAGAGTTTATCAAGTGCCGATCCATGCGATTGTGCGAACCGGAAACCCGTGATATGCATTGTTGGCCCAACAGCAAGTGGAAAAACCGACTTTGCGCAAGAGCTCGCTGTTGCACTTGATGGGGAAGTGGTCAGTGCCGATTCGATGCAAATATATCGCGGCATGGATATTGGCACCGGAAAAATACCACGCGCAGAACGCAAAGTTCCTCATTGGGGTTTCGATCTTGTTGACCCAGGACAGGAATATTCAGCTGCCCTTTTCCAGGAATACGCGCGAAATGCTTTCTGCGATATTGCAAAACGAGGTAAACAGGCAATTCTTTGTGGCGGCACGGGGCTTTACGTGCGCGCTGCAATCGATGATTATCGTTTTCCTGCAGGAGCGCAAGACGATAATCCTGTTCGCGCAAAATACACTGCTTTCGCTCAGGAAAATGGCAATCAAGCTCTTTGGGACCTTTTGTTTTCTATTGACCCTGAAAGCGCAAAAGAGATCCACCCGAACAATGTGCGTCGCGTTGTTCGCGCATTTGAACTGCGCGAAGAGGGTGCATCATATGCACAGCAAAAAAGCAACCTCAAAAAGATTCCTCAAGCTATACCGGCTGTCTTTTTTGGGATTGCGTTTGATCGGGAGAAATTAAACGAACGAATCTATCGTCGTGTTGACATGATGGTCGAAAACGGTCTTGTCAGCGAGGTTGAAAGCCTGCTTGACAAGGGTTTTCGTGGTGGAATCACCGCGCCGCAGGCAATTGGATACAAAGAGATTGTTCAAGCGATAGATGGTAAATGCACGCTTAGCGAGGCAATCGAGCAAATCAAAATTGCAACAAGGCGCTACGCCAAGCGCCAACGGAGCTGGTTTAATCAGGATAAACGTATCGTCTGGCTTGATGGGACAAATGCTACAAGCAGTCAGCTTTGCAGCGCGGCTTTGGATTATTTGGCTCAACATGATTTCGAATCGCATCAGAAATAGAGGTTTACATCATGGAATACGAAGGCGTGACGATTAGCGGCCGAACAACGCTTGAAGATGCGCATGAGGAACGCGCTCTTCTCGTAGGGGTTGACAGACCCGACGCAACCTGGCCGCTTTCAAGCACTCTGGAAGAACTCGCACGCCTTGCCGATACTGCCGGCGCCGTTGTAGCGGCCACTACAACGCAAAAACTTTCAAGCCCGAACCCACGAACTTTCGTTGGATCAGGCAAGGCGGAAGAGATCGCCGATATATGCCGTTCTTATGCGATCGATTTAGTCATATTCGATGATGAGCTGACGCCTTCCCAGCAAAGTAACCTTGAACGCATTGTTGGCAGAAGCGTTAAAGTCATTGACCGAACTGCTTTAATTTTGGATATTTTTGCTCTGCACGCAACTTCGAAAGAGGGAAGGCTTCAGGTTCGGTTAGCGCAGAATCAGTATCTTTTGCCTCGCTTGCGTGGTATGTGGGCGCATTTGGCGTCAAACCGTATGGGCGGCGGCGTTGGATCTCGTTTTGGCGAAGGCGAAAGCCAGTTGGAAGTCGATAGGCGTATTGTTCGCAAGCGCATTTCATCCATCAAGGAAGAACTCGACAACCTTGCACGTGTTCGCGGCGTTCAGCGGGAAAGTCGCTACAATTCCCATATCTTTAAAATTTCTCTTGCAGGATATACCAATGCAGGCAAAAGCAGCTTACTTAATGCACTGACTGATGCGGATGTTCTAAGCTACGACAAGCTTTTTGCCACACTTGACTCAACAACAAGACGTTTTGAACTCGAAAATGGACGTGCTGTCACCATAACCGATACCGTAGGTTTTATTCAAAAACTTCCAACAACGCTTGTCAATGCGTTTCAATCAACGCTTGATGAGATTTGCGGATCGGACTTTGTGCTGCATGTTGTAGATGCTTCATCAAAAGAATTCGAAAGCCAGATTATCGCTGTTGAAAAAGTTCTGGAACAGATTGGCGCCAGCGATATAACGCGCATCAATGTATTCAATAAATGCGATTTATTGTCTCCAGAGCAAATCGAAGCGCTTAAAGAGAGATATCCCCAAGCGCTTTTCATCAGCACCCTTACTGGTTTTGGCTTAGATACTCTCAAGGAAAAGATAGCCGAAGCGGCTTCGGCAACGGAACAACTGATAGAAGTTGTAATCCCTTATTCGCAAGGCGACCTAGTTTCATTCGCTCATGAGAAATGCCGCATTATAAGTGAAAGCTACGAAGAAGAGGGAACTCGCATATCCCTTTATGCAGGAAACGCGATCCTCCCTCGCTTCGAAAAATATCAAATCTAAAGACGACGAAATACAGCAACAACCTTGCCAGCAATCGAACAATCCCGCGTAATAATTGGCTCCATGGAAGAGTTCTCGGGCTGCAATCGAATATGATCCGTTTCTCGGTAGAAACGCTTGACGGTTGCCCCGTCATCGATAATCGCAACAACGATATCACCGTTATTAGCGGTTGATTGCTGTTTTACAACCACGTAATCACCGTCATTGATTCCACACTCTACCATGGAATCTCCGCGAACCGAAAGCATGAACGATGCAGAATCCCCCACGATGTCAACAGGCAAAGAGAGAACATCTGAAATGTTCTCCTCGGCCAAAATCGGCGTTCCTGCAGCAACGTTTCCCACAAGCGGCACATCGATAATCTTGCTGAACGATGGAGCAACGACATTTCGATAATCGCTCGAATCATCAAAATCGATTCCATCATCCAGATTAGTATCTTCCTCAACGGGGTAGGTAAGCGTAATAGAACGCGATTTCATTGCATCACGCTTGATGTATCCTTTATCCTCAAGAGATTTCAGGTGGACATGTACCGTAGAAGGGGAGGATAAGTTAAGTTCCTGACATATCTCCCGAACCGTTGGACCATAACCCTTTTCTTTAATGCATTTCTCAATGCACTCCAAAACGCCGAGCTGCTTCTTGGTAAGTTTTTCTTTTTCAGACATCGTATATCTCCTTACCACGAACATTTGTATGTTTTTTATTGACAAGAACTTTTGTTCGATTTATTATAAACACGAACAAAGGTTCTAGGCAAGGGGTAAACATGGGAAATCGAACAAATATTGATTACATCGGTGGAACTTCCGCTCGCCGTATTGATTCCGTTTCGAATGATGCATTGATTGTCTCGTACGACTGCGTTGCAAACGATGCGCGAAATAATGCTGTCTTATTCTGCGGAGATCAATCATCTCGAATCAATGAACAATTTCAACGAGTAGCTCAGTCGAATTGCGAAGTCATAACTAAAGGACAATATCTTTTCGGTGCGTTTTTCTGCTTTGCCGGAAGCATTCTGACGTATTTCTTGGGTATCTTGTTCTAATTCTTTCTTGTTTTCGCCGCTTTTATATACAACGGTTTGAACAAAAAAGAAGGGGAGGGTATATCATTTGCTCTAGAGTAATTAAGGAGAGCTTATGGAATGCCCATCGTGCGGATATGCAGAATCTAAAGTTATTGATTCTCGTCCCTATTCGGACAATCGCGAAATCAAGAGAAGGCGAGAATGCCTGAGTTGCGGATATCGTTTCTCAACATACGAACGCCTGGAAGAACGACCACTTCTCGTTTTGAAGTCAGACGGATCATCTGAGCCGTATGATCGCGAAAAGCTCATGCGTGGCATTCTTATTGCGTGTGCAAAACGGCCTATACCCCCACAAACAATCAATCAGCTTATTGATGAAATCGAAATTGAAGCACGCAATTTCCCACGACGCGAGGTACCCTCAAAGAAGCTTGGCGAGATGGCGCTTGCGCGTTTATCGCAGTTAGATGATGTTGCCTATATTCGATTTGCAAGCGTTTACCAAGATTTTAAAAGCATTGATGAATTTCTATCGGCTCTGAAAGATATTAAACGATGATTAATATACCTGTTCCTTTCGCAAAACTCGATAGCTCAATAAGTCTTCCTGCGTATGCGCACGAAGGAGATGCTGGCATCGATTTGCGCTCAACAATCGATTGCGTAATCGAGCCTTTCGAGAGGTTTGTTGTTCCTACCGGAGTTGCATTTGCCATTCCAGAGGGATATGCGGGACTTGTAATTCCACGAAGTGGTTTGGCAGCAAAACACGGCATCTCAATCGTAAATGCTCCTGGTCTAATTGATAGCGGCTATCGCGGAGAGATAAAAGTTGTGTTGATAAATCTTGATGCAAAGAAACCGTTTGAAATCAAAACTGGTGATCGCATTGCGCAGATAATGTTTACCCCTTATGCTCAAGCTTGCCTTGAACAGCAAGCCACTCTTGATGAAACCTCGCGCGGAACAGATGGTTTTGGCAGTTCGGGCGTAAGCTAGATTGAGCGAAAAAGAGAGACTATGATTGAAACAGAACTGAGAACCATCAAAAACTTCATTACCGCAGCTAACATACTTGTTATTATTTCAATATTTGTCATGGGTATTCCGCTGAGTCTCATTGCAATAATTTGTTCGCTAATAGCATCAAAGAAAATGAAAGCGCTTTGCGCATCAGCTCAAGTAGACGAGCAAACAATGCTTTTCTATCGCAGAAAAATTTCTATGGTAATGACCTTAAGTTTTGTTATATTTGCCATCAATGCGGTGACGACCTATCTTATGTACCCCTATTACGTTGATATTCTCAACGAGATGATGGGCCAATCGGCTTCATCCGCAGCAGGATCATTGTCTGCTGGCTCAGCGTCTACGGGGTCAATTTGGGGATAGTTCCATCGCTGATTGAAAGGAGAGCGATAGTATGCTTATCACAACCACAGATTTTCTTCCAAACCGCAATTATCAGCCACTGGGCCTTGTGCGAGGAAATGTTGCGTATTGCAAGCACTTAGGTCGCGACATAATGGCTGGATTCAAGAACCTTGCCGGTGGTGAGATCAAATCGTATACCGATATGCTCAACGAAGCACGCGATATCGCTGAAGAACGCATGATTCACGAAGCAACTTCTCTTGGTGCCGATGCAATTATCGGAATGCGTTTCATGAATGACACCGTCAGCGAAGGAACAATTGAAGTCATTGCATACGGAACTGCAGTAAAGTACCAATAATCTCATTTAGAAATCTCAATCACGTTCATGCGGCTTTATCAAAGTGATATGCCGCATGATTTTTGCGCTAACTCAATCAACCCGTCAATCAGTCCAATCAATTTTTTCTCTAATCTGCCATTTCTAAAACAGTGTCTGATAATATATGTTATGTAAACATATCTAGTTTCTCAAGCTGGGGTCTATAATCATTTCAGAAGAGAAATATCCTTCGTCATTAGCTATTTCTCTTCTGATTCTGCATGTGTACCTTGATGTAGGCACTTGCGTTGCTCGATGCGGCAACGCTGATACATGCGTATCCGTACTCGGAACCATCAAGCACCGTTCCGCTTTCGGGTTCATCCTCGGCCATCAAGCCTGCATCGGGGTTTTTGATTTCGGTGCTGCCTGATTCCCGCATATCGTGGAAGTCGTTGCTCCGGGAGGCACAGCCGGCAAGGCTGAAGGCCAACATTGCGGACACGCACAGGCCGATGACGCGTCGGCGAGTAATGAGTTTCATATATCCTCCTGAAGATTTGAAACGGTTATTGCCGAATTGTTCGATAATAAAAATTATTGCACATTGAAAAAACAAGAATGACATTTAGCCAGTAAGGAAATAGGCGAATGCTCTTTCAACCCCGGGGGGGGGTGAATCTTCTCTTGCAACAAAGATGAAAATCGAGAGCATTCTCGCATCCGGTTTCTGCTCTGAAATTTTCCCTTATCAGCTCTATAGCGTCTGTTCGTCTGCGTGTCCGAAATGTATTACTTTAGGATTGCGCGATGCAATTCTGTTCCAATCGCTTTCCAAAATGCGATTGTCTTCGTAGGCATCAATATAGCTTCTGGGTTCTAAATCTCCGACGAAGCAGTTCCCATCGTCAAGGATTAGAGCAATTCCATCTTTACTGTGGCTGCATGTGGGAATAATCTCACCGTTAATTCCAATGCTTTTCAAGAACCTCCTGCTTCCATCTATTGAAATTAGTTTTGCCCGTGTTTCGTCTATCGGCGAATACTTACTGCCGTATTGACGCCTTATAATCTCATCCGCAAAATGGACCAGCTTCATTTGATTTTCAACGACAATAAGCCATACACCCATATCCATCAGCTCGCTGATAAGGCCAATGTGGTCTGGATGATAATGCGAAGCAAGCACATAATGAATATCCGTAAGCGAAATTTCATTTTGCTTTATTGCCTTGAAAAACTGCGGCATTGTTCCAGGCATATCGGTATCAAACAGGAGACCGTCTATAAAGTATGTGTTAGTATTTCCGTATCTTAGCTTTCTCATAATCACCTTTTTGAAACGCAAGCTTGCATGCCAACGCTAAATTTAGCACAGACATTAGGGTGTATCGTGAAGCATGTCGGCTCAAAGTCGATATGCTCGTCTATCGCCATCTCCTCTTTTACAAAAACCCGGTCTGTCTTGCAAAAAAAGACAGACCGGGCAAGTAAATCCAATATGCCGCGTTAAGGAATCGAGTCATCAGTAACGCAACATCGTGCAAGTATCCCCCGCACTCCCGCTATGCAGAATAAATCATGCAGTGACGTCCAGCAGCTTCTTTGACTACTTCCTCAAAAGGACCCACTTTAAGTGCAAGCGTCGGACAACCGGACATACAAAGCGGGTTTTTCTCCTGCTCAAAATAGCAGCTCGCACACTTATCCAATACCGGCGCCGGCAAATGGTACTGACGCAGCTTGCCATCAACCAACCACGGCTCACGACGAATAAGCTTCAGCCAATCCTCGTCATACGAATAACGATTCGTCTCACGACATGCGGCCTCGCACCCAAAGCAACCAATGCAATCATCAAGGTCAATGAGCATAGCAATGCCGTTGCTGTCAACACGTTTCTTCATTACAGGTCACCCCTTCCTGCTTCAATCTTGCAAAGCGACGAGCGCATGGCGGTGGCACCATAGCCAGGTTCAGATGGGACAGAAGGAACCAAGACGTTACCGTTCGCCTTGTCCCAGCCCATACCGGGAAGTCCCAGCTCTTTGCATTCATCACGCCAGCCAGCACGCGGCACGCAGATAACGCCCTTCTTCGTCTCGCGAGACACCAGCGCCTTGGAAATCATCTTTCCGCGCGGCGAAGAAACGGTGACCCATTCGCCATCGGTGATTTGGAATTCACGCGCATCATCGGGATGAATCACAATAAAGGGGTCCGGATAAAGCTTACGCTGAGCAGGAATATTCGTCCATGCGGAATGGAAGAAAGAATACACGCGAATACCCGTAACGGCGATAAGCGGATACTCTTTTGCCAGCTCAGGCGTTGAATATGGACTCTCAAACGGCTCGGTATAATCAGGCAGCGGATCGTAGCCAAACATCGCAAGCGCATCACACTTGAGCTCAACGCGCCCCGTAGGCGTATTGAATCCGGGTTTGCCATCGGCACGCAACAAACCCTTCTCGTAGCGCTTCTGCTCTACTTCCCCGCCCTTTTGCACTTCGGGCTCGGTGCTGCGGAACGGCTCGGACTGGAATTCATCCCACGTCAAATCAAAGTTGTAAAACTCCTTAAGGCGCCAAAGCACCATTTCCTTCTCGTCTTTCCACGGCCAGAGCTCAGGATTAAGACGGCGTCCCCACTCCAGGAAGAATTTCCAGTCATCCCAGCACTCTCCCGGAGGATCAACGGCCTTATCGAAGGTATAGATCATATTCCTGTCAAGCTCTTCGTCGTACGTGCAGCGCTCTGACCAGTCGGCGCTTGGGAAAATCAAGTCCGAGAGCTTCGTTGTAGGCGACATGTAGAAGTCCTTGGAAGCAATAAACTCCAAGTTTTCCGAGGTCATGGCCTTATACGTTAAATTCGCGTTCTCGTAGCATAAAAGCGGGTCGTTTGCGATTGCAATAAACGCCTTAACAGGACGTGGTTCACCGGTAAGAATGGCATTGAACACCGTGTACGGATCGTTTGAGCGGCCAAACGCTTTATACAGCGGATGCTCATCGCCGCCAAACGTCCAGTTCTCCATGGGATTCTTCTTCGAATCCCAAAGGGTGATCTTATCGTCGAGCATTACGTCAATCGCCTGCGGGAATTGCATACCGCCTTCAACATCAATGCTGCCTAAAATACCGTACAGGCACGCCACGGCACGGCCGTTTTGAATAGCATTCGTATGCATGCATCCAGGCCCCAAGCCAATGCACATAGACACCGGTGCATGCTGAGCAAGAATCTGGGCGAATTCGCGAATTTCTTCGGGGGTAATCCAGCAAATCTCAGCAGCTTTTTCAGGCGTCCAATCCTTTACGCGCTCTGCAAGCTCCTCGAAGCCATACGTCCATTTGCTGATCCACTCGTCATCGTACCAATGGTTCTCAATGATTTCATGCATGACGGCCATAGCCAAAGCGCCATCGGTACCGGGGCGCGGCTGGATTGCCAGGTCGGCATGTTTTGCCATATCGTGGAAACGCACGTCAACAACAACGAGCCTAAACTCCGGGTCAGCAGCTTGTTTGCCGTAGATAACCTTAGCAAAAGCGCGCTCCATAGAGGGGTTTTGCCCCCACAGCACAATCGTCTTTGCGTTCATAATGTCGCCTGCGCCACCGGCGGTTTGCCCCATAGTGTACGCAAACGGAATAATGTGCGGCATAAGGCAAACATGTGTCGGAACAAGCGACCACGTTTGCAAGCCAAGGGTAGAGTTCAAACGGCAATGCCAATGGTTGGTAGTACGACCCGTTCCCTGACCAGTGATGATGGCATCGGCGCCGTACTGCTCGCTGATGCGTTTGCATTCGCCCGCAAGGATATCAAGCGCTTCATCCCAGCTAATGCGTTCGAATTCGCTTTTACCACGATTCTGAGGGTTGCGCTCCCCCGCTGGATCCCAGTCCACGCGCTTCATGGGATACAAAATACGCCCATCAAGGTTGTTGTGGACCTCACGTTGGGAAAGACCTGCGCCGCACACCGTGCCTTGCGATTTCGGGCAATCGGCATTGCCCTCGATCTTCACAATCCTGTTGTCCTCGTCGGAGTACACGTACACGCCGCATCGTGCGTGACAAGTCGTGCACATGGTTCTGGTCTTCTTCAGGCTCATGCTTCCTCCTTCTCTCCTTGCGTTACGTTATGGAGGTATTCGAGGATGGACGGCGTTGCAATGCACAACTAAAAGCAGTGCTTGCAGTCAGCGCCATCTTGACAAAACATGTTTCTTACTACCCCAAAATCAACACGAAATCCCTGTTTACCCCCATAATTTGATTCTATGACGGCTTCCCTTGGCAGTCCAACAGCGATAAAATAGAGAGCAACAACTAACGGTTGTGAAGCAACCTTATAACCATACTGCTCATTCGGAGTGCGTTTCGCAAGGGGGGGACGAAAATGCGCATCGAACAGCTTGAATATTTTCTCGCAGCAGCACAGTGTCGCTCAATCACCGAGGCCGCAGATCGTCTTTTCATATCCCAGCAAGGGCTGTCAAAGGCGCTGTCAGGCTTATCCGAAGAACTCGGCGTTGAGCTGTTCGAGCGCAGCGGAAACCGCATGGTCCTCACCTCCTCGGGAGAAACGCTTAAACGGCATGCGCAAGACATCGTAAAAAGCGCTCAGAGGCTGCGCTTAGAACTTGATGCGAAGAGCGGCATTAAAAATGACTATGAAGGGCTTTCGCTCTATGGGATGCCGCTCTTCACGGGCAATATCGTATCTTCTCTTGCTCGCCAACCAGAAAGCGCGCAGCTTCTTGACCTGCCCTTTGAGGAAATCACGCGCTCCGAGCTTGAAGGGATGACCGCACTCCCCCTGGGAAACGCAGTCGTATTTGCCGTGCTGCGCGAGCATGAAATTGCAGCAATAACCGAAGATGGCCCGAACGTCTTTTTACCCCTGTTCAAGACAGAGATTGTCCTGCTTTCTTCACGAAAGCTTACTTCACCTTCAAAGCGGAGTATTTCCGCACGTGAGGCTGCGAATCTGCCGATTGTTTATTACAACGAAGCGGTTCTTAACGCCATAATCGATGATTTCTTTGGCAACGAAAAGCTCAAAAGCCCCGTGCGCCTGCACACCACCAATACCGAACGGCTTATGCAGTACCTGCAATCGGGAGATTACGCAACATTTACCGATGGCTTCAGCCGTCTTTTATCCGGAGACGCAATGGAGGGAAAAGTGGTGTGCCATCTTCGTCCTGAAATCTACGCATATGTTGGTGCATTTGTTGAACAAGGACTTGATGCCAGCACGCCGCAGATGCGTTACTGCAATGATCTTTTACGCCGGCTCCATGCGATTGCGCCAGCGTACATGCGTAAAAATGCTTTCACGCTTTAATGGTCCGTGTTTCAGCATGATCGAATACCGAAATATATCGAGCGCGTGCCCTTCTTTAGCTCTTTTATCTTGGATAAAAGTTTCTGCTAGAGCATGCCCTTGATCTTTCTTGCTACGTAGCGCAAGGCCAGCAAAGGATGCGCATAGAGCATCCGCGGTCCTGCATATGACATAATATCTTTAATTGCTGCTCGCATATCGGGTTTATAGCAGTGAATGGAGCAATCCTTGCAGTTTCCCTTATGTTCGTGGGGACATTTTGCCGTTCTTTCCAGGGAATACGCAAGCACTGCGCTGCATTGTTCGCACAGCGCATCGTCCCCCGCGTTCCTGCTTCTATTTCCACCTGCTCTTTTGCAGTTAGTTCCATGATGATTCGCACAATACATCTGAGTCATAGCGCGTAACGTCTGCTCGTCGCGCTCAAACGATTTCTTATTCATAGTTGTTCCTTTTTGAAATAGATTTGTCGAATGTTACCACATACTAACTAAATAACTTATAATAAAGTTTTACATAGTAAACTTTATCAGAATCTAGTTAGGTACATCATGTTTGACAAGCGTCTTCTTGCATTAATCCCTCAAGCAAAAGCATATATTATAAAAACCGTGATTTTTAAATGGCTCGCTTTGCTTGGAAACATCGCAGCGTTTATGTGCTTAGGAATTTTCTTGCAAGAAATACTACAATCATCAGGGACAAAAGCCAACGCAACAACAGTATTCTTAGATAACGCGAATCTCTCGCCGCAAGCACTTCTGGCTGTTTTCGCGGCTGTAATCGCAATCAGAATCTTGTGCGGTATGAAAGCTCAAGATGCCAGCGCACAGGCAGGCAACATTGCAAAAAAGACCATCAGGCAGCTCGTTTACGATAAACTTTTGCGATTAGGGCCGTGCTATTCCGAGCAAATCGGCAGCAGCCAAGCAGTCCAGATTGGCGTCGAAGGCGTAGAGCAGCTTGAGGTATATTTCGGGTCGTATCTCCCGCAATTTTTCTACGCGATTCTTGCGCCCCTTACTCTTTTTGTCGCTTTCCTTCCCCTATCGCCCCTGGCAGCCCTTGTACTACTCGTGTGCGTTCCGCTTATTCCGGGTTCTATAATGATGTTTCAAAAACTTGCGAAGCGGTTCATGAAGGAATATTGGGGCACATATCTTGATTTAGGAGCCTCGTTTCTTGAAAACGTGCAAGGGCTTACCACTCTCAAGCTCTTTCAGGCGGACGAATCACGTCACCACGCCATGAATCAGCAGGCAGAAACGTTTCGCCGTTCAACCATGCGTGTGTTGCGTATGCAATTAAACTCAATCACGATAATGGATATTTTGGCATACGGTGGCGCTGCAGCGGGATCGATTCTTGCAATATATCAATTCATCAGCGGAAACATCAGCTTTGCGGGCGCTTTTGCCATTCTATTCTTATCGTCGGAATTCTTCTTGCCCATGCGCGCTCTTGGTTCGCTCTTCCACACCGCAATGAACGGCATGTCCGCCGCCGATAAAATGTTCGAACTACTTTCGGCGGAAGAGCCACCCTGCGGCAATATTGACCTCAATGGAAAACCATCAAGCATTGACCTTTCAAACGTTAGCTATTCCTATGATGGTTCACGTTTTGCGCTCAAAAACGTTGATTTTCAGGTTATGCCCGGTCAATTTGTTGGCATCGTTGGCCAGAGCGGATCAGGCAAAACAACGCTTGCGGGAATCTTGGCGGGTCGAAATCGCAAGTTCACCGGCCAAGTTCTTATTGGCGGCACTCCCCTTGCAGAAATATCACGCGAATCGCTCATGAAGCATCTAACTGTTGTAAGCTACAACAGCTTGCTTTTCACCGGAACGCTTCGAGATAATTTGCAAATAGCATGCGAAGACGCATCGGACGCACAGCTCATAAACGCACTTCAGCGGGCCCGCGCTTGGGATTTCTGCGAAGACAAAGGCGGCCTTGATTTTGAAATCAAGGAAGGCGCATCCAATCTTTCTGGCGGACAGCGTCAGCGCATAGTGATCGCCCGTGCCCTGCTTCACGATTCGTCCATCATGATCTTCGATGAAGCGTCGTCAAGCATTGATGCAGAAAGCGAACAAGCAGTACTTGATACCATCTACGACCTGGCCAAAAGCGGCAAGACCGTCATTATGATTACCCATCGCTTATCTGCGGTGCGCGCAGCGGATGCGATTTACGTTCTTGAAGCAGGAGCATGCGTGCAGCACGGAACCCATCAGCAGCTTATGGCGCAAGAGGGCGCATATCGCACCCTTGTCGAGCAACAAGAAGCGCTTGAACGTTACGCGGAAAGAAACAGGGACGCCGAAAAGGCATTCGGGTCGCCTTCGAAGGAAGAAACAGCCGATACCTTCACGAGCTGCGCAAATGCGGCTTCGAACAATGACATATCGCCCGCAACTATGAAAACGCAAAACAGCAGAAACCCCTACAAGGATTCGGACCTTCGTGTAATGGCGCGTATGATTTGCCTTGTCAAACCGCTCGCAGGCTACCTTTTGCTTGCGATAGTGCTTGGCGTTGCCGGATTCGGGACAGCAATGCTCATCACCATTCTAAGCGCACAAGCAGTCACCCTTGTTGCAAGCGGACAGCTGATAAGCCCTGCTGTTGTTGCTATCGCATTGGCACTCTGCGCGCTTCTTCGCGGACCGCTGCGCTACGGTGAGCAAATCTGTAATCACTTCATCGCCTTCAAGCTCCTTGCGTTGATACGGGACCGTGTTTTTGCCGCCTTGCGCAACCTTGCACCCGCAAAGTTGGAAGGACGTGATACAGGAAACCTTGTGTCGCTCATGACTTCGGATATTGAACTTCTTGAAGTATTTTACGCCCACACCATATCACCTGTGGCCATCGCTAGTACATGCTTCGTGATTATCGTTGCGGTTCTTGCCGTATGCTCCCCTGCCCATGCTTTACTGGCGGCCATTGCTTATCTGTTTCTTGGCCTTGCCGTTCCGAGAATCGCTTCATCCCTTTGCTCCAACCTGGGACGAACCGTACGCAATAGCATGGGCGCCATGAATAGTTTCATGCTGGAGAGTTTGCGCGGAATAACGGAAACCGTTCAATTCGGTCAAGAATCGGCAAAGCAAGAGCACCTTGAACAGCAAATGGATGCACTCAATGCACAAAACGCGCAACTGAAAAAACGCGGGGCACAGGTTGCGGCCCTCATTGATGCCGTAGTGCTCACCGCCAACGCATGTTCTGCTCTTCTTGCATTCTCCCTGGTTGGAAGCAACACCATATCTGTGTTCCAGGCAATAACCGCACAAGCAATCATCATGTCGTGCTTTGGTCCTTTTGTTGCTGTCGCGAACCTTGGCACCACGCTTCAACAAACGCTTGCATCGGGTGCGCGTGTTTTGGAGCTGCTTGACGAAGAACCAGAAACGCCTGAGATCCACAACGGAGTAATTGTAGAAGGTTTTTCTGGGGCGTCATTCAATCGTGTTACGTTTAGCTACCAAAACACCGAGCAACCAACATTGCGCGACATCGACTTAGCCATAGAGCCAGGAGAGGTCGTGCAGATCAACGGGGAAAGCGGTTGCGGCAAGTCAACGCTTTGCAAGCTCCTTCTTCGCGTATGGGATCCGCAAGCGGGCACGGTAAGCATAAACGACACCTCTTTGCCACAAATTAAAACAAAGAGCCTACGACAAAACCAATCCTACCTGTCGCAGACAACCCACCTATTCCAAGGAACCATACGTGATAATCTGCTTATTGCCAGACCCGATGCAACCGAACAACAAATTTGGGACGCATGTAAAAAGGCAGATATCGATACGCTGATTTCCGCTCTACCGAACGGACTTGACACTGAACTGGGAGAACTCGGTGACAGCCTTTCTGGGGGCGAGCGTCAGCGCATGGGACTTGCGCGCATCTTTTTGCACGATGCAGCGTTCGTCATCCTTGACGAGCCAATGTCAAATTTGGACAGTTTGAGCGAAGCCGCGGTTTTGCGTGCGCTGCAAAAGGAAAAGGGAAAGAAAACCATGGTGTTGGTAAGCCACCGCGCATCAACATCGTCTCTGGCAACAAGGGTGTTTTCGCTTCGATAGCACCTTGCAACAAACCTAATTTACAGCAGCCACGAAAGGTACCGCATGACTATCGGCGTTATGCTCATCAACACGGGAACTCCCGACGCTCCAACCATTGAAGCTATAAAGCCCTACCTTTCAGAGTTCCTTATGGACCCTTACATCATTGGAGCGCCGTACCCTATACGAAAAGCAATCGTCTCACACATTGTTTCGAAGCGCCCGGAACATACGGTAGAGAACTATCGTGCGTTTTGGACGCCCGCAGGCTCTCCGTTTCTTCTCACGAGCAAGCAGCAAGCTCACTTGCTTCAGGAAGCATTGGACAGCAGTTCCGAGAACCGTTCATATCACGTTGAGCTTGCAATGCGGTATGGCAATCCCAGTATTTCATCGGGTCTGGAAGCGCTTCGCCAAGAGGATTGCACCGATATTGTGCTGCTGCCGCTTTATCCGCAAAACGTGAAAGTCTGTGCTGGCTCCTGCTTTAAGGAAGCGCGAAAGCAGCTTAAGAAGCTCGGAAAGCAAGGGTGGAACCCCCGCATCCATGAGATCCAAAACTTCCACGACATTCCCACCTACCGCAACGCTTTGTCGGAACAAATCAATCGCTCTTGGTTGCATACACCTGGTTCAAAGCTTATCGTAAGTTTTCATTCCACTTTGCTTTCAGACATAAAGAAAGACCCCACGTACCTCAACCAATGCAGGCAAACAAGAGAATGGATTGCCAACGATTTAGGATTACCTTCCCAGGATGTGATCTTGAGCTTTCAGAGCAGATTTGATTCGCGCGCCTGGCTTTCACCCTTTACGGAACAGGTGGTAAAAGATCAACTTGATCAAGGCGCATCGGACATTTGCGTGGTGTGTCCGGGCTTTGTGGCCGACAATACCGAAACAACAATTGAAATCAACAGAGACTTACGCAATTACGTTGAAAATGCGTCTGCTTTTTGCGGCAAGACCGAACATGGCGAAGCCGTATCGGACCCGAGCGAAAGACGCGCCACCTTCACCTACGTTCCCGCTTTAGGTTGCAATCCTGGGCTTATCGAGGCGCTTCGCACTGCGGTAACGAATGCGACGGATTAATCGGGAGTCACACACAAACAAAACGCCAGCTAAAACATTTAAATGAAAAGAAAGGTCACGCCAGGGCAACCACCCCGGCGTGACCTTTTACAATGCGCAAATCGTCTTGAATGAAGCAAAGCTCTTGCAGGTTAGCAGTTTTCAATAACTACCCTTCAATAGCAATCGTACGCGCTTCATCGAGCTTCGGCTGCTCAACCTTCTTAGGAACGGTGATGATCAACGTGCCATTTTCAAAGCGAGCCTTGATTTCTGCTTCGTCAATATCTTCGCCAACGTAGAAGGACCTGCTGCATTGACCGCTGAAACGTTCTTTACGAACCCAAGTATCCTTCTTTTCGGACTTCTCTTCAGTCTCGGTTTCAGTGTGAGCCTTGATGGTAAGAACACCGTCCTTCAAATCGGCGGTGACGTTTTCCTTCGAGAAGCCAGGAAGATCAACAATCAGCTCATAGCCCGTCTCGGTCTGCTTAATATCAGTGTGCATGATCGCCGAGGGCGTATGCTGTACCGGTGCGCTTCCAAAGAACGATTCGAAGGGGTCAGTCATCATTTCGTTGAAGAAATCACGAGTACGAGGAACTAACAGTGCCATAATGAATCATCTCCTTGTTTGCTGCCGCCTACTTGCGGCTCATTTCTTATGACATGTTCGTTATAGTCCCCTGCTGATCTCAATGCAAGTGATATTTTAGAATGACACCATTATGTAATCTTTGTTGCCTTCACGTAATAAATCTAAGTGCATCTGACTCATATACAAGCATGAATCATACCCATCGAAAATGCAGAGTGTGCGACTAACTGCACCGCGCCAACAAAAAACGGGATGCAAGCAAACACCTGCATCCCGCACTTTTCTTCAAACACCAGCGGTTACGTTGGTATTCTCACCTGCGATAACGTTAATCGATGCTCAAGGCTTCAAACGCCTTCAACCAATCGCCAGGAATGCGCTTTTCGGTTTCCTCGGACCAAATCAGATTGATACGCGCATACGGAAGAGGATCGGCAACAGGAACAAACGCTACGCGATCGTCGAAATGGCTGCGGCGCTGGCTCAAAACCATGGATACGCCCGCTCCTGCTTCAATTTGAAGAATCAGGCCATCAACGTCATCGCAGTACGCTTCTTGGGCAATCTCAATACCAGCCTTTTCGAAGATGTCGGTAAAGAACATATGCATGGAAGCCATGTTCTTGGGGCTTGGAACAATCACGCTTTCCTTGGCGAATTGCTCCAACGTAACCGACTCCATTTTCGCAAACGGATGATCAAGAGGGCACACAATCTCGTACACGTCTCGGTCAATGCAAATGGTCTTGAAGCCATCGTAAAGACGGTCTTCAACAACAATGCCCACGGCGGCGTCAATCTCGCCCGATTCAAGCTTCTCGCGAAGCGTCAAATGCATCAAGGGCGTGTAAACAGGCGTAATATTCGGTGCGTACTTACGCAGAGCACGCGTGATGTAGGGGGACTCGTCTTGAGCAGCGTTATAACGCGTGCCAATCGTCATCGTACGCATCGGCTTTCCCTTGGCCTTGTTGATAAGGCTAATAGTGTCTTCGTAATCGCGCTCGATCTTATGTGCACCGCGCGCGAAAATCGCACCAAAGCGCGTCAGTTCAATCTCGTTTCGATTGTTGTTGATAAACAACGAAATACCCAGCTCTTCTTCCAGTTCGGAAATGCTTTGGCACAGCTCATCTACCGATATGAACAACTTGCGCGCGGCAAGATTGTAATCGAGCTTATCAGCCAAAGTAAGAAAATCAGTAATCGTAGAAATACGCATGTTGTCGCCTCCTGAACAATGGGAACAAGCAAGTTGTCTTTTATTATATCCCGTAGAAGTGCGTCCTTTCGCGTAAGATAATGCAGAAGCGAAAATAAGCTGCAGAAGGTGGTTGAGCGCGCCTCGGAGCGTGCGCGCCTCAGTATTAATAACCGTTTGAAAACAGTGTTAAAACCGCTCGAAAGAAACAATGAGTCATCGAATCCCCGTAACGCTTTACGTGCAATCGAATTGGCGTAGAATGCAAATGAACGCAGGATGGCATACGAAAGGAGCATCTTGTCATGGATATGGATATAGTAGTTTCTCAAGAAGACGTCAAAACGAATGTGCAACTCGTAAAAAACGGCAAGCCAACACCGTGGCTCGTTGGCGCTGCCGTGCTTGAAATTGCAGCAGATATTTCACTTGCTTACTGCGCATACAAGCTCTTCAAGCTACTCAAGAAATAATGCTCTAGTAAAAAGAAGTCACGTCAAAACCAACCGTGAGTAATCCACCAGCCTTTTACGGAAATTACGGCTGGCAGAGGCGTTTCGCGCTTGCAGAATGTTTCATAATGATTACGTCTGCAAGTGCTTGTTTTTTCGCAGTCGTATACAGAACACCGTCATTCGACAACGGTATTGCGTGAAAGGACATTGTTTTCATGGAAACATTCGGCATCGAAGAGCTTGGCATAGCCCAACCGAAGGTGGTTTATCGCAACCTCGGTATTGCGCAACTGGTTGAGCGCACGCTCGAACGGGGCGAAGGCCAACTGAGCGAATCGGGAGCGCTTGTTGTCAAAACAGGCAAGTACACCGGTCGTGCCGCAAAGCATAAGTTCATCGTTGATACCCCCGGTGTACACGACGACATCAACTGGGGCAGCGTCAACCAACCGATTTCGCGCGAAAAATTCGATGCACTATGGAATCGCGTTGCAGAATACCTGAACGAAAAAGAAGTATTCATCTTTGATGGTTTTGCGGGTGCCGACATAAACTGCGCGAAAGGTTTTCGCATTGTAAACGAGCTTCCCGCCCAGAACCTGTTCATCCACCAGTTGCTACGCCGCCCTACGGCTGAACAACTCGAGGCATTTGAAGCTGACTACACCTTGATTGCCGCACCCGGTTTCAAGTGCGATCCCGAACGCGACGGCGTTATTGGCGACTGTGCTATCATCCTTGATTACGAAGCGCATAAAATCCTGATTGCCGGCTCGGGCTATGCGGGCGAAATCAAAAAGAGCGTTTTCAGCACCATGAATTACATCCTGCCGAAAATGGGAATCATGCCCATGCATTGCTCTGCGAACATGGATCCCGAAAACGGCACGACTGCCGTATTCTTCGGCCTTTCAGGCACAGGCAAGACCACCCTTTCTGCCGATCCGAACCGCCTTCTTATCGGCGACGATGAGCACGGTTGGTCCGAGAATTCCGTCTTCAACTTTGAAGGTGGTTGCTACGCGAAATGCATTAACCTTTCCGCAGAAGGCGAACCCGAAATCTACAACGCCATTAAATACGGTTCGCTTGCGGAAAATATCGTCATGGACGAGCAGACACGCGAGTTCGATTTCGATGACGAAAGCCTGACCACCAATACACGCGTGGGCTATCCCATTGACTACATTCCGAACGCAGTGCTGGAGGGCGTTGGCGAAGCACCAAGCACGGTGATTTTCCTGACTGCCGATGCGTTTGGCGTTTTGCCGCCTGTTTCCAAGCTTACCCTTGACCAGGCAATGTACTACTTTGTTTCTGGCTTTACCAGCAAAGTTGCCGGCACGGAGTTGGGCGTTACCACACCTGAGCCCACCTTTAGCGCCTGCTTTGGCGAGCCCTTCTTGCCGTTGCATCCGGCAAAATATGCCGAAATGCTCAAGGATCGTGTTTTGGTAACAGGCGCTAACGTATACCTGGTGAACACGGGTTGGAACGGCAAGGGCGAGCGCATGAAGCTTCGCTATACGCGCGCCATGGTCACGGCCGCTTTGAACGGCACCATCGAAAATGCGGAATTTGTTGAGGACCCCTCTTTCGGTCTTGCTATTCCTACTTCCATCGAGGGCTGCCCCGATGAGGTTCTTATCCCCAAAAATAGCTGGGATGACGAGGCCGCTTACGAAGAATCCGCCCGCAAGCTCGCTCATATGCTCAACGATAACTTCCAAAAGAAATACGCCGACCACATGAGCGCCGAAGTTGCTGCAGCTGGTCCGCGCCTGGCATAGCTCTTTTCGATTGCAGCATGCATCATTAGATTGTCCCAAACGTACTAAGAGCGTCCTTCGGGACGCTCTTTTGTTATGCGCGCTGCTGCAATTGCACACTTCCCCACCCTTCGCCAACAGCCATTTGTTGACAAAAGGTGGGGTAATTTGTCAACAAACAAGGTTAACCGCCAAAGACCGCCAGCAAAAAGCCCGCCGCAACAGCAGAACCAATAACACCTGCAACGTTGGGACCCATGGCGTGCATGAGCAGGAAGTTCGTCGGATTCGCTTTTGCTCCCTCCATCTGGGAAACACGTGCCGCCATGGGAACGGCGGAAACGCCTGCAGAGCCAATAAGAGGGTTGATTTTCCCGCCAGAAAGCTTGCACATAACTTTACCCAACACCAAGCCTCCAAACGTCGCAAATTCAAAAGCAATAAGACCTAGGATGATAATAAACAGCGTCTGTGGTGTTAAGAAGCGCTCCGCAACAGCAGTAGCACCAACGCTTACCGCCAGGAAAATGGTCACGATATTCATCAAAGCATTTTGAGCAGTATCGGACAGGCGCTCCGTAACACCCGTCACACGGAACAAATTGCCCAACATCAAACAGCCAAGAAGCGGTGCCACGCTGGGAAGCAGCAGGCAAACGAAGATGATAACGATAATGGGGAATAAAATAAGCTGACGTTTTGTTACCGGACGCAGCTGCTCCATCTTAATCTTGCGCTCTTCTTCTGTGGTCAATAGACGCATCAGCGGCGGCTGGATCAGCGGAATCAGCGCCATATAACTATACGCTGCAATAGCAATGGGAGCCAAATAGTCCGGCGCAAGTTTAGAGGTGAGCCAAATTGCGGTAGGTCCGTCCGCGCCGCCGATTATGCCAATCGATGCAGCGACATTCGGTTCAAACCCAATGGCAATCGCCAAAATGAAAGCGCAAAAGATTCCGAACTGCGCAGCAGCACCTAAAAGCAAGCTCTTGGGGTTGGCCAACAATGGCGCGAAGTCTGTCATGGCGCCTACACCCAAGAAAATAAGCGAAGGGTACAAACCCGACTTGACACCAATGTAGAGAATATCAAGCAAACCGCCGTCATGAAAAATATCGGTGATTGTTACGGTGCCTGCAATATAGCCATCCCAAAGCTCAGGATGGTACAAATCAGAACCCGGCAAATTAGAAAGCAGCATGCCAAACGCAATACCAACCAGCAGCAATGGCTCGAACTGCTTTTTGATGCCTAAATACAAAAGAACACACGCGACAGCGATCATGATGATCGGCCCGAACACCGCGGCAAGATTATCAACTAGCTCCGCAGAGGAATCCCAAGCAAGCAGCTGGGCAATGCCCGTTGTCTTTACAAGGTTTCCGAGGACTTCAAGAATGTTATCCACGGTTTACCCCTAAATAATCATAATGGCGTCATCAGTTGCAACAACGGCGCCTTTTTCAACAAGAATTTGCTTAACTGTTCCTGCGCACGGCGCAACCACTTCAACGTTCATCTTCATTGCTTCCATACCGGCAACAACATCGCCTTCTGCAACGGAATCCCCCACCTTGACCTCAAGGGAAACAATGTTACCCGGCATAGGAGCAGGAACCGGCGTTCCAGCGCCAACCGCAACAGGAGCTGCGGGCGTCGATCCAGCAGCTGCAACAGGAACTGCAGTCGCAGGAGCGGCAACAGCTGCCGCAGGCGCCTTCGCCTCATACTCGTCAAGGATCATAGCTTCGCCGTTTTCAACCTCAACCTCAAACGTACGATCACGCAAAGTAACAATGTATTTCATTATTTGACCTCTTTAATGCTGATAAACCTCAGCTCGTTGATGGGCTTCTTCAATTCATCGGCAACAATTGCCATAATCATCGCAGCATCTCGCAGATCAGTGTCATAAAGCTTGATATCTCCCGCACTACCCGGAGCGAGCGGTTGCGCAGTTTCGTTGGATGAGTTATTCGCCACAGCATCGTCTTTGCAACCTGCAGCTGATGCTTTCTTCACCGGAGACTCATCGGTAAGCTTGGTCAGAATTTTAATGACGAACATTAAAAGAATCAGCGCGAAAAACACCGTGAGAATGCCCACGAGCGAATATATACCTGCTTCAGCGAGCGACATTATTCCATCACAGCCTTAATACTATAGGAAACTATCTTTTCTTCATCTTTCTTACGAGCCTCAAAAAACGTTTCCGCTACCTGAGGAAACGCAATATATGAAAGAACATCCTCTTCGCATCGAGCCGTGCTGCCCAGCTCTTCTTGCGCTTTCTCGAACGTATCGGTGGGAAGCGTATCGGCATAACGACCCACAAGCGGTTGTTCATCGCCCAGAATCATCGCACGAACCTCAGGATCAATAGACGCAGGCGTTTTGCCATATTCGCCACGACAATATGCCTTCACTTCATTGGAAACGTTTTTATAGCGCTCACCAGCTAAAACGTTATTGACAGCTTGATTGCCTACGATTTGGGATGTTGGCGTCACCAAGGGAGGATAACCTAAATCCTTGCGCACGCGCGGCGTTTCTTTCAATGCTTCCTCGTATTTGTCCAAGGCATTCATCATCTTGAGCTGGGAAAGCAAATTCGAGAGCATGCCGCCTGGAATCTGATGCTCAAGACACGCAGCATCGGTGCCCATAGAAATGGGATTCAACGTACCGTCTTCTAGATATTCGCCGCGAACTTCTTTGAAATATTCCGCTAGCTCGAACAGGGTTTTTTGATTCAGCCCTGTTTCAAAACCCATTTCGTTGAGCGTTACGCACAGTGTTTCGGTTGCCGGCTGAGAAGTACCTCCACTCATAGGGCCAATAGCGGTATCAATGACATCGGCACCTGCTTCCACCGCACGTAGATACGTCATATATGCCGTTCCGGTCGTAGAATGCGTGTGGACAATAAGAGGCAAATCGACAGCAGATTTGATGCTGGAAACCAAATCGAATGCCTTTTGCGGAGTCAAAATGCCTGCCATATCTTTAATGCAGATGGTAGACACACCCATGGCCTTCAGTTCTTCGGCCATTTTCACATATGCTTCAATCGTGTGCACGGGACTTGTGGTGTAGCAAATGGTGCCCGAAGCAATTGCTCCCGCCTTAAGCGTGGTGTCAACAGCAACTTTTAAGTTCTCAAGGTCGTTGAGCGCATCGAAAATACGGATGATATCAATGCCGTTGCGAACAGACGCCTTGACAAAGCGGCGAACAATATCATCGGGATAATGCTTGTAGCCCAAAATGTTCTGACCGCGCAAAAGCATCTGGAGTTTCGCGTTAGGCATTGCGACGCGCAGCTTACGCAAGCGCTCCCAAGGATCTTCGTTTAAGTAACGAAGGCACACGTCGAACGTCGCGCCACCCCAGCATTCAACAGAATAATAACCCGCTTGATCGATTTTGCTCAAAACCGGAGCCATCTTATCGAACGAAAGACGAGTCGCGATGAGGCTCTGCTGAGCGTCGCGCAGGACAGTCTCAGTAAAGCCTACTCTTTGTTTCGTCATGAAATTACCTTTCCTATTTCTTAGGAATCAAAATCAAGTATCAAAATTGCATTCGATGATTTTATCCTAGTTTCCTTGTATCTCCCGATTATTAACCCGTTATTTACTGCGGACGCAGTTTTGGCACACCAAACACGCTTTTGAACGCTACAATAAGCTCTCAAGATAACTTTGAAGAACGAAAAGGTAGACATGAATCATTCGCAAGAGCATGAACCTCTTACTCCCACCCTTCTTTTGCAACTCGCAGCGCCCCATACGTGGCCAGCTGCAATCATGCCTACGCTGGTTGGCACCACGCTTGCGCTGCACGATGTAGGGACAATTTCCGTTTCGCTTGTACTTGCTGTTTTGGTGATTGTCATTTGCATGCAATCTGCCGTAAACACGCTCAATGACTACTTTGACTTCAAAAAGGGCGCCGATACCGCTGAAAACCAGATGGACAAAAATGATGCCGTGTTGGTTTTCAATAACGTGAACCCGAAATCGGTAAAGCGATTTGCCATTATTCTGGTTGTTCTTGCTTTCGTAATTGGGGCGTATGTCATTTATTGCGCCGGCTGGATTCCTTTAGTCTTGGGCGTGATTGGCGCCGCAGTGCTGTGCTTGTATTCAGGGGGGCGTCTTCCTATTTCCTATCTACCTATTGGGGAATTCGTGAGCGGCTTTACTATGGGAACGCTCATTTTGGTGGCAACACACCAAGCGCTCACCCTAACGCTTTCGTGGGAAGCGTTCGTTTGGAGCATTCCCGTGCTTATCGGCATTGGGCTTATTCTCATGACAAACAACACCTGCGATATTGAGAAGGATGTCGAAGCGAAGCGTAAGACTTTGTCCGTCGTGGTCGGCAGGGAGAAAGCACGCAAGCTCTATCATGCAGCACTGTATAGCATGGTGCTTCTCGTGGTGCTCTTCGGATGCATCTGGTGGACGAAGGGGCTGGTCATTGCTCCGTTTGCGCTTTTGGCGCTGTATCCCTTCGGAAAGGCATTGGTAGCAAATCCGCTCGTTTTGCAATCGCGCGTGGCGGCCATGAGCCAAATCTTAACCGTAAACGTGGTAGTAGATACATTCTATGCAGCGCTTATCCTTTGCGATGCTTGCGGCTCACTCACGTTTTAGCTCACTGCTCCAACGTTAACCACAAGACATAAAACACGGTCCGCAAAACCTAGCGCCACACAATAGGCTGCAAGATGCCAACTTCGTCCCGAACGAGCTTTACAAAGTGCCCAAGATCAAAAGATGAAAGCAATTCCTCTGGCGTTGCAGGTTCGTCTACGTCGATGATTTCGCCAATAAATGCAATATGGCCCAAAAGCGCAGCGGGAGAACGATATGTTGCAAGCATTTCCTGAAGCGAAGCATCTTTATCGCGCTTCGAAAGACGTCTTCCCTGCTCATTGACGAATAAGGGAACGTGAGCATACTGAGGTGCCGCGTGTCCCAGCTGCTCAAGAAGAAACATCTGCTGGGGCGAAGATGTGATCAAGTCGTACCCGCGCGTCACCGAAGTAACCCCTTGCGCGGCATCATCAACGGTCACAGCGAGCTGATAAGCGAACATGCCATCGGCGCGGCGAATCAAAAAATCACCGCATTGCAATGCAAGATTTTGCGAAAAATCGCCTTGTATCGCATCATGAAACGCATATGTCTTATTGGGAACGACCAGCCGAAACGAAGGATGCTTCTCTTTTCCCTTTTCAAGACGTTGTTCGGGCGTTAAATTGCGGCACGTCCCCGGATAGACGTTTTTGTCGCCTAAATGTGGGGCCGAAGCTGCAGCTTTCAGATCGGCGCGCGAGCAGAAACAGGGATACATGCCGCAACGCTGCGCAAGCAATTCATAGGCATGCTGATACGCCTCTTCCCTATCATTCTGATAGTAGGGGCCATCATCCCAGGTCAAACCGAGCATTTCATAATCCGCTTGGACTTGATCGATGAATTCAGCACGCGAACGATCGCGATCAAGGTCCTCGATACGCAAAATCATCTTTCCACTCTGGGATTTTGCAATAAGCCACGCAAGAAGCGATGCGTAGATATTGCCCGCATGCATGCGACCCGTGGGAGAAGGAGCAAACCTTCCCACCACGGGTCGCGTATCTTGGACGAAAATAGTTGACAGCGAATCAGACACGAAGCGTTCCTGCCTATTTCAGGATTATCTCACTCATATGCTTTTCATTCGCTTAGGCGTTTTGCGCCGAGCAAACGAAAGCGCGACCCTGATGAAATGCCGTCAAATTCGTTTGAATCGTTTTAGGCGGAACACGCTGGGAAATAACGTCTTCCCAAATAGACTCGTCGAAGCCAAGAAACACTGACAGAGCACCCAGAAGGGCAACGTTGCTTGCTTTGGCCGTGCCGGCATCGGCGGCAATTTGAACAGCGGGAATCAGCAAAGCGCCTTGTTCTGCAAGTGTCGCCTGCGGTTTTTCGGGCATTTTTTGCGCGCCCGTCAGAACCGTCATGGGGGTGATTGTCTCATCGGAGACGAGCATTTTGCCGCCTTCCTTCAGGTACGGAAGGTTGCGCAACGCTTCAGTCGTTTCGAATGACACAACGAAATCGCTATCACCCAAATCAGCAATCATGGACTCCACGCTTTCACCGAAACGCACCGTGGTGGTAACGGATCCGCCGCGCTGGGCCATGCCGTGAATTTCAGAGACCTTTACATCCAAACCAGCCGCAAGAGCAGCGCGCGCAAGCAGGTCAGCCGCAAGAATGGTTCCCTGGCCGCCCACGCCACACAAAAGAACAGTTGTGGTAGACATCTTGATAACCTCTCTTCGATAACCTGCGATTATGCAAAATTATTGCCAGCCGTAAGCTGCTGGATAGCATGAGCACCGCAGTACTGGGCGCATTGACCGCAGCCAATACATTGCTGGTCGTCAATATGCGCATGACCTACGCTATCTTTGGAGATAGCGGGACATCCCAATGAACTGCACGCGCCACAAGCAGTGCAGTCAGCAGTTACGGAATACGCCGCTTCACGCTTACGTGTAAGCAAAACGCAGGGATGGCGGAAAATAAGCACCGAAAGCTCAGAAGAAGACGCAGCTTCTTTCAGCGCTTGACGAACATCCTGCACCACATAGGGGTCAATAACGCGCACATCGTTTATGCCCAGCGCGCGCACCACGCCTTCCAAATCGAGCTCGCGCGAAGGCCTGTTCTGCAACGTTACGCCGTTGAACGGATTGCCTTGGCGACCCGTCATAGCGGTCGTGCGGTTATCAAGAATGCACACCGTGCCCTGACCGCAGTTGTAAACCGTGGAAATAAGCGAGCTCAAGCCGCTGTGTCCAAACGTGGAGTCGCCAATAACGGATACCACGGGACGATGATCGGTACCTTCACTTGCCACTTCGTAACCATGTGCCATAGAGATGGAAGCGCCCATGTCAATGCAAGCATGCATAGCGGAAAGCGGCGCGAGCGTACCCAGCGTGTAACAACCAATATCACCCATGACCAGAGCTTTCATACGACTCAGCTCACGGAACACCACGCGATGGGGACATCCGGCGCAAAGTGCGGGAGGACGACCAGGCAGATTATCGGGCGCCTGCTTTCGGGTAGGAAGTTCACGACCAAATGCAGCCTTAATGATGCCCACGGTCAATTCGCCTTCGTAGGGAATACCATACGGCGCAGTAGAAACAGCAACGCCCGTTGCGCGCACGGCATCCATCAAATGGGTCGATCCTTCTTCCACCACATATACTGCGTCAACGCTTTCCGCAAAATCATAAAGCGCCAGCTTAGGAAGCGGCCAAGAAACGCCCAATTTGAAAATGGAAGCATCTGGCAAAGCTTCGCGAACATGCTGATACGCAGCGCCCGTGCAAATGACGCCAATTTCCTTTGAACCCGTAAATACCTGGTTGTAAGGACACGTTTCGACCCATTCCTCAAGCTGGTCGATGCGCTGAAGCTGAACGGTACGGCGCGGTTTGGCGAAAGCGGGCATCATAACCCACTTCGACGGCTCCACTGGAAGATTCTTCAGCGGAACTTCAACACGCTCCCCCATCTGAACAGGCGTTTTCGTATGAGAAATACGAACGCTCGAGCGAATGAAGAACGGCACGTCAAAGCGTTCGGAGAGCTCAAACGCATCTTTCGTGAACTGATACGCCTCCTGCGAATTTGCCGGGTCAAGCATAGGGATTTTCGCTGCAGCCGCGTAATAATGGGAGTCTTGCTCGTTTTGAGAAGAATACATACCCGGATCATCGGCTGCCAAAACTACCATGCCGCCATGAACACCGGTGCACGCCGCCGTAAACAGTGGATCGGCCGCCACATTCACACCCACATGCTTCATGGTGGATAGAACGCGCGCACCCGCAATACTTGCGCCCACGGCGCTTTCAACAGCAACTTTCTCGTTCGTCGCCCATTCAGCGTACACGTTATCGTACGTTCCCAGCGCTTCAAGCGTTTCCGTTGAAGGAGTGCCCGGATACGCAGATGCGAAACGAACGCCCGCTTCCCATGCGCCGCGCGCAATAGCTTCGTTACCCGAAAGAAGTTCCATCACATTCACCTACGATTCAAAAATCAAGCAGAACGTACCAATCTGAATAGCATCGCCGTTTTTAAGCAGCTTCGTATCCACTGCTTCATTGTTGACCCAAAGACCGTTATACGAATTCCGATCGGTAATAACGTATCCTTTATCCGTTGACGCGATAAGCGCATGTTCACGCGAAACTGTCATATCGTTCAAGAAGATATCGCACTGAGGGCTACGGCCAACACTCGAAACCGTGCGCGTGAGCTCGAAGGCGCATCCGCATTGCGGACCGCGTACAACGCGCAATAAAGCCTTCTTTGCAGGAACGCTTGCCGGAGCCTGAACAGCATCGACCGTCACGGGCGTGAACTTTTGAGTTGCCTCTAAATAATGATAGCCACAAGATGCGCAAGATACCGAACCTTGCTCTCTTTTGGCGCCGCATACTGGGCAAAATTCATCCATAACAGTCTCCTTACCACGAAGTTCTATCGATAATAAGCGGAGTAGTGTTCACCAAAACAGAACTCGCGCTTATTTGCTCATGAGAAAAACCCGCAAATAAGCGTTGAAACCAGATTCCTATTCCCTCAAACATATTAGGAGCAGCAACGTCCTCGCAGCTTATTATAGTAACAGTAGCAAGCACTTCATTGTGCTGCTTAAACGTCAACGTACCCAGCTTATCGCCCACGTGAACGTCTTCGGTCACCTTATTGAACTCAACTTCTTGGGAAACATTGCCTTGCAAGTCGAAAAGCGGAATCGTTTGGTCGGGGTCGTCCACCGTTGCAGCTATGGTTTTATCAATCCAGCCTTCATGGGCCACATGGGCAACAACGGGAACGCTCTGTTCTTGTCCATTTTTCGTAACGGTAGCGGTTTCGGTGGAATTGATTATCTGGTAGTTCTTCTGATGAGCAAAAACCCAGTCAAAGAGCGTTTCGCAATCGGTGAAGCGCTGATTATCGCTGGAAGAATTGATGACAATGGCAATGTAGGTCTTCCCGTTTCGCTCACACGCACCGGCAAAAGAAGCCCCCGCAAGAGCGGTGTAACCCGTTTTGATACCGCAAGCGCCCTCGTATTCGTCGAGCATCAAGTCCGTTGATTCAAGATCGATTTCTGCTTTTTCGCCCTCGCGCGTCAAGACAACCTGAGCGCTCGATTGACGAACAATGCCACGAAACACCTCGTTTTGCATGGCGTGCGCGCACATCGTTGCAACGTCGCGCGCCGTGCTGTGAAGGCTTCCTGCATATGCGTCGAAATCAAGACCATGAGGGTTTTCGAACACCGAATGCTCCATCCCCAGCTGGTCGGCTTTCTCGTTCATCTTTTCAGCAAACGCCTGAACAGCACTTTGTCCGGAAACCGCCCAGGGTGCACCCAGCGTTTCGGCAATTGCAAGCGCGGCATCGTTTCCCGATGAAACAAGCATGGCGGTAAGCGCTTGATCAAGCGTCAAAATGTCCCCCTCTTTCAAAGAAGCGCTTGATTCGCCAATGGCTGCCGCCGCGGCGCTCACCGTAATAGCTGTATCCAACGATGCATTTTCCAAAGCAACAATCGCCGTCATGACTTTCGTAATGGACGCAATCTGCGTTTCAGTATCGGCATTGCGCTGGAAGTAAACGGTGCCTTCGGTATCCATGACGTAAGCGTATTGAGCATCGATGCTGGGACATTGCGCAACGGACAAGCTGCGATCTTCCACCGATTCACCGTAGACGATATCCGCCAGACGAACATCAGCGTAAGCAGGGGAAATGCCCGCCGAGACAAGCGCAAACGACAAGAAGAAAGCAAAGCAGACGCGAGCAGCAGACAACCACGACTTACCAATGCAAGAAAAGCGTGTATTCATAACGGGTTGCCTTACTCCTTATCCTTTTCTTCGTCGTCTTCTGGAATCTCGTATTCTTCACCGTGCTCGATAATCTCGTTTACCGCATCATAAGCAGAGCGGAAGCGCTGGAACGACAGCTGGTTTCCGTCCTTATCGTAAACCGTACGCTCAACGTAAATGGTGCGACCATCGGAGCCCTTTGTCTTAACGCGGTAAGCTTTAGGTGCTAAATCGGTATTCAAAACGTACTTCGTCTTGAACTTGTCGCCTTCTTCCCAATCGGAAACATATGTTGAAACGCTTCGTTCGGGAGAAACGCCCCAAAGTGTTACCGTAATGGTGCCCTCGGTATACGATGTAGTCAAAAGAACATCAGATGCCGTATCGTTTGACCAAATCAAATCCAAGTCAGGCCAGCTCACTGCAGCATCGCGGCCAGCGGGATAGCTCGAATTATAAATGGTGTGGTTATAGCGACGGTCAATGTAGTAGCCCGCATCGTATGCCGCGTTGAATACCGTAGTGGCAACTTGGCAAATGCCACCGCCAAACGCGGTGCTGTACACGCCTTCCTCAATAACGCCCGCTTCTTTGAAACCGCGCGCCTCGTCGCATTCGCCTGCAACATTGTGGAATGACCATTTGCCTCCCGCAGCGCAAATCGAATTATTCAACAAATCAGCAGCAAGATGAATATTGTAGTTGCGCGACTCGGTCGATGCCGAACCATGCGTGTATTCCGTGGTAAACGTTGAAATCTCGCCAATCACACCGTAATAAAGCGCATCGTCAAACGACATTTCAGAGGGAGCTTCCGCAGAAGCAATGTTCACCGTTACCGCCCGACCATCAGCAGCAAGCGCAGCATCCTGAGGTGCACTGTTTGACGTACCAAATAGAGCGGCGTCTAACGCTGCAAGAGCATCGTCAACAAGCGGTATTTTGCCTGATGAATTCGTGTGCACAACGACATTGCCTGCATCGGAAACGGAAAACGATACTTCCATGACATCTTCTCCACCGTTTTCCTTCACATGGGAAAGAAGCACGGGGCGCGCAAGCTCGGTATCGATACAGGGAATAAGGCTCCACGAACCATTTTCTTGCACGATTTCGCTGGCAACCCATTCGCCTACGGCAACGGAAGTAGCGTTCCAGCCAGCATTCTCATACACGAAATTCGCGCCATCGGCAATGGCCGCGTTAACTTTATCGCACACCGCCTGAGCCGCCGCCTGGGTAATACGAACAGGCGCATCCTCGGGAATGGCAACAAAAGAATACGGGGTATCTTCCTGGGACAAAAAGCCTTCTACAAGCTTCTTTTGGAATGCCACGTCGTTCATGAGCACGCCATCTTGCCCGGAAGTAACGCTGCATACCCCCTGATTAACCGAGATATTATAATCAATGCGCTCGATGCCAACCGTTGCGTTCACTTCGTTTGCGAAATCACGGTACGCTTCACCGAAATTGAAGATAGGATAGACTTGCTTTCCCTGAAAGGCCATGACAATGCGCGAGACGATATTCGTTATGCCATGCGCTTCTGTAACAGCAGCCTGCGCGCTATCCTCCACGTCAAACGATGCCGCAACGGTTTCAGGGTAAACTGACCACACTAAACGCCTCTCTCGTGCCTCTGCAACCGAGATGCGATCCTCATCGCCTACCTCTTCGCTTCCTTCGGCGTTAACAAGCGCTTGTGCATCCTCGCTGGCATAAACCAATACTTCGCGCTGCTCGTAGGACGAACCATATGTTTCTTCCAGAAGCGCAACGATTTCAGGCGCCGTTTTACCAGAGCAATCTACGGAGCCAATATGCACACCTGGATACGCCTTATTGAAATTCATGGCATGATCAGCCAAAACAATCAGCACGAGAAAAGCAACAACAGCAACCGCTATCTTTCTTTTCGCGTGTGCGTTAGTACCGCGCTTCGAAGAGGCAGGCTGCTTTGCCGCGCTGGCCCGCGCGGTCGTCCGTTGCGAAGCAGCGGTTCGCGTGCGCGTATTGGCACGCGCATTCGACTTTGCGCTTGCACGTACGTCCGCTGCGGCGGGAGTTCCTGCTGCAGCGCGAGCAACAGTCCTGCGCCCAGACGCTGAAGCATGCCGAGCAGATGAAGATGCAGCTTTTGGCGTTGCTGCCGACTGCCGCCTTTGGCTTGCCGCAGGGACCGAAGAACTCGAAGAATGACGAGCCCCCGAAGCAGAATGCGTCGAGTGCGCGCCAGCTGATGTTGTTTTTCTTGGCTTTACGCCGTGGGCGGTTGATGCAGCACCACGATTCATCGCTGCACTTCGCGTGGTGGGTGCAGAAAAAGAAGCCGAAGAGGAACTACTTCGGCGAACGCGGGACGCAGTCTCTTTATCGGCTGGAATTCTCTTCTTCGATCCTTGGTTCATATCCGTTATTCAGTACATATATCCTTTGCCGAAATGCGTTCGTACGCAAAACGGCACGCTTGTCTTACGAGTGCGGTTGCAGCATGCAAACGCCTAGAGCGTCGTTTGATCCGCCTGCTCTTCAGCGATTGCCTCTCGGCGAGCTGCAAAACCCTTTTTAATATAATACGCAGTTACGAACGCGGAGAGCACCAGACCAGCGTAAACAAACCAAATTCCACATGAGAAAACGCCACTCGAGAAGCCAGGCAACCACGAAACATCGCACCAACCAAGGCCATCGACTTGAGGCCAGTTCAAAAGAAGGAGCGAGAATCCCACGAACAATAAGGTCGTTGAGACTTTCCCTGGATAAATCACCGCAACGCGCTTGCGATAGCGCTTGAGCAAGTACCCACCGCCCGCAAGCAAAAACAGGTCGCGCAAAACAACAAACAAGACAACCCAAAGCGGCAAACGTCCAACAACCAACAAACAGACCACACCAGATATCATAAGAATGCGATCAACCGCAGGATCAAGCAATTGCCCCAGCTTGGAGACGCAATGCGTACGACGCGCTACCTGTCCGTCCACGAAATCCGTTGCCGCCGCAAAGGCAAAAAGCACCGTTGCCGCAACATCATTTCCCTTAAGCAGCAATACGATAAAAGCAGGCACCATGCAGAGTCGAATGAACGAAATCACATTCGGGATGGTGAATATCTTATTAGTCACTTCTTCAGTGTCTGACACGCGGTATCTCCCCCAACTCATGAAAAGGCCGAGCTGCAAAAGCTCGGCCCGTCTTTGCATCGCCGCTTATTCTAGCAGTTATTTCATGCTTCATGGAGAAGCGCAACACACGCGTTGCTATTCCTTTACCTTCTTTTCCTTTTCGGGAACGTGGTACGTATCCGGTTCGGGCTTGCGCGTTACCGGTGCATACTGCGGAGCCATTTCCAAGCAGTTCTTGGGGCACTCACGCACGCAGAAACCGCACTGGATGCAACGATACTCGAATACCGTCCACGTACGAGCTTCTTTATCGACCGTAATAGTATGGCAGGGGCAACGCTTCTCGCAGATTCCGCACAGAATGCAATCATCAACATGGTTGACAACATGGCCCTTGAGCTGCGGATATGCTTCCTTTTTCTCAAAAGGATACTTGACGGTTTCGGGCTTTTTGAACAAAGAGTCGAACGTCATCTTGCCAAGATTGAAAAATCCCATGACTCCTACCTTTCCGTGCAGCTAATGCAAGGGTCGATGGTCAGAAGAATGTTGCTCACGTCGGCAAGATCGCAACCCTCAAGCGCTTTCACCATACCGGCAAGGTTCACCGATGTAGGTGTGCGCATACGAACGCGGTCGAGATACTTGGAATCATTGCCGCGCACATAATAGAAGCATTCGCCACGAGGCTGCTCCAAAGAGTTCGTTGCTTCGCCAACAGGCGCATTGCCCTTGACCGGCACCGCGATATCGCCACCAGGAATCTGAGCAGCCATTTCCTTGATGATATCGATGGATTGCAAGACCTCGGCGGTACGAACCTCGACACGACCATAGCAGTCGCCCGACGTAGCCGTAATGGGCTGGAAGTCGGTAAGATACGCGTAAGCGCCGTTGCCCTGCATGCGCATATCTTGCGGAACATTGGAGGCACGAACAAACGGGCCAACCATGCTCAACGCACGAGCGTCTTCGGTGCTAATGTAGCCAACGCCCTGCAGACGATTGCGAACAGAGGAATCGTTCAAGAACGTCTTACGAATCTGAGCGTATTCGTCCTTGATACCGTCGAGCGTGGAAATCATCTCATCGAACTGGTCTTTCGTAATGTCGCGCACCACACCGCCGACCTTCACGGCAGAGAAGATAACACGACCGCCCGTGGTCTTCTCGAAAATGGTAAGCACGCGCTCACGCAAGCGCCAGCAATGCATGAACAAGCTTTCGTAGCCAAAAGCATCGGCAGCAAGACCCAGCCACAGAATGTGAGAGTGCACACGAGAAAGCTCGTGCCAGATTACGCGCAAGAACTTCGCGCGTTCAGGAACTTCCACACCCATCAGGGCCTCAACGGTCTCGGCATAGCCGTAAGAATGACCGAACGAGCAAATGCCGCAAATACGCTCGGCAACGTAGATGAACTGGTTGTAATCGCGCGTTTCGGTCAGCTTCTCAAGCCCACGATGAACGAAGCCGATCTGCGGAATTGCCTCTACGACCTTTTCGTCTTCCACAACCAAATCAAGATGAAGCGGTTCGGGAAGAACAGGATGCTGCGGGCCAAAGGGAATTACGGTTTTCTGGCTCATTCCTATTCACCTTCCTTCTGGGCAGCTGCAGCTTTCGCAGCCTTCGCGGCCATAGCAGCGCGAACCTTCGCGGCTTTCTCGGGATCCATTGCAGCAAGTTTCGCTTCAAGCTCGGCATCGGCGGAAGCATCGGCAGCCGGTGCAGCTTGACCAGCAGCTTCTTTTGCGGCCTTTGCGGCAGCAACCTTTGCGGCCTTATCACGCGCAGCTTTCTGCTCGGGAGAAAGAATGGACATCGGGTTCGTTGCCTTGATGTTGTAGAAATGACCCTGGAAGTCAATTGCAATGCCTTCGATGTTCGCACCGAAAAGATCATGCGCTTCATTCTCGAAAACAAATGCCGCAAGGAAGTTATTCGTAACGGACGGAATCACGTCTTTCGAGGTCAAACCCTCGATTTTGTAGTTCTTCAGAACAATGTCGCCTTCCATCCAGGAATAAATGGCATCGAATACACCGTCATCGGTGCATACGCAATGCATCTGCACGAAACGCGCACCGGAAGCTTTCTTGGCATCAGACAAAGCAGGAAGCTCGCTCAGCGCAATTACATGCATTTCAGTTTGCAAGGCCATGGTTACTCCTCCCCTCTTTCTTTCGGAGCGCAACCCTTTGCCTTTTCCTCCAGGATGCCCACCGCTTCAACAACGGCATCGATAAGAGCTTCCGGACGAACGGCGCAACCAGGTGCGTACACATCAACGGGAATCGCCTTGTCAACGCCACCAATAACGTTGTAGCAATCGGCAAACACGCCGCCAGAGCAAGCGCAAATGCCGCAGGCGATAACAACTTTCGGCTCAACCATTTGGTTGTAGATTTCCTGAACAACAGAGATGTTCTGCTCGTTCACGCTGCCGGTCACCAAAAAGATGTCGGCATGCTTAGGGTTGCCCGTGTTAATCACGCCGAAGCGCTCGGCGTCAAAGCCCGGGCACAGGGTTGCCAACACTTCAATGTCGCAACCATTGCAGCTTGAGCCGTCGTAATGGATGACCCAAGGAGATTTCGAAGCAAAAGCCATTCGATCAACCCCTTCTCTACAGGAACAACAGGACGGCGAAATTAATGCCACCCGTAATAAGAGCCACAACCCATGCGGACTTCAACATTGCCTGCCACTTCACGCGGGCGAAGTTGTTGTCGATGAGGATTTCCAGGAAGAACGTCAAGAGGGCAACCACAATGGCCAAGATGATGGACAAGGGATTATCCCACACGAAGAACATGCCAACCCAGCCCAAGAACAGCACGTTTTCGACCCAGTGCATAATCTCGACTTTCGCCAACGTGGGACCGCTCATTTCAGTGGTCACACCGCGAACGATTTCCTGATGCGCATGATGCGACATAGAGATATCGAACGGAGACTTACGCAGCTTGATGGTCAGCACGAACAGCAGGCCGATAAAAATCAACCATGCACGGCAGATAATCGGCGTCTCAATGCCGAACAAGTCGCTCACGTTGAACGAACCGGCGGCCATGAATACGCCCACGCCAAGGATCAAAACCATAGGCTCATATGACATGACCTGGATGATTTCACGTCCTGCACCAACTTCAGCATAGGGAGAACGAGAGCTGTAAGCAGCAATGATGAAGAACAAACCACCCATGGTGACCAAGAAGATGCTCAGCAAGATGTTACCACCGGAATAGAAGATGCCGCCAGCGACAATCGCAAATCCCAAGGCTGCGCTGATGTAAACAGCTTCTGCGCTGTTGGTGGAAACGTTGTCCTTGCCCAACAGCTTGCGCACATCGTAATACGGCTGAAGGATGCTCGGTCCTACGCGGCCCTGCATGCGGGCAGAGATAACACGGTCAAGGCCGCTGAGCAGGCAACCCAGAACGGGGGCAAGAATAGCGAACGCGATGATGCCAATAACGTTAGCGAGCAAAGGCATAGCCATGATTTCACCCCTTTCTTAGAAGCCCAGAGGGCTCAGGACGGACATTACAAAACAACCAATAATAAGCACCGTGCAGAAAATAGTGGAGAAGCCGTTGAGCTTTGCTTCGCCGAACCAATCTGCCAGATACCAGTTACGTGCCGTTGCTGCGGATACGCCCGACAAAGCGTTCGTGAACTCGCGCTTTTCGTTATCCACGCTGATGCCGGCAAGGTAAACATCAACTTTGCGAGCCTTAGAGCGACCAGGGCCGGCAATGAGAACGATGAATACCAGCACGGTAAGAATAGCGGCAATCACCATGTTGTCATCGGTCAGAGCCTGCGGGGCAATCACGGATACAATGCCCGCGCTTGCAATGTACGGCTCAATGATGTACTCGGAGATAACCGGCATCAAAACGCAGCAGATGAAGATGAGCGTTGTCATAAGTAGCAGCGCGATCCATTCGGACTTATGCACCGTTTTCTCCACGTTTTCCGTAGACTGAGCGATGCCAGCCAGCTTGCCAATCCACTTTGCCCAGAACATAAACGTAGCAGCAGAACCAAATGCAAGGATCAGCAGCAAAACGATATTTTTCGTTTCCGCGAAGGACACCAAAGCGCCCCATTTTGCCATAAGCATGCCCAAAGGAGCAATGAACATGCACATAATGCCAATCATCATCAGGCGGGCAAGATGCGGCATGCGCTCGAACAGCAAGTCCATGGACTCAATGTCGCGGCTTCCAATGTGGTGCTCTGCAGTACCCACGCATAGGAACAGCAGGGATTTTGCAGCAGCATGGAACAAAATCAGGAACGTGGCGGCCCAAATTGCCTCGGCGGTGCCAACGCCCGCGCAGGCAGTGATCAGGCCCAAGTTCGCGATGGTGGAATACGCCAGAACGCGCTTAGCGTTGCTCTGGGAAATTGCCATAAGCGAGCAGAACAGGAATGTGAAGCCGCCCACCAAGATAACCATGGTGGAAGCAGAAAGGCACACAGCGAAAATCGGTGCCAACTTGACCAGCAAGAACACGCCCGCCTTAACCATGGTGGAAGAGTGAAGCAGCGCGCTGGTAGGAGTAGGTGCAACCATAGCGCCCAAAAGCCAGGTGTGGAACGGCATCTGAGCCGCCTTCGTCAGACCAGCAAACGCCAGGCAGATTGCAGGAATCGCTACCAGATTGGGGTTCGCAACGCCAAATGCCAAGAGCGCATCGAAAGACAGCGTGTTGAAATTCACTACCGTGAAGTACATACCAACCAAGAACGCAATGCCACCCAGCAAGTTCATGATAATCTGGCGGAACGAATTGCGGATTGCCTCTTCGGTCTTGGTGAAACCGATAAGCAGGAAGGAGCAAACCGTGGTTACTTCCCAACCGGTGAACATCCACAGCATATTGTTGGAGCATACGATAAGGAACATCGCCGAAAGGAAGATAAACATCAGCGCGAAGAAATACGGACGACGGTCCTTTGCTCCCTCGGGCTCGTGATGCTGGAAGTCTTCCATATAGCCCAGGGCATATACGCAGATGCCAGAGCCGATGATGCCAATGATCAGCGCCATAAGGATAATCAGAGGATCAACAACAAGACCTGCGGTTACCTGGATTCCGTGAGCCATGCCCAGTTCAAAAGCAAGCGCGCCGACAACTTGGATCAATGCCAAGACGCCAGCAAGAATGTTTTTGTACTTAATCGCAAAGCCGAGAATGATAATGGCGATAATAACGCCAATGCCCGTGCAAATCGTATCCACAACAGCCGAGCTGTATGTGATTAACTGATGCGAAGAGCCCAGGTTGAGCGCCGCGAATGCGATGGATGCAACAGCGATTGCCGCAGCTGAAACATACACGATTCCTTTGCGGGCGCCGTTTCCCTTAACCACGGCAAGCAAAGCCGCCGCAACCAAAGGGAACAGTACGAGAAAGCCAATGAGTGTCACAGCGATTCTCCTTCTCCCAACGAATACGATGTGCTTTTGCACGCGCTCAGCTTACCAAAGTTACCAATATGTTACGGGGCATATCGGCAAAGAATAGACAACCGGAGGGTAAAAGGAATGCAATTATGGTCAAAATAAGCCAATTGCGGCAGATTTCGTACCGTTTGGGGATACGACTTCGAAAACCCACAAAGAAGTCACAGCTTCAACAAAGAACGACCACAAACACAGTTTAGCGCCCTGCGGCAAAACCCGTGGAGCCATAGCACTCCCGCTTTGTCAACTTCTTTTGAGCCTTGTGCCCTGCGTTGTTCCCTGCGACTGACGGTTCCAGCATGCAAAAGCGCATTTCCTGTCACATCAATGGGACACCCATCAGGTGAAAAAGCTTTTCAAGCGAGTCTTTAACCTGAATTTTGCAGTTGAAGAGGCCTGTCTTCCCGCCTTGAGCAGGGGAAACGGGCCTCTTCAGCATGATTGTT
>CAKUOV010000013.1 GCA_934670115.1 uncultured Eggerthellaceae bacterium
TGACTAAGTTGTTAATTCGTACAGAGTTCATCGTGTTCCTATTTGTTATCCAAAAAATGAGCTTTACGAAAAATACCACTAATTTTTTTCACGCACAAGACAAACTGCAAAATGTCCGTCAGCGGCGCCAGAATTCACATTTGTAGCAAAACTCGCGTGTCCGTCGATTGCTTCCAGCTTGAAATCTGCACCTTCTTCAGACTTCAAGAACTCCATAATAACGTCTTGGTTTTCGCGCTTCGTTACCGTGCACGTGGAATATGTCAGACGCCCACCGGGGTTCACCAAAGCAGCAGCCGTCTGCAGCATTTTCAGGCCCTTTGCCGCCAGGTTCTCAATACCCCGCTCGTTCAGACGCCAGCGAATCTCGGGGTGACGACGAAGCGTTCCCAAGCCAGAGCACGGCGCATCAATGAACACGGCGTCAAATGTCTCGGGGAAATCTTCCGCAGTCATTTCCGTAGCATCAAGCGTGAGCGCATCGGCAACTTCAATGCCGTATTTCTCGGCACGTTCGCGCAAAACACGGGCTTTGAACTCATGGTTGTCCAGCGTGTAATGCTTCATTTGAGAACCGTACTTGCGCTGGGCATTGCTCTGCAGCAAGATTGTTTTCGTACCGCGACCTGCGCCAATCTCCAGAAACGCCGCCGGCTTTTCTTCAGGAAGCGCCAACATGGCCACACGCTGCGCGGCAACATCGGACACTAGAATCTTGCCCTGCGCAAGTGCATGCGAAATACGACCATCAAGCAAAATCTTGCTGTTGCTAATGAAATAGCAGCCCGGGATTTCCACGCCATCAATGGTTTGCGGTTGAGCGGTAATGCCGCAATCGGCAAAAAGCGCCACGATTTCCTGGTCGCTTGCTTTCGCTTTATTCACCGCAATGAACAGCGGAGCTTGCTCATTAGAGGCTTTCATCAGAGCAACGGCATCGGTCGCACCCAAATCCTTGATAAGGCGCACTGCCAGCCACTGCGGAAAACCGTACAGACGAGCCAATGCCGCAATATCGGTCTTAGGATCGCCGAACGGCCACGTCTTTTTCAGCTCCACAACGCGGCGAAGAACGGCATTCGCCAAACCACCCGTGCGCGGTGCAATATACTTGGAAAGCTCAACGCCTTGATCCACAGCCGCATGTTCCTCTTTGCCCAAGAAAAACAGCTCGTACGTGGAAATGCGCAGGGCATCGCGCACCAGCGGTTCAATGTCTTTCGGATTGTCCAAAGCACGATCGATAATCTCATCAAGCGTGCCCCAGGTTGCCGCAACGCCCAAAACAAGAACCTGCGCAAATGCGGTATCTTCCTTGGAAAGCTTCGAGCGCTCCAGGCGCGATTCCAAAACCTCGTGGGCAAATGCTTTGCGCGTACGAACAATCGTGTTCGTTTCCACGGCAAAACGACGCGCGGGCGTTGCGCCCGTACGCTTCTTTTGCGGTTTGGCTACCGGCTGCCAGCCGCGATATAAATCATCAGACTCAGTTTCCAAGGGTCCTCCAATACTTAGGCTCCGTTTTTATGTTCTGCACGCCCGCGGCGAAAGACTTCGCGTCCATTTCCTTCTTCCCATGGGGCTTTAGCGTGAGAATCTCCAATATTCCTTCTTTTGCACCCAAAAACAAACGTTTGCGCACAAAAGCAACTTGTCCCGCTTGCAGCGGCTCGGGCAGAAAATCAAGCGAATCATAATTCTGCGCCGAAAGAATCGACACGGGCTTTCCCGCAACTTCGCAACTACACGGATGCGCCTCGCTTGACGCCCTTACCTTGCGATCAGCTTGCAACGCCGTATCGTCCCAGCAAAGATCAAGTTCGCCTTTCTCGATCTTCTTTGCGTACGTGACTTCGCTTTCGTCCTGATCGACCCAGAAAACACGGCCCGCATCAAACTGCTCCAAAGCGTTCAAAAGCGCTTCAGCGCCAAGATACGCCAGGTCATCAAGAAGCTCAGAAGCGCTACGATGCTCAACGGGAACGCTTCGATACGCGCAATACGGACCCGCATCAAGCTTTTCATCAATACGCATGGCGCACACGCCCACCTGCTCATCGCCGGCAAGAATCGCCCGCTCGACAGGAGCAGCGCCGCGCCATCGGGGAAGCAGCGAAGCATGCGCGTTGATTGCGCCAAACCGCGCCGCATCAATGACCGCTCGGGGCAACAGCGCGCCATACGCCGCAACAACCAAAACGTCCGCCTCGAACGAACGCAAACGCTCCTGTTCTTCGGCGTCTTTCAGGCTTGCCGGGCAAAAAACAGGAAGGCCCAGCTCAAGCGCAGTGCTTTTCACCGGAGAAGGCACCAGCGCATTCCCGCGCCCCCGGATTGCATCAGGGCGCGTGTAAACGGCTACCACCTGATGCTGCTCGTTTATCTGCCGCAGAATGGTTGCCGCGAACTCGGGGGTTCCCATGAATACAACGCGCATGGTTTACTCCCGGTCACCTTCGTGAGAAATGCCCACTTCACCAGGACGTGCGCCCGCTTCCCGCGCGGCGGCCAAATCAGCCACAGCCTGCAGGCGGCGCTCGGGCGTTGCCGCCTCGATAAGGGTCTTTCCGTCCAAGTGGTCAATCTCATGCTGAAGGCACATAGCAAGAAGCTCTTCACCTTCGATTTCCCACAGCTCGCCGTCCAAGTCGTAATAGCGAACACGCACCCAAGGCGAACGCTCAATCACAACGGAAATACCCGGCAGGGACAAACAGCCCTCGGAGCTTTCCACCAAGTCGCCCTTGCGCTCGACGATTACGGGGTTGACCATTACCAGCGGATCTTTGCCGTAATATTCTTCGCCTTCGCAATCAACGACAATAAGGCGAATATCAAGCCCCACCTGGGGAGAAGCAATACCAACGCCGTTCGTTTTATACATAAGCTGCGCCATTTGCTTAGAAATACGCTTGAGCGACTTATCGCCCACTTTGCAGTCATGGCACACTTGCTTTAACGCATCATCGGGCCATTCCACAATCTTCATCATGTTCGTTCCTATCTTATCCTGCCTGAGGTTATCCGCTTATTGTACCGTCTTTGCTGCTTTGTGGGGAGCGAAGCGGCTAAATGCACCATTAAATCAGCGGCTTCATAGCTTTCTTGCGTGCCTGAACGTCTTTTTGCAGCGCCACAACCGTATGGAAGATGATATCGCGCTCTTCGTCGAACAAGCTGTTCTGGGACAACTGCGCTTTCATATCCTCAATCGACTCGCTCAAATCGCCCAGCGCAAGCTCTTCGCACAAGTAGCGCGCGAACGCTTCAACCGATGCTGCTTGCTGGTCATCATCGCGAAACGAACCCGTGAGAATGCTTCCTGCAATGGGCACGCTTTCCGTTGCGCGCGCGACAACGGTCCCCGCCGATGCGGAAGAGTCCGCCGCCAACGTATCAAGAATGCTAGTCGCAAGCGCCTCGTGAACGCGCTCGTGCCAATGGGTGACAGCTAGCGTTTCGGCGCATTTCAAACCATAGGCAGGGTGTTGCGCGCACAGCACCAGGAATTTGCGCTCGAACTTGCGCCGGCTTATCTCCTGCGAGGAAAGCGAAACGCCTTCGAGTTCCTGAGGCAAAGCAGCCAACACGGGCTGAGGCTCGTCGCTTGATTTCTGCGCCTTCAAATGCTCCAAGCACTCAAACGCATCTTCCTCGCGCGTACGCGTGCGACCCGCAATCTGCGTGGCATAATCTTTTGCCAAAAGAGAGTCTTTGATAGGCGCCAAAACCGCAATCGCATCGGTGAAGGCGCGCGAACGCCCCTCCGCCGTGGAAAGGTCGTGCTTGCTCAAACGCCGTTCAATGCCATACTCCAAAAGCGGCTTTGCCTGAGCAAGGCATTCCCGCAATGCCTGCGCGCCGCGCTTTTCCACGAAATCCGCTGGATCAAGGTTATCCGGAAGCGTGACTGCGCACAAATCGATGCGCGTGCGCCCCGCCTCGGGCGTAATGGAGCTGTCAATGAATTGCAGCGCGCGATCGGCAGCGCGCTGGCCCGCTTCGTCGCCATCGAAAAGATAGATGATCCTGTTTTTCGCATGACGCGATAATGTGCGGATATGCTGCCTGGTCAGCGCCGTTCCCAGCGTTGCCACCGCATTGTCAACGCCCGCGCGATGAAGCGCTATGACGTCGGTATAGCCTTCCACCACAATGGCATCACCCGTAGCAGCCATGGCGGTTTTCGCCTTATCAAGGCCGTAGAGCACCGTAGACTTATGAAACAGCGGCGTTTCCTGGGAATTCAGGTACTTCGGCTGACCATCGCCGATAATGCGCCCACCAAATGCTATGCAATCCCCCTGCACATCGCGAATGGGAAACATAATGCGGTTGTAAAACCGATCGCGCACACGGCCGTTATCGCCCCGCAAGGCAACGTTCGCTTCCACCATTTCATCGGGCGTGAAGCCCTTCGAGCTCAAATGGCGCACTAACGTGCCTGAACCGGGGGCAAACCCCAGCATCCACTCGCGCGGAATGGTGCCACCCAAATTGCGACCTGCCAAATACGCACGAGCGGCATCGGTCGGAGCGCTTTTCACGCGCATCAGCTGGAAATGATAGAAATCGGCGGTCTCGGCGCAGACTTGCTTCAGACGCGCCTTCTTGGAGTTCGAGGCTCCCCCGTCATCTTTGCCCGAACGCGTGAGCACAATGTGCGCTTTATCGGCAAGAAACTGAACGGCTTCGGGAAACGACATGCCATCGACCTTCATAAGAAAGCCGAAAATATCGCCGCCTTCCCCACAGCCAAAACAGTGCCACAGCTGCGTTGAAGGATCCACTTTGCAGGAAGGGGTTTTCTCGTTATGGATGGGGCAGCAGCACCAGAAATCACGCCCTTTTTGGCGCATCGGCGAACGCTCGCCCATGAGTGCCACCAGGTCGCTTGCTTCGCGCACTTTTTGGATTTCTTCGTCGCTTATACGACCTTCCGCCATAATCGCGTTTTCACCCCTGTCGTTGTCCAAAATAGAATAATCGGTTCGCTTCGAACCAACCAGTTTGTCATTATACGGCAAGACGCGTACATTTTTCGCTATCATAGAACCCTTCAAGACGAAAGGGCACAAACGTGAAAGTAACCATATACACCGACGGATCATCGCGCGGAAATCCCGGCCCCGGCGGCTACGGAGCAGTCCTCCACTACACTGATTCGGCGGGAAACCTGCACGTCAAAGAGCTTTCGGCAGGGTATCAAACCACCACGAACAACCGCATGGAACTGCTGGGGCCTATTTGCGCCCTAGAGGCGCTGAAGCGCCCGTGCCAAGTAACGCTTATTTCCGACTCACAATACCTGGTCAACGCGTTCAATCAGAACTGGATTGCCGGATGGCTGAAGCGCGGATGGAAAAACGCGAACAAGCAGCCCGTGAAAAACGTTGATTTATGGAAGCGCCTGCTGGCGGCAAAAGAGCCGCACGATGTGCAGTTCGTTTGGGTGAAAGGCCACGCGGGACATCCCGAAAACGAACGCTGCGACGAACTTGCCACGCAAGCGGCCGATGGCGACAACTTGCTTGTTGATGAAGGATTCTCCGCTTAGGATTTCGTGCCCATCAACGATTGGCGCATCGAAACCAACAACCAACGCCAATCAATCAGCGCGCGGGCAAATCAGAACAATACCCCATTCTGAGCAGGCTTTTCTCTTTCTCGGGGAACAAATATCGGTAGAGATCCATGAAGTAGCCATCGGTCATAGAGGCAATGTAATCAACGATTATCTGGTGCGGGTCTTCCTTTACGTATTCCGTCTGCGTGAAGCTCATTGATTGGGCCGTAAGCTTTGCAATGTGATGACAAAACACCGGCGAAGATTCGCGGCCTGCCAAAAGATCCGCCAGCAGCTGGTCGTACATCTCGCAAAACATTTCCTCAACGATGTTGCTTGTATCGCCCACCATGCCTTCTTTAAGGTAGATGAGCTCATAATTTTGACGCTTGGCGGTTTTCATGTCTTGGAAGGCGTCTTCGCTCATGCAGATAACGTCTTTCCCGTAGCTGTTATTCACAATGTCCACAGTAAGGTTATTGATAATAGTAGCGTTTTTCTTGCCAATAACCTGGGAATCGAAGCAATTATACGAGTCCAAAACGCCCATATGCACCGCATCGGCACGATCTTTTCCCAGGTAGGCAATCATATCGCTCACGCGCACCACACAGCCCTCTAACGTCATGGGCCGCAGCGTGGAAATGGTTTCTTCGTTGCAATTGCACGCTTCTATCAGCTGGTCAAGCTGCTCGAACGTGTTCATGGAACCCGTGAAAAGCGTTTGCTGCGCGAATTCGCCATTGTGGCAGAGGGCGCCATTGAGTGTTTGCAAACTGATGTTGCGTCGATACAACTTATCAAGGACGCGCACGGAATGCACGTTGTGATTGAAATACCGCCCCGTGTAGCCGTGATAAATCTTGCTCAGATAACGCTCGCCCGCATGACCAAACGGCGTATGACCTACATCATGCCCCAGCGCAATCGCCTCGATAAGATCGGTGTTCAACCCCAACAAGCGACCAATTCCCTGTGCAACGCGATTCACCAGCTGAACATGAAGGCCGCGGCGGCAAATGTCGTCGTCTTCAACAAACGAGAAAACCTGCGTCTTATCGGCGTAACGGTTATATGCCGGCACATTGATGATTTTCTCTATGTCGCGCGTAAACGCTGGACGCGCAAGCGTGGCATCGTCGTGCGGATTCGCTTCGCGGCGCTGCACTGCTTCATCGGGCGTTCGATGCGGATGCAAACGTCCGCAAGCTCTATCAGCACGAATAGCTTGCTCAATTTCGGGTTCAAGCGTTAAATAGGGAATCCTTGCCACGTAAAACACCTTTCTTTCCCTGCGTTTTGGCGTTTCGGCCTGTCTTCGCGCTCGCCTGCTCCGCCGTTCGCGCAACCGAAGCCGCTCAAACAAAGTTGCTATTCCACACGCCCCGATGCAATCTGCTCTGCCGCGCGCTCGCCCAAGTCGATAAGCTCCTGTCTGCTGTGCACGTTACATTTCGCATAGATACGGCGCAAGTGCGTATCCACCGTGCTTTTAGAGATGACGAACTGCTCGGCAATGCGCTCGGACGTACGCCCCTTCAGGGCAAGCGGCAAAATCTCCGCCTCACGCTTCGAAAGACCGTGCTCTTGCACCAAGCGCGCGCATGCTTCATCAAAGCTGTCGATTGCCTGGGCAACCGTTCCCAACTCTCCCAGATCGTTTTCGGTGAACAGGAACAAAAACGCAACCATGACGAGCAAACCCGCCACCGCGAATGCCCAGGTCTGGTACACCTCAAAATCCACAAAGGCATCAAACAAACCGCCCAAAAGCAAACCGAGCACCTGTCCGCCCAAAAGAATAGCAAACCCCGCGGAAAACGCCATGGCCGCATCGCGCGCGGTGGTAAATGCGTTCACCAAGAACACAATGACCAGCACCATGAGCAGGCCCAAAAAGCCCGCAAAAACAATGGACTGGCCGTTAACCGTCAAATCCTGAAGTGCCGGCGCGAACAAAAAGCCGGCAACCATCATCAAAATGGCCAGACGATACACATACGCCACAGCCCCTTGCCGCGCGACGAACTGCGCGGGATTATCCTGCCCATCAGCGTCTTTGCTCCCTCGCAGCGAAACCGGCCGAAAGAAAATCTGCAACGCGGCAATGCCCAACATGGCAAAAATAAGCAAGGAAACGGGGAACGAGACGTACGATTGACCATCGTTTCCCATGAAAGAATGCGCAAAGCCTGATCCCACGCCAAACACGAATGCGCCGCTCATAATGCGCACGGAAAGATCGATCGCTTTTGCCGAGGGAGCGCTTTCCGGCTGTTCTTCACTAAACGGCACAGTCACTTGTCGCAAGCGCAGTTCAAGCGTTGAGGCAGCACCCAGCGGCAGCAGGTAAATGACAAACGACCCCAAAAGCGCCGGAGCAAAGCAGCAAAGCGCACTTACCACAGCACCCGCCGTTGATCCCGCAATAGCCACAATAGCGGCATCGTCAAGAGAATACGAGCCCAAAAGGCGTCCCCACGCGCACAGAAGCGGCGCAATCGCGACACCTTGGATGGCACCACATGCAGCTTCTAAGGCGAAGGGGGCGTTATGGTTCGGCATATCGTTGGCAAGAAGCAAAACGAATGACGCCCCGATAAGCAACAATGCGTAGACATACATAAGGACAGGGCTCATCAAGCGCTGCAGTGCATCTTTTGGCAACGCGCGCAAAATACCAAGCATCACCGCCGCGAACAGCAACGCGATAAGAAGGATGCCGCGATTGAGCACTACAGCGTTGAAGAACACCACTTCTTCAGTGCCCATGCCAAACAGCGCAAAAAGAAACCCTTGAAAGCAGGCGAAGCCAAAAACTTCCGCGAAGAGCTGCTTGAGTTTTGCCGCCATGCCTTTCCTTCTTTCAAGATTGCGCATTCAGATTTCGCGATTAATCGCCCATTACTTTATTGTAACCGTATTATGGTAGCAGTTTTTCACATGCAAACGCTCAGACGACAAGGAATCCTCTTTTGCTCCTTTGCAACCACCTCTTCAGATTCCCTCAAGCGAAAACAACAACGCAAAACGAAAAACGCCCGAGTTGAATGCTTTGCATCCTTCTCGGGCGCTTCTTGTCTACCAAACAGCCAGGCATGCGTGTTAGGCAGTACCATTCTGTCTGCAATTACGCAGTTGCGGCAATCTCCTCAATCTTATCGAACCATTCATCCGAAAGACCGGATTTCGCAAGGGCAGCACGCATCGCAATACGGGCATCATCATCAAGTACCGGACGATGCTCCTCATAGGAGGCAAGCAGGCGATCCATTTCCTTGTAGATGCTTGCTTTGAACTGCCCCTCGTCAACCGTCTGGCGCGAACCGATATGCGGCTGATAGAGAATGGAGAAATTCTCCAAGGTCGAATCGGCATCCATGAACGATCCGTCCTGACCAAGCTCGATAATCTCTTCAACGTTAAGGGATTCTTCATCAACAGGAAACGGCGTGTGGACAAACTTAACTTGACGAATGATCTCGAAGTCGATAATCATCTTCTCGAATGATGTTGCGTTTACGCTATCCATAACGCCGCCGGCTTCCATGACAATGTTGATGCCGTGATTATGGGCGGAATAGAATGTAAGCATGGACTCGTAACCTGCCTGCGCATTGATGTACATAGAGTCAGTTTGGCATCCGCCACCACGCGACGGAACACCGTAGAACTTTGCCATATTCGGAGCGAACCCTTGCATCATCGTTCCCTCGGGTGCAGCGCAGGCAAACGTCACGCTACCGCGCATGTCGGCAGCCGTAGACTGAATGCCCAGGACAACCGGCGTGCCAGGGCGTACCATCTGAGCAAGGCACATGCTGGCCAAGCTTTCGCAAACGCCACTTATAATAGTGCCTGCCATGGTAACCGATCCCGTAACGCCAAGCATCGCCGCAGGACAAAGAATAGCTGCTTGACCATACTCCGCAAGCAACATAAGGCAGTCGAGCATGCGGCAATCCAGCGACAAAGGAGACACCGTGTTAATAAGAGAAATGCAGCGCGGCTTTTCAGCAAACGCTTCTTTACCGCCGAACATCTCGGCGAGCGCGGGAAGCATGACTTCCATTTCCTCCTTATAGCCTGTTGGCAGCAAGATAACCTTATCGGAAGTCATAAGGTCGGCATATAACATGGCAACCGATGCAACATCTTGGGGGATATCACCTGGTTGGACGATAATGCCGCCGTTAATATCATAGACATCTTCCGCCTGGACAAGCTTGAGCGCCTTCATGGTATCAGCAAGCGAGCCCGTACGACGATTACCCTCCCAATCGTCCACGAATGCGCAACCGTACGTAGGGGCTGCATTGACAACGTCACCGCCCATTATGACGTTATGCCTGGGGTTGCGGGCGTACAAAGTGAACGTCTCGGGCGCCATACCGACCCATTTCATTACCTGCTCTTCAGTGAAATACGCTACATGACCTTCAACGCGAATACCGTTTTCCTTCAGGATTTCAAGAGCGCGGTCGTTATGGATGCCCACGCCCGCTTCTTCCATTACTTTCATTGCCGCTTTATGGATAATTTGCTCTCTGGTCAACTCTGCCATATTCGTTCCTTTCTCTTGGATATGAGACAACAACCTTCTAAGCTGCCTTTCTTAAAGCAGTTTTTGAATAGAAATCGATTTTTAAAGTGGTTTTACTGAATGCGCACGACGAAACAATGTCTACGCTTTATGAATTAACGTCCGCGCACACCAAGGCCACACACGTCACGCAGGTAGCGAATGCTTTCCTCGCAAGCAGCCATTTCGCGCTCACGCGCACTTTCAATTGGCTCATCGAGGCTCTTGAATGCAATTTCGTTTTCCATAATGATTTTGTTCATGGGCGATTTATCGCGAATCTGCTCAATCATTTTCGGGCAGTCCATAGAACCTTGACCATGAGCTGCACCGATATCATGAACACCCAGCGGATCGACAACAATAACGTCATCGCTGAAATGGCAGCAATATGCTTTCGGAAGCATCTTTTCCATAACATCGTAGGGGTTTTCAATAACCTGCAGGGGATTCATGGTATCCACGCACGTACCGATAAGCGGGTGATTCAGTCGATCAACCATCCACAAAATCTCATCTGCAAAGGTATCGGTGTGATTTTCGATAGCAACCTGCATGCCGTATTCTTCGATAAGGGGCATGGCATCCATGAACTCATGGTAGCGATCAACCATCTGACGCATAACTTCCGGATGCATGCATGAGCCGTACAATTCACGCGGTCGAACGATATCAAGGCTGAATTTCACCAGTTCAGCACCAAGTTCGTGACCGATGCGCAAGGCCTCTTTCGCCGTGCAGTTAACACGCGAATCGCTTCCGGCCTTAAACGACGAGTTGAATTCAAGGAACAGCCCATGCTTTTTTGCAGCATCGCGAACCGCATGCAAATGCTTGTCGCCAAACGGATCATCAACGCCATTCGCCAGCAAATCGACTTTCGTGATCTGCAAACCATCCAGTTGCCACTTTTCGGCAAGCTCCATGAGCTCCCACAGCGTCATAACCTGATCGAAGTAGTAATCTTTGCCAAAACCCCAGCTTTCGCCAAATCCGAAGAAATGAAGCGTGTACGTATGCATACCCAATCTCAAGGGCCTGGTATCTCCATGCATCATAATTCCTTTCATCCATAAATCTACCGCCAACGCAAATCGCACAGATGCCAACTAAAATGATGAGATTCGTTTCTCATCGCAATACAACGACTTCTATTGTCTACTCCTCCTTTCGCCAGGTTTGATCCTTCAAGAAAAAGTTGGGAATGACCATTCCCAAAACAGTGGCGCAAATGGCAGGAATAACGCCGCCGCCAAGCAGGGCATGCAAGGATGGAACCAACTCAAAGAGCATGGCCACCGCAACACCGCACGTAACACCGATTCTGCCTGCAGTAACGCTCATAGTCGAGCGAAACGCCTCGTACTTGCGATCGCGGCAGATAAGCCCCACAACAAACATAGGGATAAGAACGCCGCCGCAAACCGTGTAGCCATAGGTGCCCAGCTGGTAGATAAAATCCGCGAAGAGCGCCGCTAAAATGGCAATCACACCTGCGCAAAATGTTGCAATCTTCGCGAAACGCACGGCATGCGCTCCATCGCATTTCTCGTCAAGTCCCAAAATGTCTGAAACGATATTCGCTGCTGCGCAATTCAGATGCGTATCGGCGCACGATATGCAAGCCGCCAGAACACTTTCCGCCAAGATGATGCCGCATACAGGAGGCATCTTATTTAGAATGAGCCACACCAGTGCCTGATCCCCCGCCGTTTGCGTGAAAAGAAGTGAAGCAATACCGATGATAATCATGAGAAACACCAGCAAGATATTCATGAAAAATGTCACGCCGTATGCCTTGCGGGCCGAAGCAACGTCCTTTGCAGCGAAGGCTCGATTCCAAAAAATCGGATTCGAAACAGCGCCCACCAAACCCGTGATAAAGCTCGTCGCAATTGCAAGGGGCTTCTGCGTAAACAAATCCCACTTTGATGGATCGATTTCAGTTATTCGCTCCCCCAGCCATACCGGGTCGAAGTTAAACAAACTCAATCCGAAGAAAATCACCATTGCCGCAAAGACCATCTGAATTGTTCCATGCACAGCATCGGCGTAAATGACCGCCTTCAAGCCACCGCTTACGGTATAGAACACAAACACGGTTCCCACGGCCACAACCGCAATACGGTAATCGAAGCCAAACAACTGCTGCAGCACGTAGGAAAGACCCATGATTTGGGCACCCGGCCATACCACGTTCGGCATAAGAGCCGCAATACCGCCAATGCGCCGAATATAGCGGTCACCGCCGAAAAGATAACCCGATACGAAGTGAGGCATCGATAGATACTTGAATCGGGCCAGGTATGGTGCCAGCAAGAATCCCATGATGAGACCGCCGCAAAAACCTTCGCCAAGCCAAAGCCAGTAAGCGTCAATTCCCTGCAGCGCACCGCGTCCTGCCTGACCGATAAAATTGCCCGCGCCACTAAAGCTTGCCCATGCAGTCAAGAACAGTAGAATGCCGCCAACTTTCTTCCCACCAATGAAATAGTCCTCGGCGTTTGCAGATCCACCGCGTGTGCGCAACCCAATACAGAAGCAAATCACAAGGTCAGCAGCTACAAGCACTGCAGCGATAATAGTCTCGGTCGTCCCCATAATTTGCCCCCTTTCTTTGATTCGATCAATCGATACTCACTCGGTGCGTAGCGTTACGGCGCATTTCATTCTTGATTGCTGGAACCAGAAGCTTGACTTTTCTTTTCGAGTTTCTTCGAATACCGGTACGTAATAAACGCAACCACAACACCAGCAACGCCGCAAACCACGGTGTAAATCCAAATGTAGTCATAGCCAGCAAGGCCAAACGAATCAAGCCAGCTACCAGCCAATGCCGCGAAATACACGTCGGGCAAATAGCACAACATGGAGATAATACCCGTTGCAATTCCCGTCATTGCCAAAGGAATGCCCACCTCGGACAACGTCGCAAAATAAATGCCTCGCATACCAGAATACACAATGGCGAACGCAAAAGAGATGGCAAGACAAAGCACAAAGACGCTTTTCGTTAGGATAAGAACAACGCAAAGAATAGTAGCAATGATCAAATAAATGCCCAGCGTCTTAGACTTCGAGCCAACCTTATCGGAAACAAAACCAATAGCAAATGTCATGATCGCTGCAATAATGTAGTTACGGATAATGGCGAACGTAGAAGCGGTGGTTTCGTCCACACCTAAAACATCAACAGTGTAAGCGCCCAAATACCCATTGCCCGCAGAGGTAAAGCTGAAGCAGCAGAAGATAAGCGCCGCAATCATCCACATACCCGGCATCTTGAGCACGGTGATAATATTTCGCAGGCTGAACGGCTCTTGCACCGCATCATCAGCTTCTTCCGCACCTTTTACATCGGCAGGAACGAAGAAGAATACGAGCACCGCGAGCACGAAGAACAAAGCACCGCTGATCCACAGCAAATTACGCCACTGCTCACCAAGAGCTTGAGGATCAAGACCGCCCGAGCCGAGCGTTGCTTGGCTCAAAAAGCCAACACCCACAAAGCCAATTACCGTACCGAAAACGCCGCGTACAAACTCAGAGGTAGAAAACATGCGCCCTTGTTCTTGCGCGTTACCCATTTTGCGCGTAAGTTTCAGATAGGCAGACCAAATAAGAAAACTGGTTCCAACGCCATAAATAAGATGAATGACGATAATCTCAATCTTACCTGGCACAACGCCGAACCAGAAAGAGCAAACACCCATGAGCACGCTGCCAATAATAAGCAGCCATTTTTCGCTAAACTTATCAGCGAAGATACCGCCAAACGGATAACCCAACATAGAGACAATGCCAAACGCCATACCGAACAAACCAATGAAGCTGTTCACTTCGCTTGCATCGACCACCTGATGGAACTCCGTGAATAAGACAACCATCTGGCTGTAATAGCTGTAGCGCAAGAATGGCACGTAAACCATAATTCCGGCAATAAGCGCGCACAGCACTACAACAAACCATCGTTTTGCACCGGTAACTCTCATAATCCCTCCATTTCGTTCCCAAAAATCCCCCAACCTGTTTGTTCGATCTTCGAAGTGAACAATATGTGAACATGTTCACTTTTTAGGTAAAAAAATATATGACGTCAAATCATGCGACATCACCGCCCATTACCCTGCTCGTGTTCGTTCGAATCAAATTGCTGCACGTATCGCGAAGCTGGCAGCGCCTTGCATCATCGGCCGACATGGCGTCGTAGATAAGACCGCGCGCAATGAGCACGTTAGAATAGCTGAAATAATGAGCGTCAGCATCGGTTATCAAGCCCATATTGTAGGCACGGTGCAGCATAAGATAATCACGATCGATCATGTCATCATTGAACATGAGCGTATAGAAGTATGCCGCCGAATCCAGAGATGCCTCAAACGGAAAGAGCTGATAATAATCCTGCACCGCATCGCCCAAATTGCGATTCTCTTCCCCCCAGAAGAGTCGATAATACAGGTCGGGGCGTTCAAACGCACAACGATTAAACAACTCCCAACCTTCCACGTACATCTCAAGATAAGGCAATTCGGAATCCATAAGCGTAGAATACGCTTCCATGTAAGGATGCAAAAAACGCACGCTTGCTACAGAAATGAGCTCTTCAAGGCTCTCGAAATGACGATAGATAGCCGCAGCAGAACACCCCTGCGCTGCAGCAACATCGCGCGCCGTAATGGCAGACGCATTCTTCTCGCGAAGCATGTTGTACACAAGGTCAACAAGCTGTCGCTTTGTTTCCTCGCCTTTTGTGTACGTTGCCATCATGAGAACCTTCCTAAAAGTTAACGCGTTCATTTGTGAACACGTTTGCATTTAATCACCAGCACAAAAAGATGTCAAGCACCTGGAGTCAATTTCTTGTCGAGTTTTTGATACATAAAAAGAAGACACCCTGGACCAATTATGTCCAAGGTGCCTCGTAAAAAGCCAAGCAAGATTGAGCAGCAAGGAAGTACCCAAAAACCTGAATCGAACTCCCCCGCCATCACTGCGCTATTTTTTCGCCGAATCGGAATCCTCTTCTTCGACCTCCACGACCTTCTTGACAACGCGCTTCTTGGGAGCCTCTTCAACAACTTCGGCTTCCTCGGTCTCGGCAGCTTCCTTTTCCTTGCTACCGTCGCCCAAGCCCTCGCGCAAATTCTTTACGGTCTTGCCAAAAGCAGCACCGAGTTTGGGGAGATTCTTAGGTCCGAAGATAAGCAGTGCAACAACAAGAATAATGATCCACTCAAAACCTTTAGGCAAAAACGGCATGTTCGTTCCTTTCATCGAGGTGTGCGTTTTCGTAACGTGATGGTGCTCACTATGGGGCAAAAAGACCCGTGCGTCTATCACGCAAAATAGGGCATTTTGTCAATTTGCAAGAACAATGGCTGTCACACAAATACATGACAGCCATTGTTTTCCCAGTTCAGATCTAATTATTTAGAAGCTTTTGCCATAAGACCGAAATCTGCAACGCTCGAGAACACAGAAACGAAGCGGTTCAGCAACTTCAAGCGGTTAGCGCGCAAATCAAGGTTTTCATCCATGACCATAATGTCCTCGAAGAACGCATCGATAGGCTTGCGCAATGCCGCCAGCTGTTGCAGCGCCTGAGCATAACCATCATGAGCCAATGCTTCATTCACGCTCTGCTCGGCTTCGGAAATGGCGGCGTTCAAGGCGCGCTCGGTGTCTCCCATCAAGCTATCGTCCACCGCACTGCCAAGCTCGGCATCGCGCAGATTATTCGCACGCGCGAACGCAATAGCAAGATCGTCGAATGTCTCGGCGGCTTCCTTGCGGGCGGTTTCAAGCGCACGAACGCGGGCAATCAGAACAGCCGGCTCGCACACACCCGTTGCCAAAACAGCATCGATAGCATCGGGGCTTGCACCGCCATCCTTCAAGCTCACTTTCGTACGCGTCACAAAGAACTCGATAATCTGAGCACGCGCTTCAGTCTTGTCAAACGCAATACCCTGCTTCTGGTAAGAATCCAAAGCAAAATCGATAGCGTTGGCCAGCGAGACATTCAAACCCGCCTGCAGCATGGCAATGATACCAATGGACTGGCGGCGCAGCGCGAAGGGGTCGGAAGAGCCCGTAGGACCCTGGCCAACCGCAAACAGGCCGCAAATCGTATCAAGCTTGTCGGCAGCGGCAACGCACATGCCCACCACAGATTCAGGCAGCTCATCGCCGGCAAAACGCGGACGATACTGATCCGCGATTGCCTGAGCAACCTGGTCGGTCTCTCCTGCGGCTTTCGCGTAATAGGAACCCATGATGCCTTGCACGCTGGTGAACTCAACAACAGCGCTGGTAACCAAGTCGGCCTTTGCCAAGAACGCAGCACGCTTTGCTTCTGCGATGTCGGAATCGGACAAGCCCGTTGCCGTGGCCAAAACGCCAGCAAGTGCCTCAATGCGCGACACTTTTGCGCGCGTTGTTCCCAACGACTCTTGGAAAACAACGTTCTCAAGATCGTCAACATACGCTTCGAGCGGCTTTTTCAGGTCCTCATCGTAGAAGAACTTCGCATCGTACAGACGCGCCGCAACAACGCGTTGATTGCCATCGATGATGTTTGCTTCGAACTTCGGATTACCGTTTGAGGTCACAATGAACTTATTCGTAAGCGCACCGTCCGCCGTGAACAGCGGGAAGTAACGCTGATGCACCAGCATGGCGTCTACGATAATCTCTTTCGGAACTGCCAAGAACAGCTCATCGAACGTTCCCACCATAGCCGTTGGATACTCAACCAAGTTCACCACTTCGGCCATAACCTTTGCGGGAAGCTCGGCAACAAGGCCGGTTTTTGCTTCGATGTCTTTAATCTGCTGGCGAATAATGGCCTCGCGCTGCGCCTCGGACGTAACCACGTATGCCTTTTCCAAAACAGGAAGAAGGTCATCGGCCGTGGCAACCTCGAAAGGACCAGGTGCCAAGAAACGATGTCCGCGTGTCGTGTTGCCTGCGGTCAGACCGGCAAAGCGAACGTCCACCACTTCGGAGCCCAACAGGGCCAAAAGCCAACGTACCGGGCGGCGGAACTGATCGCTCAAAGCTCCCCAACGCTGGGGACGCGGCCACGACAGACCCGTAATCAGGCCCAACAATAAATCAGGAAGCAAATCGGCAATGCGCTTCGCGGGCGTGCTCTTCGTAGCGTACACGTACTCAACGCCGTTTTCTTCGCGACGTTCAAGATCGGCCGCATCAACGCCCTTGCCGCGCGCAAAGCCCAAAGCAGCTTTCGTGGGATTGCCTTCGGCGTCGAACGCGATTTTCGCGGACGGGCCTTTGAACACTTCCTCGAACGCTTCTGTTTCCTCGGGGACTTGCGTTGCAATAAGAATCAAGCGGCGCGGCGTGGAATGCACCGCAATGGACTCATAGGAAATGCCCGCGGAGTCAAATGCCTCGTGAGCGAGTTTTTCAAGCTGGATAGTTGCGTTATGCAGGTCAAACGCCGGCAGCTCTTCGGTGCCAATCTCAAAAGCAAGCGTTTTGTTCGCCATGATCTTTACGCCTCCTTTTCATCTGCGTCAACGGGAGCCTGGCCCACCACATGCTCCAAGTAGCTGGCGCAGCATGCCTTTGCAATGGTGCGCACGCGCAGGATGTAGCCCATGCGCTCCGTAGCGGAAATAACACCGCGCGCGTCAAGCAAGTTGAAAGCATGGGAACACTTCAGCACGTAGTCGTACGCCGGCAGCGGCAAACCCTGCGCCAAAACACGGTTGCATTCTGCCTCGTAGCGGTCAAATTCGCCGAAAAGCAAATCAGTATCGGCAACTTCGAAGTTATAAGCGGAAAACTCTTTTTCGTTCTCCAGGAAAACGTCACCGTACGTGAACACGGTGCCATCGTCTGAACGGCTCCAAACAATGTCGTACACGGAATCCACACCCTGGATGTACATGGTCAAGCGTTCAAGACCGTACGTGATTTCCACGGGAACGGGACTGCACTCGAAGCCGCCCACCTGCTGGAAGTACGTGAACTGCGTGCACTCCATGCCATCGATCCACACTTCCCAGCCCAGACCCCAGGCGCCCAACGTGGGGCTTTCCCAGTCGTCTTCAACAAAGCGAACATCGTGTTCCGCAACGTTGATGCCAATGGCTTCCAAGCTTTCCAGGTAAAGCTCCTGAGAGCGCTCGGGAGAAGGCTTGATCAGCACCTGGAATTGGTAATAATGCTGCATACGGTTCGGGTTTTCGCCATAGCGACCGTCGGTCGGACGGCGGCACGGCTGCACGTAAGCAGTGCGCCATACATTGGGACCCAACGCACGAAGCGTTGTTGCCGTATGGAACGTGCCTGCGCCTACCTCGTTATCATAAGGCTGCAGCACCACACAGCCCTGCTTGGCCCAAAAACGCTGCAAGTTCATAATGACGTCTTGGAACGTCGGGGGAAGATTTTTCTGCGAATCTTGCCCGTTCGCTTCTTCGATTGCCATAACTCTCCTTTTATCTCTTCGTTTATCCGATTGGCAAAGCAACCGGCTTGTTCCCTACCGTAAAAACGCTGCACAACCGTAGCGCCAAAACGCAAACCACCGCGCGCGAAGGACCAGCGCCCAAACGCTCGCAGCGGCAAACGCTACCAAGTCTGCCTTGCACCGCAACGCGCCACAACGCGCAACACGCTACTCCAAAAGCCCGATGCTGCTCAACGGCCAGTACGTGAAAAACGCACGACCCGAAACACTGCTTACCGGCACCGCACCGAAATAACGCGAATCCTGCGAGTGGTCACGATTATCGCCCATCACCCAAATGTATCCTTCAGGCACCGTATACGGATACGACACCCGCGCGGAATTCAGGGGGTACGACGGTTTTGCGTTCGTGTATTCCTCGCTCAGCGGCTCGCCATCAACGTACACAACACCATTTCGCAGGTCAACCGTTTGACCACCAACGGCAATGCAACGCTTGATAAGGGTACGACCCGCCTCGTCGGGGTCTTTGAACGTGACAACTTCCCCTTGCTCCGGCGTTCTGAAATAATAGGACACCTTTTCAGAAAACACCATGTCACCAGGCATAATAGTTTCTTCCATGGAGCCAGAGGGAATCTCGAAAGGCTGAAAGACGAACGTACGCAAGCCAAGCGAAATAAGAACGACCAAAACGAGCATGCCAAAAAAGCCCGCCCATGAGCTTTTCTTTTTCTCTGGAACGGGGGCGGTCTGCTTCTCGCGCAATGCGTTTACTTCATTTTCCCACGTGTTCTGAGGGGCCATGCAAAACCTTTCTTTTCACTGCGCGCCTGTCGCATATCAATCAAAAATCACTAACGTCCTATGATACCGCTTATGAGCGACGGCGATTATTGCTCAAGCAAAGATTGCAAAAATCTTCTATCATCGGAAGTCAGCGGAGCGTCCTCAAGCAAATCAGGACGCAAACGCATCGTCCGCTCAAGACTTTGCTTGCGGCGCCACGAAGCAATCAGCGCATGATTGCCCGATAGAAGCTCGGGGGGAACATCCATGCCGCGATAGCTCGCAGGACGCGTGTATTGCGGATGCTCAAGCAAGTTTTCGTAGAAGCTTTCATCTTGAGCGCCATTTTCAGCGCCCAACACGCCGGGGATTTTCCGCACAAGCGCATCGATGATGACCATAGAAGCAAGCTCGCCGCTGGTCAAAACGTAATCACCCAAAGAAATGGTGGCATCGGCTAAAGAGTATACGCGCTCATCAATGCCTTCGTAGTGACCGCAAATGAACAGGATGCGCTCTTTTTCGGAAAGTTCGGTGGCAAACGCATCGTTGAAGGGTCGCCCGCACGGAGAAAGCAGAATGGTATAGGGCGCCGTATCGCAACCAGAAACAAGGCTGTCGTATGCCTCAAAGATGGGCTCGCATTTCATGACAAGTCCTTGGCCGCCGCCATAAGGATCATCGTCGGTTGTACGATGGCGATCATGAGTCCATTCGCGCAGGTCATGCGCATGAAAATCAAGATAGCCCTTATCTTGGGCGCGCTTCATAATGGAAGCACCCATAACCGAGCTGAACATATCAGGAAACGTGGAAAGCGTATCGATACGCATAGCATGCGCCTCCTACAACTCAAGAAGTCCCGAAGGGATATCCACGCTTACAACCTTATTCTCAGGGTCAACTTCCCTAATGAACTCATCCACAAAAGGAATAGAGAACGTGTAGCCGTCATCGGCGGCAACACGCAGCAAGAACTGGGCAGGCATCTGCTCTAAGGCTTCTACCAGCCCTAAATGACCCATTTCAACGTCAATCACGTCATAATCGATAAACGAGCTATCGGCAAGTGCGGCCGAGGTGGCATCCAAATCGTCTTTGCTCAGCAGAACGTGACAATCCAGGAGCTTTCCCGCCGTTGTTTTATCGCGCACCGAGCTGAAGCGAACAATGTAGTCGCCTCCGGCACCTTCCGTGATTTCATCAACCGTTGCGGTTCTTGGGACATCAATTACGGGCGGGACAAAAAATACCTTTTGCCCCTTAGACAACAAAAACGGAAGGCTCGGTGCAGAACGCACCACGAGCCTTCCATCAAGCGTTTTGGTTCCCGTCAAAACGGCAACGTCAACCCAAGCATTCATTGTTAGTCAATGAGCTCCACTTCGACATGGGCATTTTCTTGAGAAGCAGCTGCGCGCGCAACCGTGCGAACCGCCTTAATAATGCGGCCCTGGCGACCGATAACCTTGCCGGCATCGGCTTCGTTCACGCGCAACTCAACGACGATGGTATTCCCCGATTCCTCATAGGCGGAAATCTCGAAATCATCCTCGAACTCGATAAGGGGACGCACAACCGTCTCAACAAGACCGGAAATTTTCTCGGTCAACTCAGGCATTTTATGCTTCCTTGCGAACGCCGTCGATCAGACGCTTAACGGTGTCGGTGGGCTGAGCACCATTTGCGATCCACTGGTCAACCTTAGCCAGGTCAACAGAAACAGCAACAGGCTCGGTGCAGGGATTGTAGGTGCCAACCTGATCGATAAAACGACCATCGCGGGGAGCAGAAGCTTCTGCAACAACAATACGGTAGTACGGACGCTTCTTGGAACCGTGACGTGCAAGGCGAATCTTAACAGCCATGAAGATGAACTCCTTTTTATCTCTAAATCTATATGCAGGGCCTCATTACCCTAGAAAACAGCGATTGTATATACTATTACGAAACATTGCTTTTGACAAGTTCAAACCGCAAAATCGAAGAAAAGACTACTCACCTAACATATCTTGCAGCTTCTTCAGGTCGGAAGCGCTCATACCGCCTAACGGGGAGCCAGCACCAAATCCACCGCGTGCAGGGCGTTTTTTACCCTTTTTGCCCTTCTTGGATTGCTGAGCCGTTTGAGCGGCCGACATCTTCTTGATCATCTTACATGTTTCATTGAATTTCTTGATAAGCTGGTTAACTTCGGTCACCGAAACGCCTGCGCCCGCCGCAATGCGCGCACGACGGCTACCGTTGATGATGTTGGGCTTCTGACGCTCTGCTTTCGTCATGGAGCCAATAATGACCGCCATTCTGTCAAGCGCGTCTTCATCAACCTCGCCCTTCGCCATGGCTTTATCGCCACCAGGCAAAGCGGAAATGAGCTTCGACACACCGCCCATCTTCTTGACTTTCTTATTCATATCCAAGAAGTCATCAAACGTCAGCTGCGCTTTCGCAAAGCGTTTTGCCTGCTCTTCCTCAACTTTTTCCTCTTGCAGCTTCACCGCACTCTCAATAAGGGAAACCATGTCTCCCATGCCCAGAATGCGCTTTGCCATGCGGTCGGGATGAAATACCTCAAGAGAATCGGGCTTTTCGCCTTGCGAGATAAACTTGATGGGCTTGCCGGTAACTTCGCGAATCGACAGCGCACCACCGCCACGGGCGTCGCCGTCCATCTTCGACATGATCACGCCGTCGAAGTCAACGCGCTCAGCGAAAGATGCGGCAACGTTTACCACGTCTTGGCCGGTCATGGCGTCAACCACCATAAGAATCTGATCGGGCTTAACGGCATCTTTGATGTTTTGCGCTTCAACCATCATGTCTTCGTCAACATGCAAACGGCCCGCAGTATCGATGATCACCACGTCGCGCATGCTGTCAATAGCGTCCTGCACGCCATGACGCGCAATCTCAACGGGATTAGTCGATGCCTCGCGATAGCAACGCACGCCAATCTCGCCTGCCAGCGTTTCCAACTGGTCGGCAGCAGCAGGACGATACACGTCGCACGCCACAACCAAGGGATTGTGGTTTTGCTGCTTCAAAAGGTATGCCAGCTTCACTGCCGCCGTTGTTTTGCCGGAACCCTGAAGACCCACCAGCATAATGACATTCGGAATACGACTTCCCAACACCAGACGGCTATCGGATGTGCCCAAAAGCGCGGTGAGCTCGTCTAGAACCACCTTCACGACGTTTTGGGCGGGCGTGAGTGAATCAAGAACCTCGGCCTCTAAACAGCGCTGCTTCGTACGCGAAATGAAGCCCTTCACCACCCTGAAGTTAACATCGGCCTCTAGAAGGGCCATGCGAATCTCGCGCATGGCATCATTGATATCTTCTTCGGTAAGGCGGCCTTTGCCCTTAAGACGGCCAAACACACCTTGGAGTCTATCAGAAAGCGATTCAAGCATGCTCGTTTTCTCTCTTCCCGTTGTCTATCTCGTATCGTTTCCCTGCGCCGCACCTCGGCCGCGCGGCGGCGCTATACGCGCATCGCATGCACGCACCACACAGGAACTTACTTGTCTTCCCCACTGTCAGTTTCGGTTCCAAACGACCCGATGAGCGCCGACACAAAGTCTTTCGCATCGAATTCTCGCAGGTCATCCAGGCCTTCACCCACGCCGATCTTCAAAATGGGAAGATGCAGCTCATGGGACACCGCCAATGCAATGCCGCCTTTTGCCGTGCCATCAAGCTTGGTCATGATAACACCGTCCAGCGTGAGCGCTTTATGGAACTCTCGCGCCTGCGAAAGGCCATTTTGTCCCGTAGTGGAATCAATGACCAGCACCGTGTACACAGGCAGCTTCGAGCGCTTGCGCACGACCGAAACAACTTTCTGCAGCTCGCGCATAAGGTCCGATGAAGTGTGCAAACGGCCCGCCGTATCGATAAGGACTAAATCGGAGCCTTCGCGTTCGGCGCGTTCGATGGTGTCATAGCATACACTTGCCGGGTCACTTCCGCGTTCGCGCATGCAAATGGGCACATCAGCGCGGCGCGCCCACACTTCGAGCTGCTCAATAGCCGCAGCGCGAAACGTATCGGCACTGCCCAGCAGCACACTGCGCCCTTGCTCGGTTGCCTGCTTTGCCAGCTTGCCTACCGTGGTGGTTTTACCTGATCCGTTCACGCCCACAAAAAGAATAACCGCAGGTTGGCCGCCAAAAATATCCTTTTCGTCCTGCACGAAGAAATCGGCCATTTGCTCTTCCAGAAGGGAAAGAACCGACATCGCATCGGGGAGCGCCAAACGCGTGGCGCGGTCGCGCAGGTTTTCCACAATCTGGCTGGCAGCGGCGCCACCCACATCTGCCAAAATGAGCACTTCTTCCAGGTCGTCCCAAAAGTCATCGTCAAGCTTGGGGCCGCGCTGGAGCAAAACATTCATTTGCTCTTTAAACTTTGTGCGCGAACGCTCCAAACCCTCACTCAAACGGTCAAAAAAGCCCATTTGCGCTGTTCCTTCCTATCATCTTGCGATTACGCGAAGCCCAAACACGAATCGCAGCAATTCTGGCTACTCCGCATACTGAAGCGCGTGCTCCAGTCGCTGGCTGATAACTTTCGTCACGCCATCGGCCTGCATGGACACGCCGAACAAAACATCCGCCATCTCCATAGTACGACGCTGATGCGTAATCATGATGAGCTGGGTCGATTCACGCAGCTTATTAAGATACGCAATCAAACGGCGCAAGTTAGTATCATCTAACGCCGCCTCCACTTCGTCAAGAATGTAGAACGGCGTGTTGCGAATACGGTACACGGCGAACAGCAGCGCTAACGCAACCAGAGATTTCTCGCCGCCGGACATAAGCGACATCTTGGAAATCTTCTTGCCACGAGGTTGCGCCACAACCTCCACACCCGTATGCTCCATATCCTGGGGGTCCACAAGCAACAGCTCAGCCGTTCCGCCAGGGAAAAGATCGGCGAAAATCTCTTTGAAATTCTCATTTGCAACCGCAAACGTACGAGCAAAATCGTCTTTCATGCGCTCGTCAATAACATCGTTGATCTTGCGCAGAGCCGTACGAGCACTACGCAAATCGGCCAGCTGCGAAGAAAGATAGTCATAGCGAACTTTCAGCTCGTCATATTCGGCCGCAGCATCGGGATTGATGTTTCCCATGTTCGTGATACGGCGCTTCAACGCGAACACTTCTTGCTCGATTTGGCCACGATCTTCCAGCGACGGAAGCTCAAGAGCCTGTTCAAGCGGCAAATCGTACTCTTTCGCAATCAGGGACACGCTGGACTCCACTTGAATCTCAAGGCGTCCCTTCTCGATGCGCACCTGTCCCAGCTCTTCGTTTACCTGCTCGTAGGCAACGCGCGCTTCACGCAGCGCCGTTGCCGCTTCATCGGCCTGCTGACGCGTTCCAGCCGCCGCATGCTGCTTTTCCTCGGAGGCATCCTCAAGCGCGCGAGCACGAGCGCGCGCCGACTCGCCCAACACGTTCAGCGTAGCGATAAGCGGCACCGCGCGACGCACAATGCGCTTCTGCACGGCAAGCGATGCGCATGCTTTCTTATCCGACTCTGCAAGCTTTTCAAGCTCTTCCGCACGCGTCTGCAAAACACGGCGTAAATACACTTCACGCTCGGAAAGCATAGCTTCTTTCAACTTGGCATCCGCTAGATCGTGGGCCAGCTGCGCTTCTTTTGTGCGCGCCGGCGCAACGGCATCTTGGCTCTGCGTTACCAAAAGCTTTTCCTGCGCCACTTTTTCAGACGCGGCTTGCAGCAACTCCTGAAATTCCTGGACTTGCGGCTTAGCCTGATCAATTGTGTGCTGAACGTCTTTTCGCTGACGCTGTGCGCTTTCTAACTCGTTTTTCGCCTGATCAAGACGCTTCTTCGCAAGCGTTTGCTCGTTTTTCGCAGACGAAACCATGCCGCGCACCTGCGCAAGTTGCTGACCTTTTTCAAGCAGGGCATCTTGAAGCTTCTTCACCGCATCGGCAGCCGTCTGTGCAGCCTGCGCGCACTCGTCAAGCTCAAGGGAACTCTTGCGGTGCGATTCGCGCAAAGCATCAAGCCTGCGAGAACGAGCCAGAGCTCCTTCAGTCTCGTTTTCAGCCGTTTTTCCGAGAACAACGCGTCCATCAGGAAAAACGATATCGCCCTGTACAGTAGCAGCACAAAGGGGCGCCTTCGCCGCACCGTGCAGCTCAAGCGCATCCGTCAAATCCCCACACACCACCACATTGCCCAACAACGCACGCGTTGCCTCTTGCGCCGCCGGCGCAGACGTTACGTGATTGATAAGAAGCTCACGGTTGTTCGCCTGAAGAAGCAAGGGATCAACGGCAGATGCACCAAAACGAGCACTATCGTTGCGCAAAAGCAGCGTGACCAGACCTGAAAGACTCTTGCTACCCATCTCGCGCGCCACATTCGCGACAGACGCCCCGTCTTTTACCAAAAGCGCCGAAACATCTGCATCCAGCAGACGCTCAACAAGCGGGTCAAAACCAGGCTCAACTTTAATTTCATGAAGAAGCGGAGAAACATCCAAGCGCTGCTTTTGCTGATCGCCCTCAAGCCAGGCGCGGGCAGCAGAAGCCTGCGCAAGGCTCTCCCGCTCAAGTTGCTCAAGGGCAATCATCTGAGCAGCAAGCTGACGCTCCTCACGAATTGCGGCATCATGAGCGCTTTTCGCCCGTTTCTCCGACTCTTTTGCCTGATCGAACGCAAAACGTGCTTCGTCCTGCTCGCGCGTTGCCGCTGCAAGCTGCTCGTCAAGCGCGCTTCCTTGTTCCAAGGAAGCGTTATAAGCCTGCGTGGCCTGGTCAAACGCTTCCTGCAAGCCATCCATACGCTCATCAAACAAACTCGCACGACTTTGCGCCATGTCAAGCTTTTCCTTCGTGCGCGTGTAGTTGTTGCGAATCGTTTGCTCTTCTTTTTCCGCTTCGCGACGCAAGCTCTGATGCGAGAACACATCGCGCTCCATCGCGGAAAGCTGCAAAGCTGCTGCGGAATGTTCACGCTCAAGTGCGTCCACGCCTGAATGCGCAGCGGCAAGTTTCTCCTGCAGTTCGGAAAGCTCCTGCTCAAAACCTTGATTCTCAACGGAGAGCATTTTGACACGCTGATCGTTTGATTCCATAAGCGCTTCCAGCTCGCCTGAACGAACGCGGGCACTGCGCAGTTTCTCCTGGAACAATATAACTTGGGAATCCAGGCGCTCAACTTGTTCGGACACCGCACGATGCTGGCGCACAAGCTCCGTCAAGCTCTCGCTTCCATTCCGGATAAGCCCCTGAATGCGCTCGGATTCCGCTTCCGCCTGGCTAATGCCAGCACGGCGCTGCTCCAAAAGCTCTTCCAACGAAGCGATTTGCACACAAATATCGTTCCATTTTCCCTGCAAAACACGCACATCATCAACGGCAAGACTCAAGCTGAGCTCATTGAGCTGGGCGGAGAGATCTTGATATGTTGCTGCTTTCTTCGCTTTGCGCTCAAGCGGACCCAACTGGCGCGAAACTTCGTTCACGATATCCTGGACGCGCTCAAGATGCTGCTCCATTTGCTCAATGCGGCGCTCGCTTTTCAGCTTGCGCTGCTTGTGCTTCAAAACGCCTGCAGCCTCTTCAATAAGGGCACGACGATCTTCGGGCTTCGATTGCAAAATAGAATCAAGGTTGCCCTGAGAAATAATGGAATACGTTCCCGTGCCTAAACCGGAGTCGTGAAGGATGTCCAAAACATCCATGCGACGCGCTGCCGAGCCATTGATCAGGTACTCGCTTTCGCCGCTGCGATACATGCGACGCGTGACTGAAACTTCCGTATAATCCACGGGAAGCGACCCATCGGAATTATCCAGCACCAGGTCAACTTCAGCAACACCAACCGACTTGCGTGCCGACGACCCCGCAAAAATCACGTCTTCCATGACTTGGCCGCGCAAGTTCTTGGCGTTTCGCTCGCCCAGGACCCACAAAACAGAGTCGGAAATATTCGATTTTCCTGATCCGTTCGGTCCCACAATGGCCGTAACGCCCGGCTCAAGCGACAACACGCTGCGATCGGCGAACGATTTGAAACCCTTAAGCGAAAGCGACTTCAAGTACATGGGCGCTACCCTTGGGTTTGCGTAGTATCGACAGAGGAATTAACCTGTTTGCGCGCATGTTTTTCCGCTTTCGCCTTCGCGGCAGCAGCTTGCTTTTCCGCTTTCGCCTTTGCGGCTGCAGCTTGTTTATCAGCCTTCGCTTTTGCGGCAGCAGCTTGCTTTTCCGCTTTTTCCTCAGGCGTTAACCCCAGTCCGAAAAACTCGCCTAAACGCTCAAGCGTAGTACGCGCAGCCTGGCTCTCGGCCTCTTTCTTCGTGCGACCCGTGCCTTGCGCAAGACCCTTGTCACCTGCGAAAACCTGTGCGACAAACGTACGGTCATGCGGCGGACCTTGCGTGTCGATAAGCTTATACGTGGGCGTGATGCCATCTTCCTGCAGCTTTTCCTGCAGCGCGCTCTTGGGATTTTCCGGCTCGCGCGCCATATCAATGCTCATACGCGGAATAAGCGTACGCTTCACAAACGTCACCGCAGCATCCAAGCCACCATCAAGGTACAGCGCAGCAACCGTTGCCTCGTACACGTTCTCAAGCGCCGAATGAAGACCGCGCCGCCCCGTGCCCGCTTCCGACAAGCCAAACACAATGCAATCGGCAAAGCCAAGATGCGAAGCAACATCCGACAAGCTTGAACCAGAAACAAGCGCCACTTTGATGCGCGTCAAGCCGCCCTCGTCAAGCTCGTGATACTCATGGAATGCCAACATGGCAACAATGGCGCCCAAAATGCTATCGCCCAAAAACTCCAGGCGCTCGTAAGAATATTTTACCGAGCGACCTTCGGTAGCGGAAGGATGCGTGATAGCAGCCAGCAGCAGCGATTCACTGTTGAAGCGATACTGCAGGATATTCTGCATTGCATCAAGCTTTTCACGCTGCTCACTGGTGATATTTAATAACTCGGGGACATCACTCATGAGACGCCTCCGCAGATGTTTCCTGCGCTGCCTCCTGGGACGCCTCGAGCGCTTTTTGCTCGGCAGCCCACTGCGTAACACGCTCAATCAAGCCTGAACGCACCACTTGCACGGAAGCATCAATGCCGTTTTGAATGCCCAGCTCAGACGCGGAACCGTGGCCGATAATGCAGGCACCCTTCACGCCCAAAAGCGGAGCTCCGCCAAACATATCGGGATCAATGGAATCTTTCAGAGCCTTGAAGCCGCTCAAGAGCGCCAGAGATCCCAGCTTAGATGCCGCGCTCTTCGTCATGACGCCCTTAATCGCCTTGAACAGCTGCTTCGCCGTACCCTCGATGGTTTTCAAGCAAACGTTGCCCGTGAAGCCATCGCAAACATACACGTCGAATTTCGCCGCCATAATGTCGCCGCCTTCGGCGTTACCAGCGAAATTCGGAATCTTCTGCTTGAGCAGCTGATGGCACTCCTGAATGAACACGGAGCCCTTCGTTTCCTCTTCGCCAATGCTCAAAAGCGCCACACGCGGATTCTCAATGTGCAAAAGGTACTCCGCAAAAACCGATGCCATCTGCGCGAATTGCACAAGATACGCAGGCTTGCAATCGGCATTTGCGCCCACATCGCACATCAAAACCGGACGAATAGGCGAAGGAATCACCGTAGCAAGCGCGGGACGCGCAATGCCCTTGATACGCCCCATGATAAGCGTTGCCGCGGCAAGGCATGCACCCGTGGAACCTGCGGAATAAAAACCTTGCGCGCGCCCTTCTTTGACCAGGCGGCATGCCACGCTAATGGATGAATTCTTCTTCTTGCGCACAGCCTCGGCGGGATGCTCCGCCATGCCAATAACCTCTGTTGCCACCGCGGCTTCGCAACGATCATGATTCGCAGCGAACGGCTCAACAACATCGGCCGGGCCACACAAGATAACATGCAGGTTCGGGTCTTTTTCCAGTGCTGCCGCGCAACCCGCAAGTACTACCGAAGGAGCATTGTCGCCGCCCATAGCGTCAACGACAATGGTGATGGATTCTGTCACGTGAGTTCTCCTTAAAAACGAACCGTCCCAAGACGGAAAAAGCTGCCCTTCTCTAAGAGAACGCAGCAGCGTTTGCCGACTTCACTATTTGATGATTATAGGAGATTTATTGTCATGCCGAATGCACGCAGAGCGCAAATCAACGGCATTGTCATAAATTCGTTATGCATCGTATGTAACAAAAGCCTCCCCTCTCGCAATGAGAAGGAAGGCCCTTGACATTTCTTTAATTCAAAGCTTACTCGGCTTCGATAACCTCACGGTTCTTATAGAAACCGCAGCTCGGGCATACGCGATGCGGGAGCTTCACTTCGCCGCACTGAGGGCAAACGGTGCGAGCAGGAGCGCTGATGCGATCGTTAGCGCTACGACGAGTATGAGTGCTGGCGCGGCCAGTTCGTTGCTTAGGTACTGCCATGACCTATTCTCCTTCTTTAACAAACCGAGGTTTTGCAGAACCCCGAATAACTGTTGATAAACACGCGAAACGGTATTTTAGCAAAAACCTTTTATCGGTTCAAGTGCCATTTTCCGTGTAACGCGAAAATCACTCTTCTTCAATAACAAGACCCTGCAATGCCGCAAATGAGCTGTTCGGATTCACGTCGTTTTCATGCTGGCATCCACAGGGGCCTTCGTTCAGGTTCGCGCCGCACGTAGTGCACAAGCCCTTGCAGTCATCAGTGCACAAGGGAATAATCGGAACGTCCAAAACAATGGCCGCCTGAATAAGGGGCATCAGATCAATGATGTGATCATCGGGAAGAACATCAAATTCGTCTTCTTCCTTATCTTCCTTGCTCACTTCATCGGCGTTCAGGAAAAAATAACCCTCTATCTCGCCAAACAGCGGCACTTCGGCTGGCTCGCCGCAGCGGGCACACGCGGTTTCCGCCGAAACTTCACACGTACCTTCCAAAAGCAGCGCCTCACCAGTGTTCGTTACGTCAACATCCCAGGTAAGAGGCTCGTTGAACGTATACAAATCGGGACCGAACTTCATAACGGGAAGAACTACTTCGCCCTGAAAATGAGCGCTTTCCGCCGGCAAGAACAGCTCAGAGGCAATATGGATGCGCGCCGTGCCCTGGTCTTGTACGGCTTGCGTGGTATCCATGGCTATCGAACCTGCGTCGTGGGCGTGTTCATGCGCTCACGGCAACGACGAACGTTATTCAAGACGGTGTCCAGGCTCTGCTCAACGTGATTGAACACGTCTTCGGCGTATGCCTGCGCACCCGCGCGCGTCTGATAATCGAACTCGCGCGCATCGGCAACCAGCTTGTCCGCCTGCTGATGCGCAATACGCACCACTTCAGTATCGCTGGAGATGGTCATAACTTCACGCTGAGCATCGCTTACCATGCGGTTTGCTTCCGCTTCGGCATCGTCTAGCAAGTTCTGGCGCTCGCGCACAATGGCACGCGCCTGGGCAAACTCGCCCGGGAACCTATCGCGAATCTCATCGATAATATCAAGAGCCTCGCCCACGTCTACCTGACGCAAGTTGTTCTTACCAAAAACAGGCTTGGCATCCTCCAAAAGAATGGAAAGATCCTCAAGCAGTTCAAGGACGCTCGATTCATCCATGATGGGCCTTTCTCGTATCAAGCAAAAGGGCATGCGCCCCTACTTATTCCATAATCTCTCGAATTTTACCATGAGAAGGATAAAAAAGGAAAAATAACCGCTCCGCACCGCAAAGCAGCACGTAATGTTTACAAATTATGGCAAATTACCGTGCGAAACGAGCGCTTTTAGGCGAATTTTGCCTTCAGCGCATCGTTTACACACGAAGGCACGAATTGCGCAACATCACCCTTGAAGCTTGCAATTTCGCGCACAACCGAGGACGAAAGGTACATGTACTCGGGCGAAGACATGATGAAAATAGTCTCCAGATGCGGATCAAGCTGGTAGTTCAACGCTGTCTGCTGGAACTCGTATTCAAAGTCGGTAATGGCGCGCAAGCCTTTTACCGCAACGTGAGCGTCCACTTCGCGCGCGAAATCAACAAGCAATCCGCAGAACGGCTCCACACGAACGTTCGGCATGCCTTTAAGCGCTTCTCGCGCCAATGCAACACGCTCATCAAGCGAAAACAAAGGCTGCTTCTTGGGGGAAGCGGCAACGGCAACAATCACTTCATCGAAAATACGCGATGCGCGGCTGATGATTTCAATATGACCGCTGGTAATGGGGTCGAAGGTGCCGGGCGTCAAAGCTCGTTTCATTAATCCGCCTTTCCGAAAATGTCAACAGCAATCTCACCGTACGTTTTCGTTTGCATACTATCCCATTTCACGCGCGAACGCGCAAAAAAAGGCGCCAGGTCGGTGTCTCGTGAATGTTCATAGGAAATCGTAACGTAGGAGGCCAGGCATCCCGCGTCATCAAGCTCTTCCAAAAACGCGAAAATAAGCGCCGGATCAAGCGCATACGGCGGATCCAAAAGGATAAGCCCGAAAGGCTCGTGCCCCGACAAGGGCGGATGCGCCAGCACATCGGTCTTGCGCACCACCGCGCGCAATGCATCGCAGCGCAGTTTCTTGATATTGCCCTCAAGCGTTGCCGCTGACTGCGGATCAAGCTCGTAGAACCATGCCTGCTTCGCACCACGCGAAAGCGCCTCCAAACCCAAAGCACCCGAGCCCGCAAACGCATCGAGCACCGTAACGTCGTCAAACGTGTTCAGCGTACAATACAGGCTGCTCATAAGCGATTCTCGAATACGGTCGATGGTAGGGCGCGTTGTTTCGCCATCGGGGGCAGCAATTGGAACGCCCCTCCATTCACCTGCAATTATGCGCATATTCTAACCTCCCATCACTTCGCGGTTTCCCCGCATCATACGCACTTCACGCGCCAGCGCCCGATGCTGCAAATGCTCCAAACGTGGATCATCTTGCAGAATCTCCGCCGCATCCGCATGCGCGGCCTCGATCACCGCGCTATCACGGATAACGTTCACCAGCTTCAACGACGACGCACCGTGCTGCCGATTACCTAAAATGTCACCTTCGCGACGCAAGCTTAAGTCGTAAGCCGCCAGCTCAAAGCCATCATCGGTACGCTCCATAGCCCCCAGGCGGTCAAGCGCCACCGGCGTTTGCGCGTTCGATATCAAAAAAACCTGGGAAGGCAAAGTACCACGTCCCACGCGCCCGCGCAACTGATGCAGCTGAGATAAACCGAAACGGTCAGCGTCTTCCACGATAATGACCGTGGCATTGGGCACGTCCACGCCCACTTCGATAACCGTCGTGGCAACAAGAACCTGCACGTCACCGCGTCGGAAAGCTTCCATGGTCTTCTGTTTTTCGGCGTTGGAAAGTTTTCCATGCAAAAGCGCCACGTTGAAGTCATAGAAAACGGTGTCTTGCAGACGTTTTGCCATACTGCTTGCCGCAGCGATGTTCTCGCGCACGAAATCACCGTCGCCTTCGATTGTAATGCACGAAAACTCGTAATGGTCTTCTTGATCTTGCTTCGTGCGCTTGGCGCGCGTGTCACGTTCTTCGGTAGTCAGCCCCACCAGCGGACACACCACATACACTTGCTCGCCGCGCTCAAGTGCTTCACGTGCCGCATCGTATGCCGTGCTGCTCTCGCCTCTGGTCAGGACTTTTGTAGTGCGCTGCGCTCCCGCGTGGGGACGTTGCCGCAAATACGAAAGCGACAAGTTGCCGAAAAGCGCCAACGCAAGCGAACGCGGAATAGGCGTTGCCGTAAGATAGAGAGCATCGGGCGCCGAACCCTTCCCCAGCAAGCGCGCACGCTGCTCAACGCCGAAACGCTGCTGCTCATCGATAACGCACAGACTGCACGCGGAAAACACAACATCGGGCTCAATAACCGCGTGCGTACCGAACAGCACCTGAATCTCTCCTGCTGCAAGTCGCTGCAGAATGCCAGCGCGCTCGGAAGCGGGTGTAGCACCGGTAAGAATCGCCCACGAAACACCCACCTGGTCAAACAAGCTGCCCAAGCTCTGCGCGTACTGACGCGCCAGCACTTCGGTAGGAGCCATCATAACAGCCTGATTGCCCGAATCGGCCGCCGCCGCAAGTGCGAACGCGGTCACGGCCGTTTTACCCGTGCCAACATCTCCCAGCAGCAAGTGATTCGCGCACGCTGGTTTAGCCATGTTTGCCAGGATTTCAGTTACCGCCTGCATCTGGTCTTGCGTGAGTGCAAACGGCATCACCTCGAAAAGCTTGAGCACAGCTGGGCCATCGATCGTGTGAGCCACGGGAATATGCTGGTCGGCGTCATGCGCACTGCCCTCTGCCCGCGCCCCCTCAAGCATGAGCGACAATTCCAGCAGCAACACCTCTTCGTAGACAAAGCGCCTATGCGCAAGCCGCATATCATCCATGGTCAGAGGAAAATGAATGGAGCGCAGCGCATTACGGCGTGACATTAGGCAATGTTTCTCGCGCAAAGACAGCGGCATGAAATCCTCCATGCCGTCGGCTTCTTCCAAAGCATTGCTGATCAGCCGGCGCATCCAGGCGGTCGAAATTTCCGCGCAAGCCGGATGAACAGGAATGATAAAGCCATCAGTGCTTGCATTCGCACTCGTGTTCGCGCCTTCAAGCGGCTCGATGAATGGATTCGTCATGCGCTTGAAGCCGTAATCGAACTCAACTTTACCCGCAACGGCAATATGCATATCCTGCGCAAGCGTATCCATAAGCCACGGCTGACGAAACGCCGTAACCATCATAACGCCTGTCTCATCAACCAGGGTGATTTCAACAAGCGCGAGTTTCGGCTTGGGCCGCTTCAGTTTCATCTCGTGGATGCGACCGCGAATCGTACAGCTCTCGCCAATTGTTGCGGTGCGAATAGTTTCGACTTTCGACAAGTCAACGTAGCGACGCGGGAACAGAGTAAGCAAATCCCGAACCGTTGAAACGCCCATCTTGCCCAGGGCTTGCGCGCGTTTCGGGCTAACCCCGGAAACCGATGACACACGGTCTTCTAGGTGCATAGTAGGCAAAGTGCGGTCAGCATTGCCAACCGCACTTGAACTGGTATCTTTCGAAGAAGAACGAACCATAGGCTCCCTTGCTTCTTGTTTGTTTCTTACGGGCACGAACGCGCGTAGCAACCATGTTATTGACCGCTACGCTTCCCTTCGGAAAACGTCTTCTTTTGGACGAACTACTCCAAAGAGAACACGAGCGGATACAGCGGCTGTTCACCGCGCTGCGCGTCAATTTCAAGATCGTCGTATTCCTGCTCGACCTTTTCGACCAAGGCGTCAAAGTCATCTTGGGAAAGATCTGCGCCCGCCAGAAGCGTCAAGTTGTCCATATCTTCAGCTTCCATGGTTTTCAGAAGCGCAAACAGCACTTCTTCCAGCGACTGGTCAACTGCTTCAATGGAACCATCGGCAATGCCAATAACGTCGCCGTTATGGATAGGATTGTCGTGAGCATCCTTGGAATCCTTGATAGCGGTGGTAATCTCGCCCGTTTTCACTTCCGAGAACGCATCGGTCATGCTCTCGATGTTCGTATCCAAGTCGGCCTCGGGGTCGGCGCCAAACAAAGCGCTGAACGACGCAGGCACGCTCTTCGTGGGAACAACGCCGCAAGGCCTCTCGGAAAGCTGCGCTGCGCTATTTGCGGCCATAATGATGTTGCTGTTGTTAGGCAAAATGATAACGGAATCGGCATTTACCCTGTTCACCGCATCAAGCAGGTCTTTCGTGGAAGGATTCATGGTCTGTCCGCCGGACACTACCACATCCACACCCAAGCTCTTAAGAATCTGAGCATTGCCTTCGCCGGCAGCAACGGCAACAAAGCCGAGCGCCTTATGCTCGCCCTGCTCTTCGGCAGCAAGCTTCTCGGTGCGCTCTTCGCTTTGAAGCTGCATATTGTGGATGAACACCTCGGAAATCTGTCCGCGCTCCAGGAAGTATGCCAGCACCTTGTCGGGCGTGTTGGAGTGAACATGCACCTTGAACTTGGGGGTTGCACCTACGCACAGCTCGCAGTCACCCATAGTGGCCAAGAATTCCAGAGCTTCATCGGTATCAAGGACATCGGAGTCAACCAGGAATTCGTTGCAATAGCGGTACGCCGAGCCTTCCCAGTCGTTGATCTGCTCAATTTCCACCTTCGGAGCAGCCGTGCGCGCGAACGCCAGCGTGTCAACAAGCACGCCTTCCTTACCGGTCAGCGCAGAAACGAACGCGCCAATGAAGATGGACAAGCCAAAACCGCCCGCGTCTACCACGCCATTTTCCTTCAAAACGGGCAGCAAATCAGGGGTGCGCTGTACGGATGCAAACGCTTCTGCCGCAATAGCGTCCATGGCGTCATCGGTAGAAAGTTTTGCCTTGCGTGCTTTCTTCGCAGCGGCGGCAGTGTCCTTCAAAACAGTCAGAATCGTGCCCTCGACTGGCTTGCGAACAGCCTTGAATGCAACTTCTACCGCCTTTTGGAAGCCCGCGTCAATCATCGCTGTGTCAAAAACTTCGCACGTTTGCGCGCCTTCGCAGAAACCGCGCAGAATCTGGGACGTAATAACACCCGAGTTGCCGCGCGCGCCCATAAGCGCACCTTGCGTGATTGCCTTGCGAATGTCGTTTTGCGTGTAGCCAATGGGCATGGCCGCAAGATTGTTGACCACGCTTTCAATGGTAAGCGACATATTGGTGCCTGTATCACCGTCGGGAACAGGGAAAACATTAAGGCGATTGACTTCTTCTTTGCGCTCCGACAAGATCTTGCTGGCAGCCGCAATCGCATTCACAATGTTGTTTCGTGAATAGTGCTCAGACATGAAAACCTCAATTTCGTTTTGCGATAATCTCGAACCGTTATTTTATTTTGATGCCCTGAACATGAACCTCTATTGCTGCAAGAGGAATACGCGTGTACTCGGTCAGCGCGAAACGCACCGCATCGGTCAGGTTACGCGTGACCGTGGAAACGTTGATACCGTATTCGACCACAATATAAAGATCAACGCGAACGCCTTGCTCTTCTTTGGTCACCACAACACCGCGGCGCAAACGCGAGGCGGGCAAAATCTTTGCAATGCCATCGGCAGCGTTCGGTGCGGTCATGCCAACCACGCCGTAGCACTGCATAGCAGCGTTTCCCACGACATCGGCTAAAACATCGTTCGATACATGCAAATCTCCAGGAATGATTTCGCTCATAGGACTTCCCTTCAATGTCGTGCTAATAATGCTTCAAAGCAAGCGCTTCAAAAATAAACTCTAAAAGTATACCCCTTATACGAAAAAGCAAGAAGCCTGGCCAACAAATGCGCCACAACCGCACAACTGAACGGCTGTGCGCTCGTTGACAAACTGCGTCGGAATAATATGGCAGATCTTCTGACGATGATAAAAACGACCCACTTTTCTGTGGATTTTTAGCTTCTCGATTGTTGAGTTTCGGCATTTCCCCAGGTCACAAAAAGTAAGCCGTGGTAAACCCACAGAAAAGTACCCTATTTTTATCAGGGGCACCGGGGGCAAAACTCCGTCGTAGCCTTAACTCCTACCCGCGCGCTCCTTCACCGCTTTCTTGTGCGCACAGAAGCGTCGATGCCGTTTCCCCGCTAACATCTTAAAACGTATCCCAGCCACGCAAAGCCGCGCGCTGGATGGCGAAGGCATCCGCGGCGTCAACCGAACCATTACGCGTTACATCTGCACGATGGCACATATCGGCATAATCAGAGCGATTCTCGTAATAGTCGGTCGTGGCAATTTCATAAGCTGCCTGCGCGTCAACAACATTGAGCACGCCGTTGCCGTTCACATCGCCTTCCCCTTTTGGACGTCTCCCCGTGAAATAACCGGGATCATTGGTTCCAGCATCAATGTGAGCATACGCCGCATCGGTATGCGCGGCGCTATACGTGGTACACGCGCCGCCTACCAATGATGCGCAGCCAGCAAACATGCAATCTGATGAACGCACTTCATCGGTGGTAAACAACCCCGATACGTAAACAGTAGAAAGCGATGAGCAACCGGAGAACAGGAAGCGCATATCCGTTGCGTTCGAGGTATTCAGGCTCGACAAATCCAGGGTCTCAAGCGAAGAGCACCCCGAGAACATATAAGACAAGGACGTTGCGCTGGAGATATCGAAGGAAGTGAGATCAAGCGACGTGAGCGATGCGCAGCCCTCAAACATAAACGACAGAGAAGTCACGTTCAAAGTATCCAACGAAGACAAATCTAAAGACGTAAGCGAAGAGCAGTCGGTAAACATGGACGACAAGGATGTTACTTCCGATGTGTCTAGACCAGACAAGTCAACGGAAGCAAGCGATGAGCAACCATAGAACAGATAGCGGCACGTTTCAACGGATACACCTGAATCAACGCGGGCAGCCGTTATTGACTTACGCTGGGAATACCAGGGTACATCGGTCCAAATGCCCCAACTCGCAAGCTTGCCGCAAGCAAGGCCGGGCAAGGGTCGCACGGTCAATAGACCCGCGTCATCAATCATCCACTCGCACGTGCCGCACTCGGTCCAGCCAGGAGTCGCCTTGTTTTCGGATTCGGTTTGATCGACATTACCGCCGGTCGAGTTGGAGTCCGAACTTAAAGCCGCATCTTCGCGAGCAGACACGGCAGCGTCGATGACTGCAGCATTTGGGCCAGCGCTTGGAGCGCACCCTTCTCCAGCAAACGCGGACGCAGGCACCAGGACCAACACCAAAACGACGGACAAAAGAACATTTGCTGCCTTACCCATGAGCCGAAACACACTCTCCATTCGCATTATTCCCCAACAAACACCATATTGCAGTTTCCCAGTATACACCCTCCTTCTTGCTGGACATATAATCGGAGCAATCTAGGAACTGCCGCTGCGGCCTCTCCATATTGCTATATTGTTGACAAAAGGTGGGGTAATTTGTCAACAATGAGCGATAGGGCTTAACTCCTAGCCACGCGCTCCTTCGCTGCCTTCTCGTGCGCCCGGAAGCGTATGATGCCCGGCAACGCTCGTGCCACAATCGACCGACGCTTTACGCGGATGAGGATTATCCTGCAGCGAATGCATGTGGGGATGAATTACCTTGAAGTAGTAGATAGCCAGCGAAAGCGCCGCGCAAGCCCAGGTCAAAGGGTAAACGCAAGCAATGCCGGCAACGCCCAAGGTGCCCAACGGAGTTAGGTACAAAAGCGCCAAGCGCATACATGCGAAGCACACAAGGATCACGCACATAGGAACGCGGGTATTGCCCACGCCCCTGCTGGCACCCGCATACGTCTCGACAAATGCATACAGCCAATAGAACGGCAGCGTGGTCATCATGATGGCGCTGCCCAGCGAAATCACTTCCACATCGCCCACGAACAACCCCATGAGCGGCTGCCGTACCAGCAGTAAGATGGCAGCCGTTGCAATGCTGGAGCCCAGGCCCATAAAAAGACATGTTCGAACGCCTTTATGCACGCGCCCATGGCAATGCGCGCCCGTGTTTTGCGCCGTAAGCACCGTTACTGTTTGGCCAAGCACCACTAACGGCTCGTAAACAAGCAGCTCAATCCTGAAATATGCCGTGAACGCCGCAATGCCCGCCTCTCCCGTGCCGTTCACCACATACTGAATAAGCACGTTGGAGACCGTCATCATGAGCGACTGCACCCCCGAAGGGAAACCAAGCCTCATGATTTCCTTTGCTGTAGAAGCATCAAGGCGCAGCAAGCGCCAGCGCAGCACGCAGGGAAGCTCCGTCCTGCGTAAACGCCACAGGGCATAGACGCACGCACATCCTTGCGCCGCAAACGTTGACCACGCAATACCTGCAACGCCGCCGTCAATGACCAGCAAGAACAGCGCATCCAGCACAACGTTGAGCGCGCCGCCCAGAACTTGAGCTTGCAAAGGAGATTGCGAATCACCAAAAGCGCGCAAGCACGCCGAAGCCATGTTGTAGACGATGATAAACGGCAGCGACAAGAAGTATATTTGCAGGTACAGTGTGGCATCGTCCAAAACCGAAGCAGGAACGCCCATGCCAATCACAATAAAACGAGCAGCGAAGAATCCTACCGCCGCACAGATAATGCCCCAAATCACCGCGAGCACAAGCGACGTACCCACCGTTTTTTCCATACCCGGAACGTCGCGCGCCCCGAACGCACGCGCCGCCACCACGTTCGAGCCAACCGACACGCCCAAAAAGAAGCTCACCGCACAATAAGCAACCAAAGACGAAGCACCGAGTGCCGCCATGCCCGCTGCGCCTAAAACATTGCCGGCGAAGAGAACATCCACCGCCGAATAAAGCAGCTGGATAAGACTCGCGCCCAAAAGAGGAACCGCAAATCGAAAAACGCTTTTCCCCAGGGCACCTTCGGTGAAATCAACAGCCATAACGATTACCCGTTGAGCGTATATACCGAAGAAAGCAGAAGCTTCGTGTAATCGGATTGGGGGTTTTCCAAAACGTCATGCGCCGCGCCGCATTCCACAACGCGACCTTTTTCCATAACCACCAGATTATCGCAGATATTTGACGCCAAAGCCAGGTCATGCGTGATGAATACGATGGTCACCCTCTTTTTGAGCTGGGAAATCAGCTCCACAATGCGCGCTTGCGTAGTCACATCCAGCGCACTGGTAATTTCATCGCAGATAAGCACGGAAGGATCGGTCATCAAAGCGCGTGCAATGGCGGTGCGTTGGCATTGTCCGCCGCTGACCTGCGAGGGATAGCGCTCGAAAAAGCTTTCATCCAAGCCCACAGCAACTAACAACGCGCGCGCTTTCCGCTCCGCTTCGGCACGCGAAAGACCAAAGCTTCTTCCCGGTTCCATCAGAGAGAAACCAAGGGTGCGACGCGGGTCGAAGGAATCAATCGGGTTCTGAAAAATCATCTGCATGGTGCGGTAAACATCACGGGCGGACTTCAAATCCTTACCGCCAATTTCATCCCCGAAAAGCAGAACCCGCCCGTTATCAGGCTGTTCAAGCATCATCACGATGCGCGCTAGCGTGCTTTTTCCGCAACCGCTGCCGCCCACAATGCCCAGACACTTCCCCTGCTCCACCTGAAAGCTGACCCTATCAAGCGCTGAGCGCGCCATAGAGGGGAAACGCTTCGTCACATCTCGCACTTCCAAGGCAATCATTGCTTGCCCCCAAACCGCGGAACAGCATCCATAAGCATTTGGGTATACGGGTGGCTGGGGTGGGCAATCAGCTGATCAGTGGTGCCTTCTTCCACGATTCGCCCTTCCTTCATGACGTATAAGTAGTCCGACATGTGCGTCAAAACGGCAATGTTGTGAGAAATAACCACTATAGACGTGCCTAGCTCCCGATTGATATGCATGAGCTCGCCGACCACCTGGGCTTGCACGGTTACGTCCAGCGCCGCCGTGGGCTCATCAGCAAACAAAAGCTTAGGATTGGCAACCAGCGCCATGCCGATTGCGGCACGCTGCGCCATGCCTCCCGAAAGTTCGAAGACGTAATTCCTTAGCACTTCGCTTGGATTATCGAATCCCAAACGCGAAAGCAATTCCACCGATGCAGCATCGGCTTCTTTACGGCTCATTCCCTTACGCAGGCGCATGACCTCGCGATACTGAGAGCCAATCGTGCGCACCGGGCTAAAAGTAGCCTGGGGACTTTGAGAGACCAGAGCTGCACGCTCCCCCAAAAAGCATCGTCGCATCTTAGGCGAGAAAGCGCCCAGATCTTGCCCCTCAAAGAAAAACGAACCGCTATCGACGGAACCCCCTTCGGGAAGAACACCCAGAGCAGCATGAATCAGGGTGCTTTTACCACTCCCCGATTCCCCCGCAATGCCCACAACGGAGCCTTCCTCCACCCGGATGGTGGCGCCGTGCAAGACGGCGCTACCATCGTAGGAGACGTTCACGTTGTTTATTTCAAGCAAAGCTGCCATGATACTTGTTCGTTAGTCCTTGTAATCCATCTGGTAGCTCAACCAGTCGTACTGACCATGCATTTTCAGATTCTCAACGTTTGCCGCCGTTACATCGTTGACCAGCATGTGGACCATGTACACATATGCATGATCATCCAAGGCAATCTGCTGAATCTGCTGCACGAGCTGCTTTTGGGTGGCTTCATCCTTGGTCTGCTTCAACTGGGCCAACAACTCATCAACCTGGGCGTTGCTGTATTTACCGTAATTCGCGCTGCCATCGGTACCCAAAACGGTGGACAGGTACGTATACGGATTGCCCGTGGGCAGCGTGGAGTATGCCATGGTGCCAATTTCCCAATCGCTCTGATTCAAGCGAGCGCCAATTTTTTCGGCAACTTCAATGCTGCACTCAATGCCAATCTTGCTGAGCTGGGAAGACAGCGCTTCGCAGTCCTTGGGCAGCGCAGCGTTTGCCTCGTACGTGCAAATGCGCAAAGAGAGCTTCTTGCCGTCCTTGTCCAAAATGCCGTCACCATCGGTATCAGCGTAACCCGCATCGGCAAGAACCTGCTTCGCCTTCTCAACATCGAAAGTCAAAGACGTCACGCCGTCAGCATAATCCGAAGAATCGGGGAACACCGCGTGGGCTGCTTGCGCGCCATTATTGTAGATAGCCTTCACGTAAGAGTCGCGATCAATGCACATGCTCACCGCCTGACGCACGGCATCGTCGCTCATAATCTCGCTCTTCATGTTGAAGTAGAGCATGTGAGCACGCGCCTGGTTGCTCTGATACACGGTGTACTTAGAAGTATCGCTCAGCACAGACAGCTGATCATCCGCAACGTTCATCAGGGCGCAGACCTCGTTGTTTTGCAACGCGGAAACCTTGGAGCGGTCATCGGTCAAGTACAAAGCGTTTACCTTCTTGATCTTGGGTTCGCCTTGCCAGTAACCCTCATATGCGGAAAGCTGCACATCGCCATTGTCGGCGAAGGAATCAATTTTGTAGGGACCAGTACCTACCGGCATGTTATCGGCAGCGCCCGAGTTCACATCGATGATAGACGTGACCGGCTCGCACAGCTCATTTACGAAGCCATAATTCGTGCCGTTCGTCACAATCGTCAAAATGTTGCCTTCGGCTGTCATGCTAGCAATATCCAAAGATTTCTTAGCGCGGTCATTCATGGAAATATCGCGCTCCAAGCTCGCCTTTACCGCAGCGGCGTCCATTTTGTTGCCGTTTTGGAACGTAACGTTGTCGCGCAGCGTAATCTTCCACGTGGTGTCGTTTACCATCTCTGCAGATTGCGCCAACATAGGCTGAGGCTCAAAATTGCCGTCAATACGATAGAGCTGCTCATAAATACCCAGGTAGGAGCCCTGCCAACCCATGTAGTTGTTGGTGGGGTCAATGTTGTAGTCGCCCGCGTTCGAGGTCCATGCCACATTCATGGTGTCGCTTTTCGCGGCTGCACTTCCGCTGGCGCTGGAGCCCGAAGCAGAACAGCCCGCAAGACCCATAGCTGCCGCAGCCGCAAGGGCAACGGCCAGACCAGCGCCCAGAAGACGACTACGCAGTTTCACGTTCGTTTTCTTCATATGCCTTCCTCTTTCTAAAGATGCTTTTCACACGTACGTTATCCACATGGTGCTTGCCAAGAACGTCGTTTACGGCATCACCAAACAGATTAAGAATCACCACCACCATCAAAATGACCGCACCCGGTGCGAAAACCGCCCACGGAGTTGTCTGCATCGTGTTCGATGCTTGGTTGATCATGGCGCCCAATTCAGGCGAAGGGGGCGACGCACCCAGGCCCAAAAACGACAAGCCCGCCAAATTCAGCATGGAACCGCCCACATCAAGGCAGGCCATAACCACTAAAGGCGGCAAAATATTCGGCAGCACATGCCGCAGCGCAATCACCGGCTTGGAAAGGCCGCTCATGATGGCAGCAAGCACGAATGGACGCTCTTTCAGCGACAGAACAGACGAACGCGCAAGGCGCGCAAACCGCGTCCAACCAGGAACCACCAACGCAATAATGGCGTTGTTCAAGCCGCCGCCCAAAAGTCCCGCAATAGCAATGCCCAGCACCAGCGCGGGAAATGCCATGAACGCATCGGTGATGCGCATAACAACGGAATCGAAAGCGCCGCCCACATAGCCCGACAACGAGCCCACAACCGACCCGATGACAGCGCTTGCCACCACCACAAGCAACGCTGAAAAGATAGTGGTCTGCAGGCCGCTAAATACACGGCACAAAACGCAGCGTCCCAAAGAGTCGGTTCCCATAAGGTATTCATCATTCGGAGCCAAATTGGCAAGGCTTAAATTCGCGTCAACGGGGTCATGTTGGCAAAGCAAAGGCGCCACCAGGGAGAACATAATCAGCACCAGCGCCAACACGGAAGTCACCAGTAAGCGACGCCGCGTTCGCAGCTTTTCAGGAGTCGTGCGCTTACTCATGAGCGGCCTCCTGATCCTTGCGCGAAAGCACGCGCGCCTTACGCAAAGCCAAGCGCGCACGCGGATCAAGGCGCACTTGCACCAAGTCAACGCAAAGGTTCACCAGCACAAAGAAGGTGGCCATGATGAACACATAACCTTGCACCACGGGATAATCGCGCGAGAACACCGCTGACACGGCATATTTTCCAATGCCCGGCCAGTTGAAAATGCTCTCGATAATGGCACTTCCGCCTAAGAGCTGGGCAAACGTCATGCCCGTTAGCACCAGGACAGTGGGCGCAACCGCCTTCAGAACGCTCCGAAGCAGAATCTTCGCATCAGAGAAGCCGCGAACGCGTGCCGCTTCGACATATTCTTGCTCCATTTCTTGAAGCACGATGGTGCGCACTTGGCGAATGTAGACCGCCGATTCGCACAGGACCAGCGTAAGCACGGGTAGCACCCATCCCGCTCCGCGCATGCTGCCAATGCTGGGAAGCAAATGCAGCGTAATCGAGAAGATAAACACCAGCACCAGCGCCATAAGAAAGCCGGGAAACGCTGAGCCAATAAAGGAAAGCGCACGAATCAGGTAATCGGTGAACTTATTGCGCTTCAGAGCGCACAAACAACCCAAAGGAATAGACACGAGCAGCGTAAGAACAACCGAGACCACTGCTAAAAACAACGTGGCCGGCATACGGGACAACAGTTCGGTGGCCACAGGGCGCCCCGAGCTAATCGAAGTGCCCAAATCACCCTGAAATACATTGCCCAACCAAATAAGATACTGATCGATAATCGGCTTATCAAGACCCAACTCAGCGCGTTTCGCAGCGACCAATTCGGGATCCGCCGCCGAACCCCCTTGCTCCAACAGAGCGGTAACAGGATCGCCCGGAGAAAGATACATCAGGAAAAACGACAGCAACGTTACCATAAAAAGCACTGGTATCAGCTGAACCAGTCGTTGTAATACCATCTTTCTCATGCGGGAAAACCTAGCGGCAGGGCTTACGCGCAATCACCATGAACTGGGGCGCGAACTCATACATCTGGCGCATTTCATTTGTCCAAACCAACGAAGAAACGTCTTCGGCAAACTCAACTTCCATACCAAGGCGCGTCAAAACAGACACATCCCACGCAGGACGCTGCTCTTTCGTGATATCCATGTCTTTAGCAAGGTTTTCCAGCACGCTGGAAATAACGTTATCGGTGCTATAAGCATCCTGATGAAGCTGGCTCAGCGTTTCATCGTGCAAGTATCCCCACCAAGAAGAGTCGAAGTACATAAGGTATCCGCCCGGCTTCAGCACATCGCACCAGCACGCCAGCGCTTCTTCGGCCACCGCAATGTTGGAAAGCACGTTACGGCTGACCACCACGTCAAACGTCTGCGCCGGGAAGGGCAGGTTGTCTACCGTGCCCACCATAAGGGGAAACTCCAGGCCCATAGCGTTCGCATTCTGGCGCGCTTTCTCAAGCATGCCTTGGGAAAAATCAACACCACGCACCGAGTAGCCACGCGAAGCCAGCGTGAGCGACATGGCGCCCGTACCGCAGCCGGCATCCAAAATGAGCGGATTGTTCACACCGCGCGCCTCAAGGGCCTCTTGCATCAAATCGCCCCATTTATGGATGTCCCCATCAAGACCGAACGTCTTGGAGCGCGTGTTCCAGTAGTTGCGCGTTGCTTCGCACACATCATCTGCCGCGGGCGGCGCGCATTTCGTTGCCGCAAGCGCAAACAGGGGCGATGCTTCATACAGTTCATATTCCCAATCAAGGTATACGCACGCACCGGCGTCTTCCATAACGTCAACGTTGCCGAAGCCCGCCTCCATAAGAGCACGAACATCCCAGGCAGGACGGCTGATGGAAGAAAGCGGCAGCGAATCGTAATACGGCTTGTCGTTCGTGCACACTGCCATGAATTCGCCTGTTTTCGCATAATGGCGGCGCTCGTTTTCGCGCACTTTCTGGGCCTGGGCTTCGTCATAGAACTCCAAATGCCAGTTGGCATCGAACACCAGCAGCTTGCCGCCCGGCCTGAGCACACGGCGCCACTCCGCAAAAGCAGCTTGAGGGTCCGTAAGCGTCCAGGTAACGTTGCGCGTAACGATAAGATCGAATGTGTTATCGGGGAAATCGAGCTCGTGGGCATCCATGTGGAACAGCAGCGCATCAACACCCGCCGCAAGAAGATTCTCGCGCGCGTGATACAGCATTTGAGACGACTTATCCACGCCCACCACGCAGGCACCTTGCTTTCCCAGCACGCACGGGAAGAATCCAGGGCCGCAGCCGATATCCAAAACGGTCATCCGAGAAAGTTCCTGCAAGTCGCAACCAGCAAGCTGCGCAATAAGGGATACCCACTTTTGTGCGCGGCCGTCAGTAAGTTCGCCATTTACGTATAAATCGTAATCGGCGGCACCCGTTTCCCAAGAAAGGACCTCGCGATCTCTTACCGTTGCAATTCCCGTCATATCGAACCCTTTCGAATATTACATTCGTTCTATTCGTGTGAAACTAGAAAATCATACTACACAAACTTGATTCGTAACACAAGAAAAAGAAACGTATGCGTTACGATGCCAGCGGCGAAGTTCATTTGTTGTCAAATTACCCCACCTTTTGTCAACAAACGCAGGCAACAATGCGACGCAAAAAGCCCCACCGATGCAGCATCGATGGGGCTCATGAGGATCTTCCAGCAATTCGTTCGAGGCGAAATGTTGTCAAATTACCCGGCAGCGTCAACAGCGAACAGCGAAGCCAGAGGGAAAGAGAAGGCGCGCTTAATCCAAATATCCTGGATGCAGGGTGAGACCCATATGACCGGCAAGTTGGCGCATTTGATCATCGGTAATCGTGTTCAAGCGCGGAAGATGTGCAATCTTCATATAGATCTCTGCGGCTTTTTCCACGGTTTCTATTAGGCCAAACGCCTCATCAAGCGAAGCTCCTACACCATAGATGCCATGCTGCGCCCACACCGTCAAGCGCGTTTCCTTCATGGTATCCGCCGTTGCACGACCAATTTCGTTCGTGCCGCACAGCATCCACGGCAGCACGCTCACGCCATCGGGAAACACCATGACGCATTCCGTGCACATCTGCCACAGCGTGTGCGTGAAAGAGCGTTCGTCCAGGTCATGAACGTATGTCATGGCAAGAATATTCACAGGATGGCAATGCATGACCACGCGATTGCCCTTGCACACGGAAAGCCGTACCGCATGGCTCATCAGATGAGCGGGAAGCTCCGAAGTAAACGTTCCCCCATCGGAAAAGCCCCACAGAAGCTCGGCGGTATCTCCACTTTGGCTAATACGAATGAGCCCTAAGTTGCATGCAGGATCGTATTGCACATTCTTGAAATACTTGCCCGTTCCCGTGACCAGGAAATACTTGCCCGCAAGCGAAGGCTCGCAAAACCCGATAGGAAGCTCACGCAGCACGTTGTTCGTATCAACATAAGGCGCAACTTCGTCCTGATCAAGAAGCAGCGAAATATTGCCACCGTTGCGTTCATCCCAACCATGGGCGTACATATTCGTTGCAGTGCGCACCATTTCCATCAAAAACGATGCTTCAAGCATTGCGTCTTGCATGATCGCTCCTATCGTTTGCCGCGGCTATCGTTGTATCGGCGCAAAAATCTTCCCATACGCAAAAAACCCGCCGAAGCGGGCTTTTACATGCGTTAATTCGCAGTTTCGCAATTAAGCGCGAACGACTTTACCAGCCTTCAGGCACTTAGTGCAGACGTTGGCCTTGCGAACGCGGCCGTTATCATTGATGGTAACCTTCTGCACATTGGGGCGGAACATGCGGTTGGTAACGCGATGAGAGTGGCTGATGCTGCGACCAGCAACAGGAGCCTTACCGCAAACTTCGCAAACCTTCGACATTTCTATCAACTCCAAGTTCTATTACAAACAAAATCTAAATAAAACAGCCTTGGTACTATACCACAGTAACACCTAACTGCACAAGGAAAATTTAATGAGAATTCTTCAAGAGCTTGGCTTTCAGTCGTTCTGACGTCCTTACCTCCCGAAAGACCCTCGAAAAACGCCCCGTGCGCGCGGCCGCAAAACCCGCTACACCACTAACAGGCGTTTGCACGAAGGACACGTTGCAAGCGGAGCTTGAGTGCGAAGCTGCGCCAAATGGGCGGAATCGATGGAAGCACGGCAGCAGCCGCACCGTCCGTCAGCGTATTTTCCCAGCGCAACGCCACCGCTGCGCAGCGCGACCTTCTTGAACTCCGCAAGCACATTGGCAGGAACGTGCGCGCTCAGCTGCTCGATAGCCGCATTTTGCTGGGCAATTTCTCGTTGCAGGGCGCCACCTTGTTTCTGGAATGACGCGATCTCCTTCGCTTCGCTCACAGCAACCGATGAAAGCGCTGCTTCGACCTGCTTTTTCACTTGATCGATTTTCTCAAGCTGCGCTACCGCAGCATCGTTTTTCTGCGAAAGCGTCACGCGCTTTTTCGCAATGGTATCCAACTCTTTGGACAGATTCTCCACCGCACGAAAATTGCCCGAAGCAGATGCGTGCTCGATTTCCTTTTGCTTTTCCTTTTGGCGCGCATCCATGCGCTCATCATCATCGGATATGCGAGAAAGCTCCTGGCGTGCTTGCTGCAAAAGCGCCTCGACCTGCTGCGTCTTCGCCTCTATCTGCGTTTTCTTCTGTCGCAGACGCAGAATTTCCTGGCGCTGCGGAAGCTCGTCAAGTTGACGCTGCGCCTGCGTGCGCGCAAGCATGCATTGTTGCAGCTCCAACAAATCATCAATGGTCTCGGGTGTTGCAAACATGGGTCCTCCCCGTATCCTACAAGCTTATCCAATTCGTGGTGCGAGGCAATTCTACAACGTTTTCCACGCCCAAATCCCTCACAGACCGATAAAGCACATCAGCAAGCGGCTGCTCCGACACATCGTGGCCTACTTCGATAATGTTCAAACCCGCTTGCGCGTAGGCAAGAGCGTCGTGATATTTCAGCTCGCCGCAAATCAGGCAATCAACACCCAACGCAAGCGCATCGGGCAAAATAGACCCCGCGCTCCCCTGCGCCGTTACGACATACCGCACCGGTGCCTGGGCGTCACCCCAGATGCGCGGGGCACCACCGAGCACTTGCTTGCACACCTGAGCCAGCTGGCAGACGGATTTCGCGAAGGCATCGGATGTGCCAGCGGCTTCG
>CAKUOV010000014.1 GCA_934670115.1 uncultured Eggerthellaceae bacterium
CTGCTTGTTGGAAATCGACCCCCGAATTCGGGCAAATCGACGATTGGGAGTGGTTGGAGTGTGGCAGTCTGCTCGACATTGAGAGGCAGTTTGCTTCGGCACTCTTCTGAACTGGGGTTTTACGGATGCGGTTCCTTGGAGGATAGATTTGGGTGCTTAAAGGGGTCGAATCTGAGGCCCCGGACCACTCCCAATCGTCGATTTGCCTGCATTTGCCCCCACTTTTTCAACAAGGACGCCTTTACAAGGCGCTAGAACAAAGCTCCCGGCTCTTGATGCGGAATCTCTTGCCGTTCCCAGAGCCGGGAAGCGCCCGAGTGGGTCTCCGTTCCTTGATCCGCGAAGAGGACACGTATTCGAAGCCGCACCCGCACGCCTAACCTTCAACGCGGGGGAGGCGTGCGGTGAAGGTAGTGCCGTCCTCGGTGGAGCTGGCAACGCTCAGTTCGCCACCGTGTTGTTGCATGATTTTCTGGGCAATGGCTAATCCCAAGCCAAAGCTGTGTTCGCCGTCGTTGTTGCTGCGGTCACGCGATTTATCGCTGCGATAAAAACGATCGAACACGTGCGGGATATCTTCAGGATCAATGGGGCAGCCCCAGTTATGAACGCTCAAAATGCAATGATGACCAGCGGCTTTAAGGGAAACGCTAATGCTAGTATCCTTTTCGGCGTACTTGCACGCGTTATCAACCAGCGTGCCAATCAAGCGCTGGAGCTTTGTGGGGTCGCCTGCAACAATCACGTTGGGATCAATATTGTCTTCCAGCATGACGCCGCGCTCAAACGCCAGGGCCTCGAACTGCAACGATGCGCGCTCTGCCATCTCGCTCATGTTCACGCGCTCTGCCGCAGCATCTTGCTTTGCAGCGTTTTCTGGCTGAGCCAGCGCCAACATGTCAAGTACTAGGTGCTCCATGTTTTGCGCTTCGTCTTGAATACCCTCGATCCACTGGCTCTGTTCCGCAACGGTTGCTTGCGGCTTTTTCAGTGCAATGGATGCGTTTGCCATAATCACGGTAAGCGGCGTTTTCATCTCGTGCGACGCGTCGGCGATAAACTGCTGCTGACTGTCCCACGCGCGCTGCACCGGGCGCAGCGCCCAACGTGAAAACGCCCAGGCCAGCGCGAGCACCAAAAGCATGATAGCAATCCCAACCATCGCAAGTGAACGGTTTAGGTTTGCGGTGTCTTCCACAATCATGCGGTCGGCGAAAGCGTAGCATACGGAGCCGTCCTCGCGCGTGATTTTCTTGTAATAGAGTCCTGCGTCCGCTAAAAATCCCTGGTCATCCGATGAAAAGAACGTGGACTCCAAGGTGGATTGCAGCGTGTCGTCGTCAACAATGGCGGTGGAGAAGCGGTTGATGTTAATGACGGAGATATCGCCGTCATTCTCTCGTGCAATGTAGAGCGCGATAGGAAACGCCCACGAGACCTCTTTTTTGTCGCCGATGCGCGGCGGTTTGGCTCCTTCGGCGGGTGGGTTCAGGTCGCGCGGGCCTTTTGTTATGACGGTCTCCAAGGCGGCGTTGAGTTCAACATACATCGATGCAATTCTCTGATTTTGGTTTGACCAGGCAATATACGCGAAGGAAACCATCAAAATAAGCGCCGCCACACCGCAGATGATTGCGGTGAATTTCAGATGCAGCTTGGAGAGCAGGTCTTTTTCGGTAAGCGCGGTCATATTGCGATGGTCCTTGCGTTCGATGGTGGCTGTTGATGAGGGGAAGGCGCTGGTGGCGCATCCCGTCTGCCGCGGTTGCGGCGTAAGCGGGCGGTAGCGGGGAGCACCGCTGCCGATTGCGGCGGCCGCTCGCGAACGGCTGTGCCCCCGGTGGTGCCAGCGGCGCTAGCGGGCGTCCGCGCCGTCAACGTTTCCGTCGGCGGCATCACCTTCGCCAAAATTCAAGCGGTATCCCGTTTTGCGCAGCGACTCAATGGTCACGCGCGAGCCCACAAAGCGGAACTTCTTCCGCAGAAACGAAATGTATGCCTCCACGTTGTTGTCAACGGCTGTGCTCTCTATGCCCCAAACTTTTGCGAGCAGCTGCTCTTTCGACAGCACTTGCGTAGGGTTGGAAAGCAAGATACGTGCCAGCGAGAACTCCTTGAATCCCAGGTGGATTGACTTATCGCCGCAGGTCAAGTCGTGGCTTTCCAAGTTGAGCGTTAAATCGCCAAACGTAACGGTCTCGAAAACCACTTGTCCCTGCCTACGTAAAAGCGCGCGCAGATGCGCCAGCAGCTCGGCAGGGCTGAACGGCTTGGTCATGTAATCGTCGGCGCCGGAATCAAGGCCCACAATCTTGTCGCGCACGGTGTCGCGGGCGGTTAGCAGCAAAATGGGCGTGTCAACGTGGCTGCGGCGCAGCTCCTTTGCGACCTCGAAACCATCCATCTTCGGCAGCATCACGTCCAAAATGATCACGTCATAGATGCCTGAAAGTCCGTAATCCAGGCCGGACTGGCCATCATGCACGGCGTCTACCTGGTAATCGGCTTCCACCAGTATTTGCTTGAGCGCCAGCGCCAGCTTCTTGTCGTCTTCAACAATGAGAATCTGCACGTCAAGCTCTTTCTGTCGTTTTCGCTTACATCTTGTTTTGCTTTCCATTGTAGCGTGCGCACTGAAAGTTTTCTTAAAGGTTTTGGCGGTTTGGCCGGTGTTTAAGGATTCTTTCAACTGCGGTTTTTAGCATGGGGGACGTTGAAAGGGCAAGCTTTTACGTTTTTGCGACGCGAACTGCAGGGCGCAAGCAAGAGCTAAGACCGAAGCGAAGTCAAGAGCCGGTGCAATCCAAGCGCAACGCAGGGTTGCAGCTCAAGGCGGAAAACCAAAACAAGAGCTAAAACGCAGGCGAAAGGACGAATTATGGAAGCATATGCAGCAACGTTCAAGCGCGTTGAGAAAAAATATTGTTTAAGCGCGGAGCAATACCGCACGATGCTGATGATAACGCAGCAGTTTTTGAAGCCCGACGATTATCCGAAAACGGTGGTGAGCAGCCTTTACTTCGACACCCCTGAAAATCAGCTGATCAGCCGCTCGTTGGAAAAGCCGCTGTACAAAGAGAAGCTGCGCGTGCGCTCGTACGGTATTGCTCAGCCCGATGGAAGCATTACGCCCGTTTCCGACCAAGTGTTCGTGGAGCTGAAGAAGAAGTATCGCGGTGTGGTATATAAGCGCAGGTTGGCGCTTTCCACGGATGCGGCGCGCGCGTTTTTATCCGGCATGGACATCGATGAGGCGCACGCGTTGTTCCCCGCGGGCGGCGGAGAGAAGGAATGCGTTGCAGCCGCGCGGAGCGCCCACGCGATTGTTTCTGCTGATGACGCTGGTGATGCCGCCGCAGCTGCCTTCGCTTCTGCCGCAGCCGCCGAGCCCGCACCGCTGCAGCCCCACGAGCGCCAAGTGACGCGCGAGATTGCGGCATTCCTGCAGCGCTACCCAGACATTCGCCCCGCAATGATTACGCAATGCACGCGCACCGCGTGGGCCGAGCCAGGAAATCCGGGGTGCGCGCTGCGCATCACATTTGACTCCCAACTACGTGCGGGGCATCCTGCGGGCGATCCCTTTGCTTTCCGTCTTGACAACCGCGCTATGGACCTTTTGCGTCCCGGCCAAGTCCTTATGGAAATCAAGCAAGGGGGCGGCATGCCATTTTGGCTGGTCAACGCGCTTTCCCAGAATCAGATTTATCCGCGTTCCTTCTCGAAATACGGAACGGCATACGAAAAAGAGCAAAAGGAGCTGAAACATGCTTGATCTCATGTTTACTTCGGTTTTGGGCGGCACAGAATCGGTTGCTGCGAACGTAACAACGGGCGGATTTTTGCTGTGCAGCGTGGCGTCGCTTGTTTTAGGCGCGGCGTGCGCGCTCATCTACATGTTCCGTCACAAGTATTCGCGCAATTTTGTGGTAACGCTAGCGTTGTTGCCGTTGGTAGTGCAAACGGTAATTACCCTGGTCAACGGCAATTTGGGTGCAGGCATTGCGGTCATGGGCGTGTTCAACTTGGTGCGCTTCCGCAGCATTCCTGGCAGTGCGAAGGATATCGGCAGCGTGTTCTTCGCCATGGCAATTGGCTTGGCCACGGGCATGGGATATTTGAGCCTGGCGGTGCTGTTCACGGCGATTATGGGCATTGCGAATGTGGTGTACGTGCTTTCGTCGTTCGGTCGCATGCAAACGGTGGAGCGCGAACTGCATCTTACCGTGCCGGAGGATCTGGAATTCGAAGGCGTTTTTGAGCCCGTTTTGGAGCGCTACGCGGATAGTTTCGAGCTTGTTGAAGTGCAAACGTCGAACATGGGCAGCTTGTATAACTTGACGTATTTGATGAAGCTGCGTGCGGACGCAAGCGTAAAAGAGCTGATGGACGAGCTGCGCTGCTATAACGGCAACCTGAAAGTGGCGCTTGTTCCCGCGCAGATGACGCGTGACTCGCTTTAGGTGCTTGGAAGGTGATGCCGATGAAGAAACGGCAATTTACCCGTACCGCCGCCGGGGCTGTCTGTTGCGCGCTGAGTGTGGTGCTGGCGGCATCGTTGGGCGGATGCGGAGCGGCCTCTGCTGCGAACGCGAGTGATGCGGCGAGCGCGAGCGACGTTGCGGTGGCGAGTGCTGCGGTCTCTGCGGCAACCGACGATCTGAGCGCGTACGATTTGGAGTACAGCAAGCGCGATTTGGATGCCAGCTACGATGCCGCGCAGGCAACGTATATCACGCTGGCCGATAACGCTTCGTCCGCGGAAACGTATACGCATGAAAGTGCAAGCGGCGTTTCTATCAGCGGAAACGACGTGACCATTACGCAGGCGGGTACGTATGTGCTCAGCGGAAGCTTGACCGATGGCTGTGTTTTCGTGAACATCGATAAGGAAGAAAAATGCCAGCTGGTGTTGAACGGCGTATCCATAATCAACAGCGATGGCCCCTGCATTTACGTTATGGCAGCCGATAAGACGTTCATCACGCTGGCGGATGGTACGCAAAACACGCTGGTTGATGGCGCGGATTACGTGCTCAATGAAGACGAAGAGCCCACGGCGACGATCTTCAGCAAGGACGATCTGACGCTGAACGGCACGGGCGCGCTGAACATTACGGGCAATTATCGCCATGCCGTGCGCAGCAAGGATGACCTGGTCATTACGGGCGGCACGTATGTGATCAATGCGGTCGAGGACGCGCTGAACGGTAAGGACTGCCTGAAGATTTGCGACGGCACGTTCGATATCACGTGTGGCGAAGACGCGCTGAAGAGCTCGAACGACAGCGAAGAGGGTCGCGGATTTGTGTCCATCGATGGCGGTGACTTCACCATTTCCGCAGGTGACGATGCTGTTCATGCAGAAACGCTCATGCGTATTACTGCTGGCACGGTGAACGTTCTGGCGTGCTACGAGGGCTATGAAGGCACGGTGGTGCGCATCGACGGCGGCTCGACGAGCATTGTTGCAAGCGATGACGGCATTAATGCGGCGAGCGGGTCGTCGTCAGAGGGCGGCATGTCGATGGGCGGCGAAGGTCGCGGCGGCGTAGGCGGGCCGGGCACGGGTGCCGCTCCGGGTGACGCTGGTGCAACCGCTTCGACCTGCAGAGTTGTCGTGACGGGTGGTACCACGTACGTTTCTGCTGGTGGCGATGGCATCGACAGCAACGGAAGCGTTGAAGTGAGCGGCGGTGTGCTCATCATGGAAGGTCCTACGTCCAACGCCGATAGCTTCTTCGATTATGATTCTTCGGCAACCATCACCGGTGGCACGGTGCTTATGGTGGGCTCCACCGGCATGGCGCAAAGCTTCTCGGGCGGCACGCAGGCATTTGCGATGGCTTCAGCGAGCGGGAGCGCAGGTCAAACCGTTGTTCTGCTGGATGCACAAGGAAACGAAGTTGCGTCGTTTACCGCAACGAAGAACTTCCAGATGGTTCTGGCAAGTGCGGACGGTGCAGCGGAAGGTGATACGCTCACGGTGAAAATCGGTAGCACAGAAACCGCGCTGACCGCATCGACCACGACAACAACCAGCGGCCTCGGCGCAGGTGGCGGCATGGGCGGCGGACGTGGCGGCGATCGCGCAGGCGACATGGCCGCAGGCGGCGACCGCGGGGGTGACATGGCCGCGGGCGCTCCTGGCGCGGGCGGCGGTGCTCCCGGCAATCGCAGCTGATTTGTTGACAAATTACCCCACCTTTTGTCAACAATCCTTGCTGGCGGATGCCGCTGTTGCCAACCGATGCCTTAACTCGGATTGCTGCCCCGGCATTTAATCGCTTGGCAATCAAAGACGCTTCTCTTTGCCTACAATGCAATAGTGTTTCGCAAGACCCCTGGTTGCGCTGGGGGTCTTTCTTCGGGACGCAATTCGGGGCACCCACCGGCAAGGACCTGCCTCGCGACTTCGCTTGGATAATGCTTCCCTTTATCGGATCCCGTTCCGCTTATCCAGAGCGTCGCAGTTCGGCTCGACCCTTGTTGGCGGATGCCCCTAAAGACCGCGAAGGCCGCGCCTTCCCCTTATCCGGCCGGTGGCGCAGCGGCACGCTCTCGAAAGATTTGCCCGTTCGTTGAGCCGTATGCGATTCCGGCGGCAAAAAGAGTATCCTGGCAGGGAAAAGAAGCGAAAGGAAACAGCCATGCCTCACATGCTCCTGCATGACATTATTGGTCCCATTATGGTGGGTCCGTCAAGCTCCCATACCGCGGGCGCCCTTGCGATAAGCGCCATGGCGCGCAAGCTGGTGGGTTCCCAGCCGGCGTCCGTCACGTTCAAACTGTACGGTTCATTCGCGCACACGTATTCGGGGCATGGTACCGACCGCGCCCTGGTGGCGGGAATGCTGGGGCTTTCTACCGATGACCTGCGTATTCGCGATTCCTTCGCCTTGGCGCAAGAAGCAAGGATGGATGTGAACATTGTGCCGCTTCCCCAGGCGGAGTACGACCATCCCAATACGGTGGACATCGAAGCCGTGGATACGGCGGGCACCACGTACTGCTTCCGCGGCGTGTCGGTGGGCGGCGGCGCGGCAAAGCTCACGCATATCGACGGCATGCGCGTGGAGATTACGGGCAAAAGCAATTCTCTGGTAGTGCATCAGCACGACGAGAAGGGCATTTTGGCATTTATCACCACCACGCTGCTCACGGCAAATGTGAACATTGCCACGGCGAACTTGTATCGCACAAGCAAGGGCGGCCAGGCGTTCACCATTATCGAGACCGACGAACCGCTTCCCGATTCGCTTGTTTCCATTCTTGAGGCGCATCCCGGCATTCACAGCGCAAAAGCCATTGCCGCAGTCGAGGCGGGTGGTCAGAAGGCGTTGGCGGGTACGAACGCTGCGCAGCAAGAGCAGGCGAACGATGCGTACCATCAGTACGATTTCAAAACGGGCGAAGACTTGCTGGCGCGCTGCGCTCAGTGGGATGCGCCCATGAGCACGGTGTATTTGCAGCGTAACAAGTACTTGCTGGAGCGCGATGGACTGGCCGATGAGACGCTTGCGTACTTGCATCGCGTTATCAAGGTCATGCGTCAATCGGCGCACGAGCCGTTGGAGAGCCCGCGTCCGTCCATTGGCGGCTTGCTGGGCGGCGAGTCGCAGAAGATGCAGCAGCTCACAGCGGCGGGCGGTGGCGTGCTTATGGGCGCGCTCATGGAGAAGGCCACGCGTTATGCGTTGGCGGTTTTGGAGACGAATGCCTCCATGGGCTGCATTGTTGCTGCCCCCACGGCGGGCAGCGCGGGCGTGATTCCGGCAGTCCTTATGGCAGTGCAGGAAGAGCATGGCTTTTCCGACGACGAGATTGCGAAGGCGTTGGCGAATGCGGCGGCGGTAGGGCACCTGGTGGCGCGCAACGCTACGGTGTCGGGCGCCGAGGGCGGCTGCCAAGCGGAAATCGGCACAGCAAGCGCCATGGCGGCAAGTGCTGTGGTGGAGCTTTTGGGTGGCACGCCGCAGCAATGTTTGGCGGCGGCAAGCAACGCCATGACGTCGCTTATGGGCTTGGTGTGCGATCCCGTGGGCGGCCTGGTGGAGATTCCTTGCCAGAAACGCAATGCCACGGCGGCGGTAAATTCGCTGGTCAGCGCACAGATTGCGCTGGCGGGAGTGACGAATCTGGTGAACTTCGACCAAACGGTAGAGGCCATGTTCCAGGTAGGACGCTCGCTTCCGTTCGAGCTGCGCGAGAGCGGCTTGGGTGGCATTGCCGGCACGCCCAGCGCCTGCGATTACTGCACCTCGGTCCTTTGCCGCCACGAGTGAAATTGTTGTCAAATTACCCCACCTTTTGTCAACAAATGCCGCAGCACGATCGCGAAGGCATCTGTCGGCAAAAGTTCACCTTACGGCTCCGCATGGATAATGCTTCTTTGCGCTTGCGGCTCGCTCAGCTTATCCAAAGCGTCGCAGTTCGGCTTGACCCTTGCCGGCAGGTGCCCTCTAGATGGCGAACGCCTTCGCCTTCTCCTTGCGTTTGAACGTGAGAGGGCGTTTTTTTGCGCATTGTAGGGATTTGTCGGGATTTCTGCGCGTGTGCTTGGGGCCTGATGGTGACATGTTGAGCTTGGTCGCACGCTTTTGGGTCTTCCAGCGGCATGTTGTCGTTTTTTTCACTCGAATGTGCAAAATATTCCTGTACGGGGTAGGTGGGAAGGGGTTTCGGCGCGCATGCTTTGCTACCTGAAATTCGCGACCTGGGGTTTTCCTGGCTAATGGCAACACAGGCGATGCCTCGACGTCTCTTTTGCTTCTTCGAGGTACCCCGAACAGTCATATTTTGCGCATTGGAGTCCGATTTCCGACAAGATGGCCCCTGGTTTGGTCGTTTTCGGAAGAAGCGTCGCGGTTCGGCTTAACCTTTGCTGGCAGGTGCCCCTTGTTGGCAAAAGGTGGGGGTAATTTGCCAACAAGCGACAAAACTGCCGCTTTTTTACCGTATGCGCGCCGTTGCAAGACATCTTGCGAAGTGGGATACTGTATCGTTAAGTTTTAAGCAGTTACCAACGGAAGCGAAAAGGGAGTTTTGCCGGTGAAGGGAATTATTTTGGCTGGTGGCAGCGGTACGCGTTTGTATCCGCTTACGATGGTAACGTCGAAGCAGCTCCTGCCAATCTACGACAAGCCCATGATTTACTACCCGTTGAGCGTGCTCATGCTTGCGGGTATTCGCGACATTCTTATCATCTCCACCCCGCACGATCTTCCGAACTTCAAGAAGCTGCTGGGGTCGGGCAGCCAGTTTGGCATCAAGCTCTCCTACGAAGAGCAACCTTCGCCCGATGGCCTCGCTCAGGCGTTTATTATCGGTGAAGACTTCATTGGCGAAGACTCTGTGGCGCTTACGTTGGGCGATAACATTTTCTACGGAGGCGGCTTCACATCGCTGCTTAAAACCGCAGCTCAAACCGAAGTTGGCGCTACGGTGTTCGGTTACTATGTACCCGATCCCGAGCGTTTTGGCGTGGTGGAGTTCGACGACAAGGGCAAAGCAATCTCGCTTGAAGAGAAGCCCGAAGACCCCAAGAGCAACTACGCCGTGACCGGTTTGTACTTCTACGATAACCGCGTGGTCCAGTGGGCAAAGGAAGTTGAACCTTCGGATCGCGGTGAACTGGAAATCACGTCGCTTAACCGCCGTTACCTGGAAGACGGATCTTTGAACGTAATGTTGCTGCATCGCGGCAGCGCATGGTTCGACACGGGAACCGTGAGAAGCCTGTACTCGGCAACGGAATATGTGCGCGTCATTGAAGAGCGGCAGGGCATCCAGATTGCCAACTTGGAGGAAATCGCGTTCAATAACGGCTGGATTTCTGCAGAAATGCTGCGTAAAGCTGCGCAAAAATACGCGCATTCCGATTACGGTCTGTATCTGAACAGCGTTCTTTCGGGCAGAATCAAGGGAAGCTCGGTATCCAGGAGCAACGAGTAGCATATGTTTAATCGAATCATCGTTACGGGCGGTGCGGGCTTTATCGGAAGCAATTTCGTCCATTGGGTGGTAAACAACCAGCCAGGCGTGCACGTGACTGTTTTGGATAAGTTGACGTACGCGGGCAATCGCGCGAACCTTGCAGGCATCCCCGAAAATCGCATGACATTTGTGCAAGGGGACATTTGCGACACGGCGCTGCTGAACCGCATTGTGCCTGATGCCGATGCTATTGTACATTTCGCTGCGGAAAGCCACAACGACAATTCCATTGCCGATCCTTCTCCGTTCGTGCGTACGAACGTGGAAGGAACGTACGCTCTTTTGGAGGCGTGCCGCACGTACGGAACGCGCTTCCACCACGTGTCAACCGATGAAGTTTATGGCGACCTGGCTCTGGACGACCCGGCGCGTTTCACCGAGGAGACCCCGTATCGCCCCTCGAGCCCCTACAGTTCCACGAAAGCTGCTAGCGATTTGCTGGTGCGCGCGTGGTATCGCACCTATGGCGTGCCGGCGACCATCAGCAATTGCTCCAACAATTACGGCCCCTACCAGCACGTGGAAAAGTTTATCCCGCGCCAAATCACGAACATCATCTGCGGCATTCGCCCCAAGCTTTACGGCGACGGCCTGAACGTGCGCGACTGGATTCATACGGAGGATCACTCGAGTGCAGTGTGGGCCATTCTGAATGGCGGTCGTCTGGGCGAAACATACCTTATTGGCGCCGATGGCGAGCGCAACAACATTACGGTCATGCGCGACATTCTGCAAGGCATGGGCAAGGACGCAGACGACTTTGACTGGGTGCGCGATCGCCCTGGTCACGACCGTCGTTACGCCATTGATAGCACGAAGCTGCACACCGAGTTGGGTTGGCGCCCGCAGCACACCGATTTCGCGCAAGGGCTGGCGCAGACTATCAAGTGGTATCAAGATAACGAAGCGTGGTGGCGTCCGGCAAAGGAAGCAACCGAAGCAAAATACCAGGCCCAGGGCCAGTAGACAGTAGGCGAAAGCACGATGGAGCAGAAAAACATACCAGTCACGCGCTCTTCCATGCCTCCGTTCGAGGAATACTGCGAAGAGATTCGGTCTTTGTGGGACTCGCATTGGCTGTCGAACTGCGGTGAGAAGCACGAGCAGCTTAAAGGGCAGCTTGCGGCGTATCTGGAAGTGCCCCATGCCGATCTTTTCGTGAATGGCCACAACGCTCTGGAATGCACGCTGGAGGCGCTTGAGCTGGGAAAAGATGGCCGCAATGAGGTTATTACCACGCCGTTTACGTTCTTGAGCACTACGAATGCGATTGTTCGCAAGGGGCTTACGCCAGTTTTCTGCGATATCAAGCCTGATGACTTCACGCTGGATCCCGCGAAAATCGAAGCTCTTATCACGCCGCGAACATGCGCTATCGTGCCCGTTCACGTGTATGGCAACGTGTGCGACGTTGAAGCAATAGCGGCGGTTGCCGAAGAGCACAACCTGCGTGTTGTCTACGATGCCGCCCACGCGTTCGGTGTGCGCATTAACGGGGTAAATGTGGCGAATTTCGGCGATGCCTCTATGTTTAGCATGCATGCGACGAAGGTCTTCAACACCATTGAAGGCGGGTTGGTCACGCATGCCAGCGATCAGCTGTCAACGCGTTTGGGGCAGTGGCGCAATTACGGGCTTACCGGCCAGGAATCTGCGGCGTATATCGGCGGAAATCTTAAGATGAACGAGTTCGCCGCCGCTATGGGCTTGTGTAATTTGCGCCATCTATCAGGAGAAATAGAAAAGCGTAAAGTTGCGAGCGAGCGATATTGGGATACGCTTGATCGGGTTCCCGGAATTCAGGTGTGCCGTCCGAAGAAGAGCGTGACCTCTAATTACGCGTATCTTCCCGTGCTTTTCGATCCCAGCGAATTCGGTGCAACGCGCGATGACGTTTTCGCGCATCTTAAGGAAAACGGCGTGTTCGCGCGCAAGTATTTCTACCCCATTATCGGCGATTTTGAGTCGTATCGGGGCAGGTACGATTCCTCGCTTACGCCGGTGGCAAAATATGTGGGCAGCAACATCCTTACGCTGCCGCTCTATGCGGATTTGACGCGGGAAGACGTGGACCGGATTTGCGCGCTGGTGCTGGATGTGCGCGACGGCGGGCTTTCCGACACGCGCGAAGGTAGGCTTTCTGGTAAGCGCGACAACGCATAATCGAGCGGCGTTGTTCGCAGGTCGCGGTGGCTGCGACACGGGTATTTGCACTCCAAGAACAAGGAAGAGAGTAGATTGAGCACCTATCAAAAGGACCTGACGAGCGAGCAGATACGGCTCATTGGGCGCAAGTTGGCCGCTGACAGGCTTGAGTCGGTCGATGCCATTCAGCAGCCTTGCAATCCGGCGCGCAATGGGTACGTGCGTTTCGTGAAGCGTTTCCTGGACATTGTGTTTTCCCTGGTCATTCTTGTTGTAACGTTGCCTATTAATCTGATAATCGGCATTGTGACGTTCTTTGACGTGGGTCGTCCGCTATTCTTCAAACAAGAACGCATTGGGCGCGATGGCAAGCCGTTCACCATCGTGAAGTTCCGCAACATGAGAAACGACGTGGACGAAAAAGGAGAGCCGCTGCCCGTCGAAGTGCGCGTCACAAAGTGGGGAAAATTCGTCCGCAAGACTTCTTTGGATGAGCTGTTGAATTTCTGGAGCATCCTGAAAGGCGACATGAGCTTGATTGGTCCGCGACCGCTTCCCGGTGTGTATCTGGAGCGCTACAGCAAGCGGCATCGGGACCGGTTGGCGGTGCGTCCCGGTCTTGAGTGCCCGCCGCGCCAGCTGGGGGAAGCCGTATGGACTTGGAATGACCAGCTTGAGAACGATATATGGTATGTTGAACACGTATCGTTTTCAACGGATTGCAAGATGTTTGTCAACCTGGCGCGCTTTGCTCTTGACCGAAAGAGCGCAGCCGCTCGTGCGGTGGCGCGCCGCGGAAGTTTCATGGGCTACGATTGGAATGGCACGGCTATCAACGATGCCCAAATTCCGCAGGAGTACCTTGATTGGGTGCGCGGCCTGCCGGAAGAGTAGCGCGAAGGCGCGAGCGAAGGCGTAAGCGAAGGTGCGTGTGGGGCGCAGATAGAGCGCGAATGACAACGCGCGCGGGCAATGCGTTTCGGGTGCGAAGCCGAGCAGTTGCTGAACAGGACATGAAGAGATTACGTGATGGGGTGGAAGAATGTCGCATAAGCTGCTTGTTTTGGGGGGAAAGCCAATTGGCTCGTGCGAACTGGTGAAATACGCGAAGGATCAGGGCGATTACGTGGTGGTTGCCGATTACCTTGCGCCCGAGGCATCGCCTGCGAAACGTCTTGCCGATGAATCATGGGATGCAAGCACGGCGGACGTAGATGATTTGTGCCAACGTTGCCGTGAGCAAGGAATCGATAGCGTGCTTTCGGGTGTGCACGAGTTCAATTTGGATAAAATGGCGCGTGTTGCTCAAAAAATGGGATACCCGTGTTATTGCACTCCAGAGCAGTTCGATGCGTTGCGTGATAAAGGTCAATTCAAGGCGCTTTGCCAGACTCATGGCATTCCCGCGGCACGCCGTTATTCCTACGAGGAAGCGCAGCGTCTTCCCGAAAATGCTTATCCGCTGGCGGTAAAGCCGCTTGATGGAAGCGGGAGCAGGGGTTTTTCGAAAGTTGCGAACCCAGGCGACTTGGATGCGGCCGTTGCGCAGGCGCGTTCCTTTTCGTTTGCGGGTGAAGTGATCATCGAGGACTTTATCGAGGGCGATGCGGTGATCATCCACTACACGGCCCATCAAGGCTCTATCGTGTATTCGGGCATTGCCGATAAATGCTCGCAGAAGATGGGCGACGCGGGCGCGCCGATTATGGCGCTTCAGATTGCTCCTTCGCGCGATGAACAGAAGTACCTGGACGAGTTGAACGATAAGGCCATTACTCTGTTCAAAGATATGGGTATTACCGAAGGTCCGTTGTGGATTGAGGCGTTCAACCGCAATGGCTCGTTCCTGTTCAACGAAATGGGCTTCCGATTTGGCGGCTCGCTTACGTATTACCTGGTCAAAGAGATGTACGGTATTGATCAGTTGGCTGCACTCTATGCGTGCGCTATGGGCGGCAATGCGGGTGAGCTTATTGCGCAGCCCGCAGCGGGTGCGTATGCCATTTGGCCGCTCCATTTGAAGCCGGGCGTTATCGCTCGCGTTTGCGGCGTGGAAGACGTTTTGCAAATAGATGGCGTTGTTGCTTGCGTTCAGGTTCATGGCGAAGGCGACACCATTGAACAATGGGGGTCTGCCCAGCAAGTGTTTGCGTACGTGCACGTGAAAGCGGACGATGCGCGCGGTCTTCTTACCCGAATGCACCAGGTGAAAGAGACGTTGTCAGTGCTTGACGAAGCTGGCAACCAGATGCTTTTTTCGCTCTTTGACCCCAACAATCAGGAAAAATACCCGTCGTTTTTGCGCGAAGCGCTCTCGGAGGTCGAATCGTGATGCAATTCGTGAGCGATAAAAACATCATCGATGCGTGGGATGGCGATATCCCCAAGCTTTTGGATATCCTGGAAAACGGCTTTCTGCAATGGCGTGCGGGCGAAATCCTGCAGCCGGAAAAAAGCTCGCAGATACTGAATGCCGCGGACCAAACGCGCGTCAACTGCATGCCGGCAACACTTCTGTCGAATGCGGTGTCGGGCGTGAAGCTCGTGTCGGTTTTCCCAAGAAACGCCCAAGTGGGAAAGAAAAACGTCTCGGGAGCGGTGCTGCTTTTAGATGCGACCGATGGATCCCCACGTGCGGTTATGGGGGCCGCGCTTGTCACGGCGCTCAGAACGGCGCTGGTATCCGGCGTTGCTGCACGGCGTCTTGCCGTTCCGAGCCCGAAGAAGCTTGCGCTGCTTGGCTCGGGCGAGCAGGCGAAATACCATGCCGTGGTGCTCTGCGCTCTGTTTCCGCACCTTCAGGAAGTGGCCGTTGCTTCGCGCAGCTCGGCGCATGCCGAAAAACTTGCAAACGAGCTAGCGCGCGCAGTGTCCGTTCCTTCTGTCCATGCCGCGGCAAACTGTGCCGAAGCGGCTACGGATGCGGATTTGATTGTGACTGCCATCAGCGCGCAAGAGCCCGTTTTGAAGGCGGATTGGATAAAGCCGGGCGCTACGTATTTCCATGTGGGTGGCTACGAAGACGAGTACGCCGTGGTTCAGAAGGCGGATAAGATCGTATGCGATTCCTGGCCGGCGTTGAAGCACCGGGGCAGCCCCACGCTTGCGCGTATGTACCAGGACGGCCTTCTGACGGATAGCAACATTTATGCGGAGCTGGCCGACTTATTTGCCGATTCGCTGCTTGGGCGCACGTCCAATGATGAATTTATCTATTTCAACGCCATTGGACTGGGTTTTACCGATATGCTTATTGCCAGTGAGCTTTTGCGGCAGTGCGAGGAAAAACAGCAGGTCACTTCGCTGGAAATGGGAGAAGACGACATATTGGCATGCGCTGGCCTGCTTGAGAGGTTTGCCGGTGCGCAATAAGGCTTCGCGATAACGCGGCGCGATTGCCGCATGGTACGAGTACGATTTTGTTTGTTCGATTGGTTTTGCTTCATGGGAAAGAAATTGATAAAGCGTGCGGTGTTGGGCCTTCCGAAGCCGATTATCGGAAGGGTCATGGTGGCGCATTATCTTAAACGGCATCCTCATCAGATCGATGAGTGCCTTGCGCATTTTCTTTCTGCGGACGAACAGCGTAACAAGGCATACGTTAACACGGTGAAAGCGGCGGTGCGTGCCGCCATGAACCAGTATTTGATTGCGCCTGAAGAATACTTCCTCTACGATTTTCCACACCTGTCCGACCAGGAGAAACGTTCTTTTGTGGGTGACTTGGAGCGAACGATTCTCTGTTCGCGCCTCTATAACGTCACAGCTTCTGGTTACGTGTTCATGGACAAGATGAAAACCTACGATGCGTTCGCGCCCTTCTTCAAGCGAGACGTGTGCCTGGTTTCCGGCGAGGCAGATTATCGGAAGTTCCTCGATTTTTCCCAGACGCACGAAACGTTTATGGTGAAGCCCACGGCGGCATCGCGTGGAAACGGGATTGCGCTAGTCAGCAGAGATGCGGACGTGGATGCTCGCGAGCAATTCCAGGAGATTCTGCGCAAAGGTGCGTGCGTTCTTGAAGAGCGCATCGAGCAAGGTCCGGAGCTAGCGGCGCTTCATCCGCAAAGTGTGAACACGGTGCGCTATGCCACGTATTACGAGAACGGTACTATCACGACGCTCGCGTGCTTCCTTAAAATCGGGCGCGGCGCATCGGTGGTGGATAACGGCGGCGCCGGCGGGCTACTTGCCGCAGTGGACAGCGAAACGGGAGTTATCCTTACGGCGGGTCGAACGGAATGGGGAGAAGAGTACCCTGTTCATCCTGATACGGGAATTGCGTTTGTTGGCTACCAGTTGCCAGAATGGGAAGCGGCGAAAGAAATGGTATTTGAGCTGGTGAAAGTTCTTCCCGATCAGAAATACGTCGGTTGGGATTTAGCGTATTCCACGCGAGGATGGGTGCTGGTCGAAGGCAACAGCGGCGGTCAGTTTGTGGGGCCCCAAATCTCTTTGAAGAAAGGCGTTCGCCCCCTGATAGATAAAACGTTCGGGAGCTTATGATGGGCTGCTTGCTTAGCGTGGTTATTGCTGCGTATAATGCGCAACGCGTTCTGGACACGTGCCTTGAAAGTTTTGCCCGGCTGCCTTTGGATTCTTATGAAGTCATTGTAGTTGACGATGGCAGCACCGATGAAACATTTGCCGTTGCACAGCAATTTGCGGCGCGTCATGCGTTCGCACGTGTGGTTCATCAGGAAAATGGCGGGGTGTCATCGGCGCGCAACAGCGGCATGGCGGCGGCAGAAGGTGATTACCTGTTCTTCGCCGATGCCGATGATTGGGTTGAGCCCGATCAACTGGCGGCGCTGGTGAAAGCGGCGGCGGAAAACAACGCGGATATCGCGTATGGCGATTATTATCGCGAAAGCGAAGGCGCCACGCGACGATGCCAGCTGTTTCCGAATGATTTTTGCAGCGCCGATAAAGAAACGTTTGCGGCATTGCAATGCGCTGCCGTATATGTGCCGGCTTCGCGTTTTTCGTGCCGCGATTTCGATTGCATTATGGTAGGCGGCGGATCGTGCTGGCGCTATGTGATGAAGCGCTCTTTTGCGAAAACCGCTGGTCTAGCGTTCGATGACGTTTTGAGCGGCTATATGGAGGATTCCGTATTCACGTTGCATGCGCTGGAGCATGCGCGCAAAGTTATGTATCGAAGCGTGCCGTTCTACCATTATCGTGTGCAGGGCGACTCGCTGTGTCACCGTTATTTTAGCGATTACGAGCAACGTTTCTCGGCGGTGAATCGGGCGCTTAACGCGTTTTTGCAGGGTGTGCGCGCAGGTCGCGAACAACTTGCGCAGGCCGTTTACCTGAAACGCATCCATTTGCTGGGCCTGGCGATGGACGGCTACTTCAACCATCCGAGCAACAGCGAATCCGAGCGGACGCGCAAGGCGGCGTTTACGCGTTTCGTGAAGAGCGAACCTTATGCGTCGGCGGTGAAAAACGTCCGTCTGAAGTGGGTTGGGAATAAAAAGGTGGCAATCCAAGTGGCGCTTCTTAAGCTTGGTTGTGTTGGTTTGTATTGGGATTTGAGAAAATAGCGAAGCACAGAGGCGCCGGCTTGCGCGTTGTGCCGTTGAGCCACGGGCGAGTGATACGTTGTGTGTGGCGCAAGAGCGCGGCTCATGCGATAGGTGCTTCAGGCGCGCTTGGTGCGGACGGCGCGCAGGGTGTAAAAGCGCAGATGAAACGGGAGGTGAAAAACGTGACAGCAACTTATAAGCAAGTGTTTCGCGTGGGGCTGCTTCTGGTCTCGTTCATGCTGTTCTTCTTCCCGTATGAATATGCCGTGGGCAGAACGGTCTATCTGCTGTGGAAGGGCCTTTTGTGCCTGGTGTCTTTGGGGTACACCGTTGCGGTGCTTGCATCGCCACGTCGTATTTCGTTGTGCTGGGTGTTGTTTTTGCTCTTCTACGTGGATTATTATCTGATCTCCGGATTGATTTCGCAGACCGAAGTCAACTACGTCAACCTTGCGTTTCGTTTTGCCGAGGGCGTGGGCTTTGCATCGCTGTGCGAATTCGCACTGCAGCGCAATGCGAAGGAGGCGGCGTGGGCGTTTGCGGGTGCTGCGCTTATTATGTGCGCGATTCATTTCGGTTCGTACCTGATGTTCAAAGATATTACGGGCGGTATGCGCCACGGTTACATTGAGTTCGATGGCAAAACCACGAAGCAGAACTGGTATTTCCTTACGTACGACAACGCCTCCATCTTCTATTTCCTGCCTTTGGTGGGGGTGCTGTGGTTTCTTGCGTTCGAGGGAAGCCGCAAGGTGAAAATCCTTTCCGTGGTGGTAACCGTTTTTGCGCTCTACATGTTCTTCGAGCGAAAGTCCGCAACGGCAATGGCCACCATGCTGGTCTTCCTGGTTGGTGTGGTGCTTGCGCTTATCGATGCGCGCACAGGGGCGCTTTCGCGAAGCTACGTGGGAAAACACCTGTTCAGCTTGCCGTCGGCGGTGATATTTGGCTTCCTGGCGACTATTGCTGTGCTGTTCGTTGCGGGAAACGAGGTCTTCTCTGCAATAAGCGCGCTGTTCTCGAAATCCGTTTCGTTTTCGGGGCGCGACCGCATTTGGGGGCTGAGCCTTGACTGGATTGCGCAATCGCCGCTGCTCGGGTATGGCATTGAAGATTCCGTTACCTCCGTGGAGAAAATTGCGCAAACGCATTGCCACAATATCTTCCTGCAGCTCTTATACACGGGTGGTGTTGTGTCGTTGATTCTGTTCGCGGCTGCGCTGTTTTCTTGCTCGAAAGTAGGAAAACGCCTGGTGGGGAAGGTTCCTGCTGCGCACGATACACTGAATGCCGGTGATTGCGGTCGCGCAACGGGTGCGGGGCAGCGCCGCAATGCAGCAGGGGATTGCGTGGTGGATCAGTGTTCGGGGCAGCGCCGCAATGCAGCAAAAGATTGCGCGGTGGATCGGTATTCGGGACCGCGCCGCATCATCCTTTTCTTCTCGGTGTTCGCCTATTTTGTAGCGTGCAGCATGGACTGGGAAGTGTATTACGTGATTCCGCTGTTCCTGTTTTACCTGTTTGCAACCGAGGGGCGCGTGCCTTGCGTGGCTCGGCGTCGGCGAAAATACCCGTTCGCGCGCATGACTGAAAAAGAAAGCGATGCCGGCGAATCATGGTAAGAATCAAAGCGACAAAAGCGGATGTCATCTGGGGATACTGCGGTACCATCCTCTCCATGGCCAGCGGCTTCATTCTGCTTCCCATGCTGCTGTTCTTCCTAAGCGGAGAAGAGCTTGGCCTGTGGTATGTCTTTGTAGCCATTAGCAATTTGACGCTTCTTTTCGAGTTTGGTTTCAATCCGGCATTTTCCCGCAATATTGTGTACTGCTTGTCGGGCGCGCGCTCGATTGCAAAGCTGGGAGTAAGTGAATCGCCTGTTCAGGACGATGTTGACTGGGTGCTGCTGAAATCAATTATGGATGCATCGCGCTTGTTATACGCCGTTCTTGCGTTTGTGGCCCTTATTGTCACTGCGACCATCGGCACGTTTTACATCTGGACCATTACACAGGATATGGCGGGAACGTCCCATTGGATTGCCTGGGGTATTTTCTGCCTGGCGATTTTCTTCAACTTGTATTACTACTACTTCCTTACGTTTTTGCGCGGTTACGGCGACGTTGCCGGCGAGAACAAGGCGAAGACCGTTGCGCGTATTATCCAGCTTGCGGTAAGCGCCGCTCTGCTTTTTGCGGGGTTCGGTCTTGTCGGTGCGGCGCTAGGTTATTTATCGTTCGGTTTGGCGCTTCGCTTCTGCTCGCGCTATTTCATCAAGCGCCATGCCGATATTGAGTCCGAGTTGAGAAAACAACCGCGTCGCATGGACTTATCCCAGGTCAAACAAGTTCTTCTGTCGGTTTCGTACGTGGCGTGGCGCGATGGCGTAGTCCAGATCTGCTGCTTTGCCTCAACGCAAGCCATGTCGATTATCTGCTCGCTGTTTTTGGGATTGGAAGCTACCGGCCAATACTCCATTCTGCTGCAGCTTTCAACAGCTGTCTACAACTTGTCCTCGGTGTTTATCAGGTCGTTTTATCCCAGCTTCCAGTCTTCTTACGTGTCGGGCGATGTGCCTGCGTGTCGTGCCATTGTGGGGAAGGGTATTGTCGTTTACGCGCTGCTGTTCATTGTGGGAACGGCACTCGCCCTACTTATTGCGTTTCCCCTGGTACCGTTCTTCAAACCGGGTGTGACGCTTGACGCCCCAACGTATATCTTCCTTTCCGTGTATTTGTTCCTGTGGAACCAACATTCGATTTTCTGCAATTTGATTGTGAGCATGAATCGCATTCCCCACATGGTGCCGTATTTAGTGGCTGCCGTGATGGGAGTTGCGTTGTCGGCGGTGTTCACCTCGTGCTTCGAATGGGGCTTGTTCGGCCTTATCGGGGGACAGATGCTTTCTCAGGTCGTGTACAATAACTGGAAGTGGCCTTTATACGTGGCGCGCGAATTGAAATGCTCGTATAGTTCGTTTTTCTCCGAGGGCTTTCGCTGGTTGCTGGGACGGCTGAAGCGGTTGCGCGCATAAGTGTGGCTCGGTGTTGGTTGGCGATGATTTCGCATTGGCAAGTGCGAGGAAATAGAAAAAGATAGGATGTAGCATGATCACCGGAAAAGCTCTTTTGATGACGGCGAAGAAACGCTTGAAGCTTCTTGTCGCGATTCCTTTGGCGGTGGCGCTGTGCTTCTTCGGCGCAGCAACCGTTTTCACGCCAACGTCGTATTCGGCCACGTCGAAGGTTATTGTGTCAACGTCAATCGCAGCTGCTAACAGCTTGGCATCTTCTGTGGTGTCTGATTGCTCCACCGATGAGGTGAAAGTTTCAACAGGTGCTTCTACCTCAGGAAATGCCATTAGGGTCACGGCAAAAGGGGCTAATCCTACCGAGTGCGTTCGTTTGGCAAATGTGGCTGCATTGAAGGCCCAGGCGCTTATCAATGAGTCGCTGCCCGATTCGGCAACCCAGATTGTTGCTGCCGATTCCGCGAATGATGCTACCCCCAGTGCGGCGAAAAACGCGCTGGCTGTTCTAGTGGCGCTTTTTGCGCTGGAGTTTGCCGCGATTGTGGTGGTTTGCTTGAAGCGCAAGTTGATTTACAGCTGGCGTTCCTTGGAGTACGAGACGGGTCTTCCGTATTTGGGCTCCGTATCCGATGACGATTGCGCGAACGCGGTGCTGGCGGCGTCGATTGCCCTTGCGGGTGGCGCGGGTTCCTCTGGGGCGTCGGGTGTTGCGGGCTGTGCGGCCAGCACTGCCACGACGGGGTCTGGTGCAGTGGGGTCCGATGGGACGTGCGCTGCGGCTGCTGCAGATGGCGTGGGTGTTGCGACCGGCGCAGACGCTGGTTCGACCGCTTCCGTTTGCTTGATTCCTGTGGGGGCAAGCGAGAAAGCTGCGCTTTTGGCGCAAAACGTGCACGCGCTTGGCAAGGAGATCAAGGCTCCCATGACTGTTGCCCCGTCTATCGAGGCGGGTTCTCAGGCTCTCTACGACGCGCAGGAGTCTTGCGCCGTGGTGCTGTGCGTTGCTTCGGGCGCTTCGAGCTATAACGACCTTGACCAGCTTCGCCGCGCATTCCGTTGCGCAAATATTGTTCCCGTGGGCTTCGTTTTCGATATCGCGTAGTTTTGCGTCAAGAGCAGCGGGTGGCGAACGCGGCGGATATAAGGAGGCATTTTTCGCATGGAAAAACGGTTGCTGATTCTCGGGGGTTCGCGATTTATCATCCCCGTCATTCAGGCGGCGCATGAGCTGGGGCATTACGTTATCACCATGGATTATCTTCCCGATAATATTGCGCATAGCTTTTCGGATGAATACGTTAATGTGAGCATCGTGGATAAAGAAGCGGTGTGTGCCGCGGCGGAAAAACTGCAGGTCGATGGCATTACATCGTTTGCAGCCGACCCTGGTGTAATTTCGGCGGCTTATACGGCAGAGCAGCTTGGCTTGCCCTTTCAGGGGTCGTTTCGTGCGGTCGAGATTCTTCAGAAGAAGGATCTTTTCCGTGCGTTTTTGGCCGAGCACGGTTTCAATTGTCCGCAGTTTTTCATGTTCCGCTCGGCAGACGAAGCCCTTGAGCGGGCGAATGATTTTCCGTACCCCGTAATTGTCAAGCCCACCGATTCTGCGGGAAGCAAGGGCTGCACGCGCGTTGATTGCGCATCGGAATTGGCAGCGGCCGTTGAGTATGCCCTGCCGTTTAGCCAGGATGGCTCGTGTATTATCGAGCAGTTTCTGGAAAAGCTCTATCCCTCTTCCAGTGCAGATTGCTTTTCTGTCAATGGAAAGATTGTGTGCCTTCCTTTTACTACGCAGCCATTCGATAAGAACGCCGCCAACCCGTATACGCCAGCAGGGTCGGAGATGCCAAGCTCCATTCCCGAAGAATATCTTGCGCAGTTGCGTGGAGAACTTCAGCGGCTCTTTGACCTGCTTGAATTAAGGACGGGCGTGTACAACATTGAGACGCGGGTGGCTACCGATGGGTTGCCGTATATCATGGAGGTTTCGCCGCGCGGGGGCGGAAATCGCCTTTGCGAGCTGCTGCGTTACGCCAGCGGAGTGGACCTTATCCGGGCTTCCGTTCAGTCGGCTTTAGGCGAAGACGTGCAGGATGTGCATGATCCGGTCATCGACGGTTACTGGCATGAATCCGTTTTGCATAGCGCGCATGGCGGCGTATTCGCAGGTATGTGGTATGCGCCCGGCTTCAAAGAGGCTCATGTAGTCAACGAGCAACTTTGGGTTGAGCCAGGCGATGTTGTGGAAGGATTCAGCGCCGCAAACCAGGCATTCGGTACGATTGTGCTCCGCTTCGAAACGAGAGAAGAACTTGCGGCATTCAACGCGAACGAATCCCAATTCATGCACGCCATCATCAACTGATTTGTTGACAAATTACCCCACCTTTTGTCAACAAATGCCGCAGCGCGATTGCGGAGGCGCCCGCTGGCAAGGGTTCTCCTCACGACTCCGCTTGGATAATGCTTCTTTGCGCTTGCAACCCGCTCAACTTATCCAAAGCGTCGCAGTTCGGCTCAGCCCTTGCCGGCGGGCACCCCTTAAAGATCATGTTTGGAACAGGGGACGAAGGTTTGTTCCAATTCGTCCATCCGGCTGACGCCCCAAGAGTCTGCGTGCCGGAGATTTTGCGCGCCCGGGCTCGATGGCGACGTGTTGAGCATTGGCACGCGTGATTTTGGGTCTTCGGCGGCATGTTGTCGTTTTTTCGGCTCCAAAACGCGCAAATCGACGATACGGGGCAGGTGGAGAAGGGGCTGCCGCTTCTGAAGCCCCCAGGGGATTCTTGCGACCTGGGCTTTTGCTAGATGCAGGAGGGCTAATGGGACCCAAGCTGCTTTATTGGGCCTGCGACCTGCCCCGTATCGTCGATCTGCGCGCATTGGGGCTCGATTTTCGACAAGATGGCCCCTAGCTTGGTTGTTCCCGAAAGAAACGTCGCGGTTCGGCTCGACCCTTGCCAGCGGGTGCCCCTTGTTGACAAAAGGTGGGTGCGGCGTCAAGCAGTCATCGCAATGGCCCTCGTCAATTCCATGTTGAGTGCTTCGGCCGGCGTGTGCCAGCTCTGGATTGGCGGGATTGCTTCTTGAATTGCTGCTTGACGAATTGGTGCGTGGGTCGTATTATCGACCGTGGAGAGATTCCTATCGGTTAGGCCCCGATGGACTGATTGTAAGCCCCGATACGTTCGGGCGTTTTGTTGTGCAATCAGTTTGGGGGTACCATGGAAGACGAATCCATCAATCTAGGTGTCGAAGTCGATGCCGATTTCGACGATTTCTTTGATCCATTTGAAGACGAAAACATCGAGTCTGATGACAATCTGACTTTGGATTTTTCCAGGCAGGTCAATCTTGACAGCGCCGATTTTGGCTCTGCTGAGCCTTTGGGCAGTGAGATACCCGATTCTGCTTGCCACATTAAGGTGGACACCCGTACAACTGAAGAAAAACTGGCGGATCTGATGAAGGCTATGAAGCCGCAACGGCATACCGTGTTGGGCATTTTAAGCATGTGCGCAGAACCCAAATCCGTTGCCGAGGTCAATGCGTATGTTGCCGAGGTGCAGAAGTATAACGTTTCCGTTTTTGCTGGTGATAACACCTGTGCCATGCTGGAAAACGCAGGTGGCATTCAACGCGTTACCGGAAACGGCGTTCCTTACGACAGGGTAGAGATAGAACCCGTTGTTGTTTTAGACGAAGATGGCGTGGAATGTTTGCAGCCCGGAGAGTCTCCTGAAGTTTTTTGGCAGACCACGCCTGAAGGTCTAGCGCTTATTGCCGCTGATGATGCGGGAGCACGATTGCGCGAACGACTAACGCAAGATGAGCAGTTCTTACCCTGCTACAAGCTGGTGCTAAAAATGGCTTCAACCCCTCAGGGCGCCACGCGTGATCCTATGTACGAGGCCCTTGAACCCACACTTGAGAAAATGATACCGCGTTATTATTCGCCTCTTTTTGCGGAACGCCTGTACAAATGTGATGCCCTGGAATGGCGTGGGGCGTGGTACATCACCGAGTTGGGCCGCCAATGCCTTGAAAGCATGTCCGACGTACCCGATATTGAGTTTTTCGACCCCGAAGATCCCAAGGAGAAATAATGGCTGATCAGATTAATAGCGCTGTTGAAGAAGAGATGGAATACACCGACGAGGAACTGATTCAGCAGCTGATAAAGGTGATGCGTCGCCGTATGGGTACGTATTCGCTTATGGCTCGCATGTTTCGCGTTGAAGCTGATCAAGAACTGCTTGATCAGCTTAGGGATATGCAATTTCCAGCTGCGGCGGAAAATGAACTTGTGTCTAAAGGCTATGAGTTGATAGTTGAGTACATGACCTCAATCTGGGAAAACACGTTAACCGAGCTAGCCGTGGATTACGTGCGTGTATTTATTGGCTACGGCATGAATAGCTCAAGTGCGGCGTTTCCGTACGAGTCGGTATATACCTCGGAGCATCACTTGCTCATGCAGGATTCTCGCGATGAGGTGCTAGCTCTGTATCGAGCGGCTGGTTTGGAAAAGGATTCCAGCTGGCCCGAAAGCGAAGATCATATTGCTTTGGAATTGGAATATATTGCCATTCTTACACGACGTGCTATCGAGGCATTGGAAGTTGGAGACGAGGATGCGGCATACCAGCAGATGGTATGCCAGTGGAATTTCCTCCAAGATCATTTGACCAACTGGGCTCCTTCTATGGCGGTTGATATGCGCAAATTCGCACACACTGATTTTTACCGGGGCCTTTCGTATTTGACGGAAGGCTTCCTGACCGATGATCAGGAGTTTTTGGGAGGCCTTCTTGGGCTGGGTAACCAAGAAGGCCAAGATGAGGAAGATGCATAAAGGAGAAAGAGGAGGATCGACAGATGTCCACAGAAGAAACTGTCGAAGCGAACGCTGCCGCTGAAGAGCGTTTATATGCGGGTATGACACGGAGAGATGTGTGCATCGGCGCGGGCGCGGCTATTGCTCTTTTGGCAATTGGCGGAGTGAAATACTTGGGCCAGCAACCGGGAGTACGACCTCCTGGAGGTCAGGATGAGGACCGTCTGCTTGCTGCGTGTATCCGCTGCGGCAAGTGTATGGAGGTGTGTCCCCACAATATCATTAAGCCGCAACATATGGAGGACGGCGTTTTTGGCACCCGCACGCCGTATTTGTGCTTCGACGAGGGATGGTGCGATTGGTGTGCCGAAAAAAATAACGGTGTGCCCAAATGCGCAGAAGTGTGTCCGACTAATGCTTTGCTGCTTCCGGAAGACGCAAAGGTTAAGACTACTATTTTGGGAAAAGCAATATTAAAGACCGATTGGTGCTTAGCGTATAAAAGGCAGCTGGAGTGTCGTCGGTGCTACGGTGCATGCCCGTATGAGGCAATCATTCTGGATGCATACGATCGTCCGGTAGTGGATAGCGATCTGTGCAACGGGTGCGGTGCCTGCGAAGCGGCGTGCATCTCGCTGGAGAGCGGATCTATCTCTGCCAACATGGACACGCGGGCTATTGTGGTAGTGTCCGCTAAGGAGGCGTAGAATCCATGAAGAAACATGCTTTACGCACTATTATTCCCCTAATCGTCCTGCTAATTATTGCATGCGGTTACGTGGCAAACCTTCCTATAGGTAACATTTCTGCCTTTGGCTGGGATACCGTATCTCTCTTGTGTCCGCTGGGTGCTTTGTCGTCTATGTTGGCAGCAAAGATGATTGCGCCCCGTGCATTGATATCACTTGCTATTGCTGTGATATTGGTTTTGATATTTGGGAAGGCCTTCTGCGCTTATATTTGCCCAACGCCTATCATCTCGAAATTACGCCAAGCGATTAGGAAAGAAAAGCCTGACGTCAAAACAGACCCCAAAAATAACCCGTTGTCGGATTCCGAAAAAAAGTTGTTGGAAGGCTGCAAGGGCGGATGCTTATCGTGTGATTCCTATGCTGACGTGCGTAAAGGCGCTATCGACTCGCGTCATTTCGTGTTAGGCGGCGCACTGTTGTCTGCATTGGTTTTCGGATTCCCGGTTTTTTGCCTTGTTTGTCCTATTGGCTTGACTTTTGCAACCATTCTTTTGATGGTGCTGCTCTTTGGCGGCGGAGATGTAACTATAGCCGCGCTGGTGTGTCCCGTTATCCTGATTCTGGAAGTGGTAGTGTTTCGCAAATGGTGTCATAAGATTTGTCCGCTGGCTGCTCTTATGAGCCTGGTGGCGAAAGGCAATAAGACGTTCGTGCCTACGGTAGATACCGAAAAATGCATCGATTGCGGCAAGTGCGCTCAGGCATGCGCCCAAACGATTGACCCCCGCCATGCGGAGAAGGGCAACGCCATGAGCGAATGCACCAAATGCCGCGCCTGCGTTGAGGTATGTCCTACGGGTGCCATTACCATGCCGCTTTTATCGATGAAGAAAACGAAGATCCTGGCTGAAGTTGAGTCCAAGACCGAAAAGCCAGCTGAAAAATAGTAAAAAAACGAGTAATCCTTACGGCTCCTGCGACGCAGTTGCGACCAGGAGCCTACGATGAACATTTCAGGCGAGGAACGGAATAAACCTGGCTGGAGAGAGCCGTTCCTTGTCTGAAATGTCCATCATCGTGGCGTACTTAAAAAGAGAGGTATTCATTATGCTTGCAGAATTGCCTTTTGATTGTTCGCGGAGCACCCGCATATTGGGCTCTAAAGGAGCGGGAAAGACCCGGCGCCTTATCAATTCGGTTGCAGAATACCTGGGTGAGGGTGGAGATCCTTGCCAAATCGTGGTGGTGTGCGCAACGCCAACGGCTGCAACACGATTTGCGGAATGCTTGCATGCGGCCTGCGGTAACATTGAACTTGTCGCTCGAGTGCGGGTTACTACCGCAAGACAATGGGCGCTGGAAATTCTGGATTGCCCTGAAGCATATGCGGCTACGGGACGTCGTGCGCGCATGATAGCACCTTTTGAAAAGGCGTTCGTATTGGAGGATGTAAAAACGTGCGGGATGCGCCCAAAGCGTCTTAAAGAGATGTTGAAATTCTTGGAGCGCGGTTGGACGGAGTTCTCGGACGAGGACCCCGACTGGCTGATAGGCGATGAAGAGAAGAGTCTGCAGGATTTTTATCGAGGCAATCTTGCCTTTTATGAGGCTATGATCGAGCCTGAAATTTGCAATATGGCGTTGAAATATCTGAAGCACGACTCAGATGCTTTAAGAACCGCGCGCGTCAATGTGGTGCTGGTTGATGACTTTCAATTGATGAATCGAACTTCGCAATTACTGACTTGCTTGCTGGCGCAAAAACACCTGGTTGTTACCGTTGATTCTTTAAATACGGCTCCCGTATTCGATTCGTATCCCTATGCAGTAGGCATTGAAGAACTCGAGCAATGGGTGTCTAATACGGAAACCCAGCAGCTTGGTGGCTGCAAACGCGAGGAAGCTATAGTCCGGATTACGCAATCGGTTATCGCAAACGGAACCATGCAGGAAAACCTCTGCAGCAAGCCGACGGAAATCAAGGTAAAGCCCGGGGACTTCCAACTTCTAACGGCCTCTACGCCTAAGCGTGAATTCCAAAAGGTCAGCGCATGGGTCGCCGATCTAATATCGCAGGGAATTAATCCACAGGATATCGCAGTGGTTCATCCGGGCGTACCTTCCTGGGGCAATTACGCCATTGAAGCTTTGCGTGCAGCGGGGTTCAAAGTGCAAGCCTATCAAGACGTTAGAACGTTGGGCGGCGATGTTCGAAATCTTGCGTCTTGCGAAGCAATGCAACTGGTAAGTTTGATACTGCTTGCGGGGCAACGCGATGACAGCATGGCGTGGAGGTGCTGGTGCGGCTATGGCGACTGGCTGACCTCAAGCGCGGTGTTTGATAAGCTGAGACGTCATGCATCTTATAAGAACCTGAACCTCTACCAAACACTGGATTTAGCAGCGAAACACCAATTGACCTTGGATTGCTCGAACGACGTTGAAGTGGTGGCTGAAGGTCTTGAAACAGTCCTTTCGCGATACAAAAGCGCGATACGTATGCTGGAGCGGGTACAGGGGATGAAGGGCTTTGATCTGATACGCTCGTTGGCGGAGCAAAGCGCACTAGGGGACAAGGCTTGCTCCAGGGTGGAGCAATTCTGTGGTGGCTTTACTCAATCGATGGACGTTTCTGCCATATGCAATGCGTTGCGAAACGCTTTGACGGCACCAGCCCTTTCGCGATGCCTTGATGCCGTTTGCGTGGGGCCTTTTGGCGTTTTGTGCGGCTTGAATCCCCAGGCGGTACTCGTTGTAGGCATGGTTAACGGCTTCTTTCCTGAAGGTGATTATTTCAACCAAGGAGTTACCACTATTGATAAACAAACACGGATATCCCAACAAGATACGGCGCGTTTCTACGTAATGGCATGTTCCGCTGAGCGTATCCAGGCGTTTAGTTGGTTCAAGCAAATTGAGATGAATTTAGCTTACAAGATGAAATTGAAAATAGAGCGCATTGGTTTGAAGTCAGGCCAAAAAGTTGCCTCGCTGAGTCCAAGCAAGTTTTTGGATTTAGTGCCAACTGAATAGAAGTTGCTCACCGTATAGAATGCTTTACGGATTTGAAGAGAAGACCCGCTGAGATTTTCGGCGGGTCTTCTCTGTGGAAGCGGATAATTATCTCTGCAGGTCGTAGAGCTGATCAGAATTGATCAATCTGCTCACTTTACGAAACATGGTGTCGGGACGGTTGAATTCGACGGATGGCTTATTCATGTGGTAGGCGTAGGTCTTTCGCTCTGTTACATCCTGAACTTTTGCTAGGGGATAAAGTTTCAGTGCTTTAGCGGGACAGATATCCTGACAGCAGCCGCAGCCAACGCAGAGTGCGGGCATATGCGTTACGCCAAGTTTTTCGCTGTCTATCTTGAATTTACGCAAGGCTCCTACGGGGCAGAAATTTGCGCACATGCAGCATGTACGGCAGGTTTCGCGGTCAATGGCTACGCGATTGAAAAGAGGTAAGTGCAAGGTGGTCTCTGGTTCGGGATGGTGTTCTTGTGCCAGAGCGTCCAATGTCAAGAGAAGCTGTGCGCGTCGTACGGTGTCGGCCTTCGGCAGCGTGCCATCGTCAAGCACGTGATAAGACTCTTTTTCATCCGTGGTGTTATCTGGCAGGATGTCAGATAACGTTGCATTGGCGATGATGGCTGCTACTTGTTTTGATTCACTGCTCATGTTTTTGAAAAACGCGCGTTTGCTTTCGTCGAATTCGCTTTGCTGCTGACGTCTTACGACCGAAGGAAGTTTACCACGAAGCTGTGTTTTGCAAGGGCTGCCCCAGGCACTCAGAAGCTCTTTCGTGTTATGCACGACAGTTTGCGCTTGCGCGCCCGAGGTATTGTTGTCACATGATGAGCATTCCCCATGGGCCAAGACAATGGAGCTTGCGCCGCCTTGAGCAATGCGCACAAGGATAGATTCATCTATGCGTCCCAAGCACGGGACAACTAGTATTTTGTCGGGATCGACCAGTTCTTGTGCGCGGGCGTAAAGAACTTGGCACATTATGGTTACGACCCCTTCGGAGGCTTCGGATACGTTGAGCGCCGCTTCGACTAATTGCGAGCTGTTTTGCTGCGTTGATCTGAACACTTCTACGGGACAAGCGGCTATGCAAGCACCGCATCCCGTGCATCTGCTCCAGTCTATATCTAAAATGTTGTCGTTGCACTTGATGGCACGCGCGGGACATGCGTCTATGCAAGCGTTGCAAGTGGCGTTGCGGTTTCGAATCTTGACGCATTGTTGGGCACGAACGTCAAAGTCCTTGCTGCTAATGGCAAGAACAATGTTTGCAGCTGATTCCAATTGAGTCATGATTGCTTAATACCTTTCGAGTTCTTCATCCACCAAATCCATTAATTCTTGCTGGGAATGCACGCCGAGTTTTTGGTAGATGCGTTTGCGGTGGGTGGTAACGGTGTTGTACGAAATAATCAGCGCTTCCTGGATGAATGCGGCATTGCGGCCCTTTGAGAGCATTACGAAAATCTCTTCTTCTCGTTTAGAAAGGCCGTATTGTTGCGCAATCTCGCTACAATGGTCAAGAAAGTGGTGGTGATGGTTGCTGGGTAGGATGCGGGAGATAAAATCAAGGTCATGCTCGGTGAATACACTCAGGTAGGTCATGACCAAAATGCATACAGCCATTGTTTCGCAGATAATAAAGATTAGGGGCGTGTGGGGCAGCAGCATATCAACACTTTGGCCAACAATGAAACCCACGGCACCGCCGCTGTACGACATTCCAACCGCGAAGAGCACCACTTGGAAAGCGCTGTGTTCTCCCATCAGGCCAATAAGAAAAACGGCACCAGTCCAAGAAAGCATCATCAAAAGCACTGTAGTGCCGCTTGTAAGGGCGTAGGGAATTATTTTAGACCCTGCATCGAACGCAATCTGCGTGAAAAGAACTGCGCATAAGCTGGTCAGCAACGCAACGCGATATACATAAGATAAACGAAAACGTTTGGGAATGAGCGCCAGCATAATGATGATGACCAGAACTGTAGCAACTACGACTACGGTACCCACTGCATGCATCTGGCTAAAAAGCGAGCTGCCGGCAACGTTTACGCCTCCTCGTATCAGCATAGTGCGTGCCCATTCGAGGACCAGACGCCAGGCGAATACCAAAAGGCCAAAACGGATGAGCAGCTTGCGCCGCTCTGCGGTTTGCATGTCCTCCGCTTTTATTTCATTTTGATCGCTGAAGATTTCAATTTTGCAGTTATCGCTTATCGTCAATGTTACACCGCACATGAGCGCGACGCCCATGGCAAACATGGCTGCAGGAAGTTCTTGCATGAGCGATGAAACGCCCAATATGATGGCGGTTAACCCAAAAGCTATAACGCAGAAAGAGAGACGTTCCTTGTAATCTAGCTGCGAGAAGCGATTCCCCAATATACCAAACAGCATAGCGGCTGCAGCAGCGGTCAGAATTGCCCCGATTGGAACCAAAAACCATAAGGTGCTCTCACTTATGCTCGAGAAGGAGAGGACGACCGATCCAATACCGAGCAAAGCTGCCAGGGGCAGCGGTAGGACTCTGCTTTCAACGAAAACGGAAGACGCCTTATTCTGCCTATAAAGCACGACACAGCAGAGGGCAAAAGCAATGGCTTGGGCGACGTATGAACGGTTAAGGGCAGATTCGGGGCCATCGAAGCTTTCAACGTAAGCCGTTACGCTGCAAAACATGATAAGGAACCACGCTGAAAGACAGCCAACACTGATTGCCAATGCGGCGTTTCGCACAATGCGCTTTTTGTCGCACTGATGCGTGCCTCCTTGCTCAACCGCGAACGCTTGAGACAGTCCGCGAACAATGCGTTCTCCCATAATCGCCCCCGTTTGACCCCTCGAATCTCTACAAAAAGACTATACCCGTTTAACAACCGTGGCGTAAAGTAGAAAAACATGTCGTTTTCCTGCCTTGACCTGAAGTTTATTCAAAATACCCTTCAAAAGGGTATGAGCTATTCCAAGGTAATCACCCTAAGCTGTGACGCTCTTTTTGAGATTTGCCTTCGCCCGAGTGGTTACTTTTTCAGACGCGCTCTTTATGCTCCAAAGCATATGGAACGGCGGAGGGTTCGTTCTGTGAAAAGCGTAAAAGAAGAAGAAGGAGGAGGAGGTATGGCAAAGTTCTCTCTCACTCGCCGAGGTTTCTTGAAGACCGCCGGCGCGTGCGTTGCGGCATCGGCGGTAGCGGGTGCTGGAACGGCTACGGCCTTGGCAGAGACCTCGGAACCTGCTGCCCAGGAGGTGAAGCGTGTTCGTACTTGCTGTCGTGGTTGTGGCAAGATGGAATGCGGTGTCTGGGTTACGGTTGTTGATGGTCGCGCCGTCAAGATCGAAGGCGATGAATCGGCCTTTGCATCGCAGGGCAACTGCTGCACGAAGTCTCAGGCATCGTTGCAGGCTTGCTACCATCCCGCGCGCTTGAAGCACCCCATGAAGCGCACGAACCCCAAAGATGAAGGGGATCCCGGCTGGGTTCGCATTACTTGGGATGAAGTTTGGAAGACTCTGTCCGCCAAATTTGACGAGCTGAATGCAAAATATGATGGCTCTAGCTTGTTTGGCATGGGCGGCACCTCTCGTATCTGGTCCATGGCACCTTATGGCGCCCTGGGTTCTGGTATGGGTGGATCAAACAACGCTTATACTCCCAACGAAGTTTGCAAGGGCCCCAGATGGCATGCAACGGGCGTTGTTTCAAGCAATGCGTTTAGCTTTATGTCTGTTGTTGACCGCCCTAAGGTTTACGTGCAGTGGGGTGGCGCTGGCGAGCTTTCCAACTACGACGACTCTTGCCGTACCGTTGTAGACACCGCTGCGCGCGCTACTACGTACATTTCCGTTGACCCCCGCAAGACCAATCTTGGTCACGATGCCGATATCTGGAACCCCGTGTTCCCCGGCACCGATGCTGTATTGGCTTTGTCGTGGGCGTATGTCATCATCGAGAACAAGCTCTACGATGAGATATATGTAAAGAAATGGATGAACGCTCCCTTCCTGGTTGTTCCCGACATGGATCGTACGGACTGCGTTGTTAGCGGTGGCCGTGGTGGCGATACCGTTTACCACACGCGTATGTTGAAGGAATCTGACTTGAAGGAAGGCGGCAGCGATCGTCGCTTCATGATCTGGGACACCATTGGTCAGCGTCTGACCTATCTGGATTCCACTACCGGTTGTTTCGAGGGCGAGAACTGGACTCCTTCTACTAAGGGCCGTCAAGCATCTCAGGACTTGCCCGCAGGCGTTGTGCAGGGCTTCGTGCCCGATGCCACTGGTTTTGGCGTTGAAGATGGTTTCGAAACTCCTATTGATCCTGCTTTGGATGGCGAGTACGAGGTCACTCTGAAGGACGGCTCCGTTCACAAGGCATATCCGGTTTGGAAGCTGTTCCGTGATTCGATTCAGCAGTATGAGCCTTCTTTGGCTGCGGAAATCTGCGGCGTTCCTGCCGATAAGATTATTGAAGCTGCAACCGCTTACGCAACCCGTGTGGATCCTTCTACTGGCTACGGCAACGGCGGCATTCAGTATATGCTTGCTGTCGAGCATGCGGGCAACTGCATTCAGAACTGCCGCTGCATCGATTTGCTGACCGCAATTACCGGCAACTACGACACCCCCGCAGGCATGCGTGGTCCTACCACCTTCAGCTTTGACGGCGAACTTGTTGGTGGCATGCCCGATATGTTTGGTGCCACTCCTTCCTCTAAGCTGCAAAAGTTGGGCTACGATCGTTTCCCCTCTTGGAAGTACGCTGCGCCTGCGTGGTCTGACGCAGAGGCCCTGATGGATGCCGCTCACACTGGTGAGCCTTATCCCATCGTTGGTGGTTTCTGCATGTCTGGCGACATGCTGTCCATGGGTAACTCCAACTGGAACTGGGAAGCTTTGAAAGGCCTGGAGTTCTGGGTTGTTGCTGACTTGTGGTTGACTCCCACTGCCGGCGCAGCAGATATCGTTTTGCCCGTTTGGCACTGGCTTGAAGTCAATTCTCCGCGTAAGAGCCAAGGTTCATCAGGCGCTGCTGGCGCTACCTGTCGTGCCGTTGAACCCCCTGTCGATTGCAAATGGGACCCTGAAATCACCATTGGCCTGTACAAGTGCCGCGGCTATCAGTGGGCACCCGGTGAAACCGATGACCAAAAGTGGCCCAATTGGGAAGGCGTTTGCGATTCCGTTTTGCGCGGCACTGGCAAGACTTGGAAGCAGTTCTCCGAAGACTTCCAGAAGAACGGCTGGATTGATTGCAAGAAGGAAAATCCTGACAACTGGGGCACCTATCGTCGTTTCCAGACGGGCGCTCTGAACAACGGCAAGCCTGGCTATCCAACACCCACCACGCGTCATGAGATTTGGTCTATCAAGTACGAATCCGTTGAGGAATACAACAACAACGAGTATACGATGCCCAACTTCATTGAGCCTCCCCAAAGTCGCAAGAGCCGTCCTGACCTGTATGAAAAGTATCCTTATACCATGACTACTGGTCGTCGTATTCCTGTGTACTTCCATTCTGAGCACCGTCAGCTTCCTTGGTGCCGTGAGCAGTGGACTTGCCCTCGCGTGGAAATCAACCCCAACATGGCCGCTCGTTTGGGTATTAAGCAGGGCGACTGGTGCTGGATTGAAAGCCCGCATGGCAAGATTCGCCAAGTAGCCGACTTGTATTACGGCATTAAAGATGGCGTTATCAACTGCGAGCATCAGTGGTGGTTGCCCGAAATCGAGGCAGCAGGCCGCGGCTTCGAGCTTGTCGCTATCAACTGCCTGGTTGACCGCACCGCGCAAGATCCGCTGGTTGGATCTTCTAATCTGCGTGCTTACCCAGTGAACATCTATAAAGCCACTCCCGAAAACAGCCCCAATGGCGTTGTCGTGCCCGTGGGATACGATGGCCAGGAAATGATTCACGATTCCAGTGATCCCCGTTTGAAGGAATGGTTGCCTACCTATGAAGGGAGGGACGAATAACCATGAGTCGTTACGCTATCGTTACTGATTTGGACCGTTGCGTTGGCTGTTTGGCGTGCTCCGTTGCCTGCAAAGTGGTCAACGATGTCCCGATTGGTTCTTATTGGAACAAGGTACTGCGCGTGGGTCCCAATCCCACTCCGGGTGGATGCGGTGACTGGCCCGAAGTTGACTTGTACTTTCTGCCTTTGGGATGCCAGCATTGCGAAAACCCTGAGTGTGTGTCGGTGTGTCCCACAGGCGCTTCTCAGAAGATGGAAGATGGCACGGTGCAAATTGACAAGTCCAAATGCATTGGCTGCCAGTTCTGCGTTATGGCCTGCCCCTACGGTGTTCGCTACTTGAACACCGATGAGCGCGTTGTTGAGAAATGCACCCTGTGCGCACAACAAACCGCCGAGGGCGCTTTGCCACAGTGTGTTGCTCAATGCGGCGGTCGCGCACGCTTCTTTGGCGATCTGGATGAAGGCCTGGACTCCTTTGTTGGACCCATTAACCCTGGCTCTAGCGACGCTACTTATGACGAGATGCATGCAGCACGCGTGAAGATGAACGATTTCATCAACCCCTATACCGAGGACCAGGTGTACTCGCTTCCCGAGGTTGGAAACGGCCCATCTTTCCGTTATATCCTGCGCAACATGGAATGGAAGGGAGTCAAATAATGGAACTTCAATGGCCTTTGATTCTCTTTACCGTTTTCGTGGCTTGGTCTGCTGGTTTGTTCGGCGCTCAGTCCATCGCTGTCCTTAAGGGCGAGGGTTTGAAAGCCCAAGTGACTTCTGTTATCGCTTCGGCTGTTTTACTGGTTATCGGCGGCATTGCCGTATTCATGCACTTGCAGCACTGGGAGCGTATCTTTAATGGCTTCGGTCATATCACCTCTGGCATTACTCAAGAATTGATTGCCATTGTGGTATTGGTGATTATCATGGTTATCTTTTTCATTCAGGCTCGCAAAGCCGATGGGAAAGTGGCTAGCTGGGTGGCAATCGCCGGCATCGTGGTGTCCTTGGCGCTGATTTTCGTGATGGCTCATTCTTATATGATGCCTTCTCGACCTGCGTGGGATAGTATTGCTTGGATTCTGGCTGTTTATGGTAGCGCCTTCATTTTGGGTCCGAGCACCTTTGTGGTAATCGTTAGCATGGTGGATAAAGATGATCCCTTGAAGACGGCCACCATGGTCGCTATGGTCGGTGCCATTGTTGGTGCTATCTTCACCGTGGTTTACCTGTTCTCCCTGCAAGGCGTTTCCAGTGAGTTCGCAACCGTAGGTTATTACTTTGATGTAACTCATCCCACCAACGAACTAATTGATCTTGCCGCCATTACCGGTGTCTTTACCGGAGATAAGGCCATCTTGACCTGGGGCGGCGTTGTGATTATTGGTTGCGTGCTTCCTATTGTTTTTGCTGTCATGGGCAGGATGAAAGGTAACTGGAAAGTCTGGGGTGCCGCAACCGTTGTCTGCGGTCTGGTGGGTGCTATCTGCGTTCGCGTGCTGTTCTTCCAGATGGGTTATCTGTTCTTCATGTTCTTCTAGTAGCTTTTTCTAACGACTTCGTTGGGTGCGCGGCCTGCCCAGCTGCGCACCTACGGGCAACTTTTTTATGCGACCACCGAGCAACGTGCTCGTATTAGTCGGAAGAATCATCGAATGGTGCCGTTTCTCTCCAGCCTGCTTACAATCTGCGGCAACCCGTTTGATGGTTCGGATTTATTTGGCCTATGCTCCGCCTAAAGCAAACGGCCGAACTACCAGGGACCCCGCAAATGCGAGGTCCCTGTTGTTTTTTGTTGACAAAAGGTGGGGTAATTTGTCAACAAGGGGGCTATCTGCCTGTGGTTTTGGCTATGCCATATCGGCCAGATCAAGGATAAGGCGCTCCGTCTTTTCCCAGCCCAGGCAGGGGTCGGTGATGGATTTGCCGTACACGCCATCACCGATTTTTTGCGAACCGTCTTCGATGTATGATTCGATCATGAAGCCTTTGACCAGGCGTTTCAGTTCGGGATTGTAGGCGCGGCTCTGCATGACTTCCTTGGCAATACGTATCTGCTCCAGCGGTTTTTTACCCGAGTTTTCGTGGTTCGTGTCCACAATAACGGCAGGGTTCTCCAAGCCCGACTTCTGATACAGCTCGTTGACCAGCACTAAGTCCTCGTAATGGTAGTTCGGCTGACTCTGCTTGTGCTTGTTTGCGTAGCCGCGCAAAATGGCATGCGCCAGCGGATTGCCCTTGCTTGTGCATTCCCAGCCGCGATAGATAAACGTATGGCTGTGCTGAGCTGCGGTGATGCTATTCAGCATAACGGAGAAGTCGCCGCCGGTGGGGTTTTTCATGCCAACGGGGATATCCAACGCGCTGGATGTCAGGCGATGGTCCTGGTTTTCCACCGAACGCGCGCCCACGGCAACGTAGCCCAGCAAATCGTCCAGGTACTTATAGTTGTCGCAGTACAGCATTTCGTCGGCGCAGATGAATCCGGTTTCGGTGATGGCGCGCATGTGCAAATCGCGGATGGTCATAATGCCTTTGAGCATGTCGGGCTTGGCCTCGGGGTCGGGCTGGTGCAGCATGCCTTTGTAGCCCAGGCCCGTGGTGCGCGGTTTGTTTGTGTAGATGCGCGGAATGAAGTAGATCTTGTCGGACACTTTTTCCTCAAGCTTTGCCAGGCGGCTCAGGTAATCAAGCACGCTGTCTTCGCGGTCGGCCGAGCAAGGCCCAATGATAAGCAGCAGGCGGTCGTCGTTGCCGGTGAAGATGTTGGCGATTTCTTTGCTGCGTCGTGCGAATACCTCGTCGACCAGGGGCGTTGTGGGTTGCAGCTTTTTCAGCTCAGAGGGGATGGTCAGTTTACGAGTGAAGTCGGCATTCATATGTTTCTCCTTTAGGGGGTATCGCTTTTCTGGGCGGATACTATGTCCTTCCAGAAAAGCTCTTAACGTTGCTTATCGATTTCGATTCCGAATTCGGAATCGGTGGATGGATCGCGGAGTCAGTTCGTGCGGCGCGGATTCGAGCTGGCCTTTGCGCCGCGAGAAGACGCGAGCGAAGCGTCAAGCGCGAAATGGCCCGCGAGGCATTCACCGATCGAACCAGGCGCGGCGCTCGGTGGACACTCTCATCGCTGCGCGCATTCCTTCCACGTCATCGTTCGCCAGCATGTTGCGAAAGTCCTGGAACACGGAAATAAAGCGATCCATCTGCGCTAACAGTTCCTTCTTGTTCATCATGAACAGCTCGCTCCACATTTTGTCGTTGATGCGTGCAATGCGGGTCAGGTCGCGGAACGAGTCACCCGTGTAATCCACCAGGCTATGGTCGTCGCTGCATTCCATAAGCGACACGGCAATAATGTGCGTGAGCTGCGATACGAATCCGATCATCTCGTCGTGCTTTTCCGGCGACAAAACGGCAATGTGATTGAAGCCTAAAATCATGCCTAAGCTGCGACACCACTCAATGGCTTCGGGCGTGTTTTTCTCCGTGGGCACCACAATGTAATTCGCATCGTGGAAGATGTGCTCGTCGCTATTCTGCACGCCGTACACTTCTTTGCCCGCCATGGGGTGCGCGGCAATGAACTCGACGTCGGGGCGAAGCATGTCCTGAATATCGTACACGATGCAGCTCTTTACGCCGGTGACGTCGGTGAGCATAGCGCCCGGCTTCAGGAATTGCTGGTACTGGGCAATCCATTCCTTGAACACGGTGGGATACAGGCCGAACACCACCACATCGGCGCGGGAAACCACATTAGGCTCAACGGTGGTGTATCCTTCGTCGATGATGCCGTTTTCCAGGGCGTAATCAATGGACTCCTGGTTAATGTCGATGGCCGCCACGTGAAAACCCAGGCGCTTAAGTGCCCGCGCATAACTGCCGCCAATCAGGCCCAAGCCCACAATGAGTATGCTTTCTTCGCTAATCCATTTCATGTTCGTCCTCCAAACAAAGGTCAACGCCCAGTTGCGTCAGGCGTTCAAAATAATTGGGGAAGCTCTTGTTCACGGCTTGCGCGCCGGTAATGGTGCCGCCTACCGCGCAGGCAAGCGTTGCAAGCGCCATGACAATGCGGTGGTCGTTGTGCCCATCCAAGGGAAGGGAAGGCGCACGCAGCGCTCCCGGCTGTACAACAATGGTGTCCGTGTCGTTACTCACGGCAACGACAATGCCGAATTTCGCGAGCTCTTGCGCCATGGCCTGCCCGCGATTGCTTTCCTTGATGGCAAGGCGTCTGCAATTCGTGAAGGTGGCGCCGTTGTTCGCCGCGGCCACCGCCATAAGGATGGGGCCTAAATCAGGGCAGTCCGTCAAGCTGATGGTGGGCGTACCTGCGGCAAGGGCGGGAAAAAGCTCCTGGTAGGCGCGATCTCCCTGCAGGCTGTCTGCGCGAAGACTGGTAACGCGCACGGCGGGTGCGACGGTGGAAGCGGGGTCGTTGGCAGCTGTGTTGGCAGTGGTGGCTGCGGTTGCCGGGGATGTGGCGGTCGCCCTGGCGGCAGCTTCGCTGGTCGGGACTGCCGTGGTGGCTACCGAAAGCCCTTCGGTTGTGGAATCTGCCGCGAGTGCCATAGACGGTGCCGCTCCAGTGCCTTCTGCACGCTGTTTCCCCAGGTAATTAAGGGCTTCCAGGAACGCGGCATTCGAGTAATCGCCTTCAACGTGAGCCGTGATGGCACGGTAGCGTTGGTTGCCGGGAATGTACAGCGTTGTGTTGTTTTCCCAGTTCATGCGAACGCCAAAAAGCTCAAGCGCTTCGATGGTCATGTTGATGTACGGGCGGCTTTCCACGGGCGGCACCACATTGATGGTGCTGTTGGCGTCAAGCAACGGCAACGCGAACAGCAGGCCGCTGATGAACTGGCTGCTGATGTTGCCGGGTATGGTGAACGTACCGGCACGCAAGGGTCCTTGTACGTGTATCCCCTGGTCATCTTGGGAAAAACGAAGACCCTGCTGTTGGCAGATGGTGTGATAAACGTCCATTGGCCGGCTCATAAGCGTAGGGCTTCCCGTAAGAGTGAGCGATTTGTCGGAAAGCAGGCACAGGGGCACGAAGAAGCGCAACGTGCTTCCGCATTCGCGGCAGGGCAATACGTCGTCTTCGCGCACCGCGCTAGAGTCCATGCCGTAAATTGCGGCGCAGTCGTTTTGACGGTTGATGCCTGCGCCCAAAACGTTCAGGCAGTCGATGGTCGCCAAAATATCCTGGCTGTCTTCGAGTCCAAAAATCAGGGACGGTTCCGATTTGAGCGCAAGACCTGCGCAAATGAGCATGCGATGTGCCATGCTCTTCGACGGCGGCGCGCAAACGCTCCCGTGCGGCGTGCTCGGCTTGATGGTTACGCGCATGGCGCGCCTTCTTCTGCGGCTGGTGTATTTCCAGTGCCCGCTTCTGCGGTGGTTGCATCTTCGGCATCCACCGCGTCTTCGGTGCAGGGCGCAGTTGCGTCTTCCGATATGCCGCGCGCAAGGCTCACCAGCAAGTCCATGGCTTCCAGGTATCCGTCGAAACCATGTCCCCAAATGGCGGTCACACACGCCGATCGCACGTAGCTGACCTGGCGAAACTCTTCGCGCTTGTCCACGTGGGAAATATGCACCTCAACGGTGGGAATCTGTACGGCTTTCAGCGCGTCAAGCAGCGCCACGCTGGTGTGCGTGTATGCGGCGGGGTTCAAAACAATGCCGTCAACGTCCGAAAAATAAGCATCTTGGATTTTCGTTACCAAGTCGCCTTCGTAATTCGATTGGTAGCATTCAACGGATATGTCCAGTTCAACAGCGTGTTTTGAAATCATAGAGCACAGCGCATCGTAAGTTTGCGCACCGTATATTTCGGGTTCTCGAATGCCCAACATGTTCAGGTTGGGGCCATTGATCACCAGTATTTTCATGAGAAATGCCTCTCTTCAATGCAGTGGGCAACGCTCGCGGCGCCGCCGGTAACAGGAATCGTGAAATCTGCGCAGGCAGCATAGGCGGGGTATCGCTCGTCGTAGAGTTGCACGAGTTTTTCGGCGGAGTCGGAAAGTGGCCGATCGTTTGTGGGGAGCAGCTGGTCAACGGGACGGTCAATGAAATACAGCGTTCCGTTTTGACGCAGCGCCGCCACGTTTTCGGGACGAAGGATGGCGCCACCACCCGTGGAAATGATGCAACCGGTGTTTTTGCCTGCTTGGGCAATCGCTTGCGCCTCGATGGCGCGAAAGACGTCCTCACCTGCTTCGCTGATGATTTGACCAGGCGTTTTTCCGGAAATCTCACGGATTACCTGATCGGTGTCGATAAACGTGCGCCCCGTTTTTTCCGCAAGCAACGTGCCGACCGTTGTTTTTCCGCAGCCCGGCATGCCAATAAGCACAATGTTGCGTTTTTGGCGCTCAAGCTGGGCGAAGATACGGTCGCATAAAGCTGTGATCTGCGCTTTTGTGGTGGGGAAGGGCACGCCTTCGCCAGCGGCGGATGTGCTGGAAGCGAGCTCGGTGCCAGCGGCGTCATCTGCTGCAGCGGTGCGTGCGTCATCCGCGCCGTTGCCGCCAGCGGCTTCCATGAAGCGCTCTGCGGCAATGACCGCTTGCGCAACCAGCATGTAAAGTCCGCCTGACGCGGGCACGCCCAACGCGCGTCCCTGCTGCACCAATGCTGTTTCAAGCGGGTTGTAAATTGCGTCGATTATGCCTTCGAGCTGCGGAAACGCTGCAGCGTTAATTGCCCATTCGCCATTGTTGGGAAACATGCCGCTCGGCGTGGTGTTGATGATTATCTGCGCATCGGTGTGGTCGATGTAGGCTTGCGCGTATGTGATCACGTCGGTGAAGTCCGTGTCGTTTTTCACGGTGCGGCTCAGCCGAATAACGTCTGCCGCGCCCGCAGCACGTGCCATGGTGCGGGCCGTTTTGCTCGTGCCGCCCGTACCGCAGATGAGCACTTTCTTTCCGCGCAGGTCAAGGCCGAGTTTTTCGACAAGCGCTTGCATTCCCGCCAAGTCGGTGTTGTGGCCGCAAAGTTTTCCGTTGCGGTTGACAATGCAGTTGACTGCGCCAATCTCGGTAGCAAGCGGGTCGATCTCGTCCAGATACGGTATGACGTCTTGCTTGTAGGGGATGGTCACGTTGATACCGCGGAAGGCGCGCGCCTCCATGAACGCGGGGAAATCCGCTGCTTCCAGCGGGTGCAGCTCGTAGCGATACCAGCCCAAGCTCTCGTGAATTTCTTGGGAGAAGCTGTGGCCCAGTGGCATGCCTATCAAACCGTATTCCATTATTGTCCCTGTTCAGAGTTGTGTTCGGTGCTGTTCTCTTCGCTCTCTGCCGCCGTCGCTTCGTACGCTTCGCCCGGCGCAAGCCAATCGGTGCCGTAGCGCAGCGCCAACGCGTCGCACAAAACAAGCGCCACCACGCTATCAACCACCACGCGCGCGCGATGAATGATGGCGGGGTCGTGACGTCCCTGAATCTGCAGCGTGGCATTTTCTCCAGCCAGGAAATCGACCGTTTCTTGCGGCTGGAAGATGCTCGGCGTGGGTTTCACGGCGCAGCGGAACTGCAGCGGCATGCCGTTCGAGATGCCGCCGTTGATGCCACCATTGTTGTTCGTTTTCGTGATTATGCGGCCGTCATTTGCCATGCGAAACGCATCGTTGAAGCGGCTTCCCGTGCTGCAGGCCAGGTCAAAGCCGGCACCGAACTCCACGCCCTTTACGGCGGGAATGCTGAACAGCCCATGGGAAAGCAAGCTTTCAAGCGAGTCGAACCACGGCTCGCCCACGCCTGCCGGCATGCCGACCACAGCTGTTTCCAAAACGCCGCCCACGCTGTCGTGCGCGGCGGCTGCCGCTTCGATCTCTTCTTTCATCCGCATCGCTGCAGTATCGTTGATGGTAGCGAAAATGCGCTGGTCAAGGTCAAGAAGTTGCTGTTTGAGCATGTTGACGTCGGTTGCAAATGCGTCATCGTGAACTGTCCCGCATTGCGCAATGTGCGTGCCCACGAAAATGCCGCGCGTCTGAAGCGCTTGCAGGCAAACGGCTCCAGCGGCCACCAACGGCGCAGTCACGCGTCCGCTGAAATGCCCGCCGCCGCGATAATCTTCGAAGCCGTGATACTTCGCAAACGCGGTGTAATCGGCGTGCCCCGGACGTGCCAGCGCGCGCGTTGCCGCGTAATCCTTGCTGTGCTGGCTTGTGTTGGGAATCAGAATGGTCAGTGGCGTGCCAGTGGTCTTCCCCTGGAAAACACCGCTGACAATGCGGAAGGGGTCAGTCTCTTGCCGCGCCGTGGAAATGCGGCCGCTGGGTCGGCGCAAGTCGAGCTGATGCGCGATAAACGCCTGGTCAACAGGGATTCCGGGTGCCAGCCCGTCCAGTACGGCGCCCAGCTCGGCACCATGGCTTTCGCCAAACAACGTGATGGACACGCTGTTGCCAAACGTGTTTTTCATGGGGCTTTACGCCTCCTTCTTTTGGATGAGCGGCAGCAGTTTGCCCAGCGCTTCGGCGGTTGTTTGCTCTATAGTATACGTTCCGATTTCGGGGACGGTGATGATCGTTACCCCTGATTGACTGCTCTTTTTATCGTGCTTGATTGCTTGCGTTACCGCGACGGCGTCAAACGCACGTGTTGCGGGCAATCCTAAAGCGCGTAAGACAGGGATAAGACGCGCACGCACGGAGGCAGCGCACAGCGGGATCATTCCCAGCGCAATGCATTCGCCGTGGTAGAGGCCCTGTTCGCGACCGTCGGTGGGGGCGAAGGCGGTGTCGCTGGCAGATGCGGAAGTATCCGTGTTCGGTTCGCCGTAGAGCGCTTGCTCGTAGGACTCAACGCCGTGGCCAATGGTGTGACCAAAGTTCAGGATCTTGCGCAATCCTGCTTCGCATTCGTCCTGTTCAACAACGTATTTCTTCACGCGAAGGGATCGCTCGATGATGGTTTCCAGCTGCGGTTCAAGCGCTGCGTACACGGCATCTGTGCAGCTTGCGGCGCCGTTTGCGCTGCAAGCCGGCGTATCCGCCGCAGTCGTGCCCGCGCTTGCGCTCAGGGCGGCATCGCACGGCGCGCCTGTGCCGGCCTTACCCGCCCCTTTGCTTGCGACCGCTTCGGGGCTTGTGGCGCCGTCCGCCGCGCCCGCACCGGTCGTGTCCTCCGCTTCTGCATCCGTACTCGTCCCCGACGCGCCGGCGGTAAAGCCGCCCGCGGCAGCTGCTTTCTCAAACAGCCCAAACAGCTGCGCATCGGAGGTCAGTGACATTTTCACGGCTTCTGCGAGCCCGTTCGCAATTTGGCGACGTGGCAGCGTATGTAGCACGTCCAAGTCAATAAGCACTTTTTTCGGCTGATAAAACGCGCCCACCATATTTTTGTATCCGCCCAGGTTAATGGCTGTTTTTCCGCCAATGGAGCTATCGACCTGCGCAAGCACCGTGGTGGGGATGTTGTAGAAATCAACGCCGCGCATGTAGCTTGCGGCAACGAATCCCGCAAGATCGCCCACAATGCCGCCACCCACGGCAACCACGCAGTCGCCGCGCGTGAACTGCGCTTCAATCATGGTTTGCAGCAGCCTGCCAAACACTTCCAGACTTTTGCTTTGCTCGCCTTGCGCCACAATCGCCAGGTGCGCTTCGGTGCATTGATCGGCCACGGCGTGAGCGTACTCCAGCGGCACGCCGCTATCGGTAACAACCAGCACTTTGCGGTCAAGGTTACACAGCGTGCCCGCCTTTGCCAGACAGCCGCGCTCAATCACAATGTCGTAGGCGCGCTCGCCCAGACCAACGTTGAGAATCATTCGTTGTCCTCCAGGGGAACTTCCATGTTGTAATGGCCGATAATCTTAATCTGCGAGCAGTGTTCCTGCAGCTCAGAGAGCATGTTCTTACCCGTTTCGGACGACTCGTCGCCTTCTGCTTCCACGTAAAAGTAGTACTGCCACGGTTTGTTTTTCAGCGGATGGCTGCGTAGCGTGGTCATGTTGAATCCGTGGCGTGCAATCACGTTGATGGCGTTGGCCAGTGCGCCGGCTTCGTTATTCACGGCGAACAGCATCATAAACGTGCTGTTCGTGCGGGCACGCGAGGGGTTTTCGCAGCGCGAGAACACGGCGAAACGGGTGGTGTTCAGCAGACTCTTGTTTATGCCGCGTTCGATGACTTCCAGGCCATACAAGTTGGACGTTTCGGCGCTGGCGATAGCGGCCACGCTGGGGTCGCCCGCTTGGGCAACGGCGGCAGCGGCGCGCGCCGTGTTCACGGCGTCTTCCGTGGCAAAACCGTGCTCCTTGATGTAGGGCATGCATTGCGCAAGCGCCTGCGGATGGCTGATCACCTTACGCACGTCGGCCACGCTTGTGCCAGGAAGTCCCAGCAAATTCTGCAAGATGCGCAACGTATACACGCCGTTGACGTGCAGCGATCCGCTAAACATCAGGTCAACCACCTGGCTCACTTCGCCGGCATAGCTGTTTTCGATGGGCAGCACGGCGCAATCGCAATCGCCCGACACCACGGCGTCGTAAGCCTCCTGGAAGTTCAAAAAGCCCACAATCTGTTCTTCGGGGAAAATGCGGCGGGCGGCAATGTTCGCGAACGCGCCCTCTACGCCGCTGTACGCAATGCGCATGCCCTGCAAAAGCTGGCGCTGGTACACCTTGGAGATATCCAGCATGCTGTGTTGCAGGTCAACGTAGTAGCTGCGGATAACGGGGTCGGTCACGTGTTTCGCGTGCTCGGCCGATGCGTTCTCTTCGCGCGCGACGTCTTCAATGGGCAGGCCGTTTGCTTGCTTGTAGAGCGCAACGTCTTCAATTTCGCGCATGCGCGCCTCGAAAAGCTGCGCAATTTGGGTGTCAATGGCGTCGATATTCGCCCGTGCTTCTTCCAAGGACTTCATATGCTTATTCTCGCTTCAGTACCAGTCGTTCGTTTTATTTCCTGCATTTTCGTGCATTTTCACATGAAATTGCTCGGGTTTTTCCACTTTTATTATAACGGACACAATATGCGAAGCTGTGCGGGCGACGTGCTGTTTCGTTGCTTGCTTCTCTTTTCGGGCAAGGGGTGCCGCGTTTGTGCGGAAGGCGAAGCATGCAGGTGGCGATGGTACGGTGGCGGCGCATGATGCTCCCCGGAGGTGGGAAGCGTTGGAGCCTTTTGTAATGCGCCTCAATTTCGGCTCTGTTGTGGTTTTTTCAGGAGGCGATGCTTTGTGCTCATACGCCTTTCGCAACGTGACCTATCATAGCGACACATACGAAAGCACTACGGCATTGCGGGGGAGCGAAGCCTACATGAACCACAAGGTGAAACATATGGGAAAGGCAAAGATTGCGCTGGTTGCGCTGTGTGCCGCTGTTCTTGCGGTTGCACTTACGGCGTGCGCGGGTTGTTCGGCGAATACGGCGGGCAAAATCGCCGGTACGTATGATCTGTACGAGATACAAGGCTCGAATGGCACAACCCATGAAGAGATTGCCCAGTTGGAGAAATCGGGCTTCAGCTTGTTCATCAATCTGGACGAGGATAAAACGTTTCACCTGATCATGGTTGGCATGGATAACGATGGCACGTGGGAGTGTACCGATGGAAACACCATCACGTTCAAGCCGAATCAAAAGACGCTGGGCATGACGAACGCCACTATTGAAGATGGCAAGATCACCATGACGCTTCTGGGCGAGCCGACCGTTTTCGCCAAGGGCAAAGATAAAAAGGTCGAGGATTACCTGTAAGCGCGCATAGCTCGTGCGCCGCGCAGGTGGGCGCAAGGCGCGCTGTTTGCCGCGACTGTTTCTGCGTCTGTTTGCGCTATACTGGGCATCATGAAAAAGCCGAAAAAAATACGATTGGACGAACTGCTGGTTGAGCTGGGGTATTTCCCCGATACCGCAGCCGCTTTGCGTGCGGTACTGGCTCACGAGGTGCGCGTGGACGATGTGTATGCCACGAGTGCCGCCATCAAGGTGCTGCCCTCCGCCGACATTTTCGTGCGCGGCGCGAAGCGGTATGTCTCGCGCGGCGGCCACAAGCTGCAAACGGCCCTGGATGCGTTTGTGCAGGACGTGACTGGTTGCAAGTGCATTGACGTGGGCAGTTCCACGGGCGGTTTCACCGATTGCCTGCTGCAGGCGGGCGCGGCAAGCGTTGCCTGCGTGGACGTGAATTACGGGCAGCTTGCTATGAAGCTGCGTCAAGACGCGCGCGTTACGGCGTTCGAGCGCACGAACATCCGCACGGCCGATCCCGCTGAGCTGGGCGCTCCCTTCGACATCATTGTTGCGGATCTGAGCTTTATCGGTTTGGCGCAACTCGCTCCTGTTTTCGCATCGTTAGGCCAGGTAGGAAGCGTGTTTTTGGGGCTCATCAAGCCGCAGTTCGAAAGCGCGGCCGATGAGAGTGATCACGGTATTGTTCGCGATGAATCCGTGCGTCAACGGGTGATTGGCGAAGTGGAGCAGGCTCTGCGTGATGCGGGCTTTCAGGTGACCGGCGTGGTGGAAAGCGCCATCACCGGCGC
>CAKUOV010000015.1 GCA_934670115.1 uncultured Eggerthellaceae bacterium
AGCGGCTCCTGTTACTAAGCGGGGATAGTAAATAGCTCTTTGCGAGGGAGGTCGAATGCGGTCTCCCTCGTTTTTTCGAACCTTATCGTGTATGCCGTGATGTTTGAGCATAGCATCGTGCAGCGACCTGATAATCTTCACGATGAGAGTTGACGTCTAATACCTTGCATTATATAGTGTGTGTAGCACAGTATATATCTTGCGCGATCTCAACCTTAATGGCGTCATGCGATTCAAGGAGCTGCAACGCTCAATAGGCGGAATCACCCAAAAGGTGCTCACCACCAATCTACGCACCATGGAAGAGTCGGGTATTGTCCACCGTGAAGTGTTCGCCGAGGTCCCGCCGCGCGTCGAGTACTCTCTCACGGATTTGGGACAAACCCTCAAGCCCGTTTTAGATGCCATGTGGGCTTGGGGGGAAAGCTACAAGAAGCGCCTTCGCGATCAGGAGTGACTGCAGGTAGAAGGCGACAACCAAGACCAAGGTTACTGATGCGGATTCCCGCATGCCCGTGACTACCCGACGGAGACTGTGTTTTCATCTCTGATGGCTGCATTGTAGCACGCGCGAATGCGCCCCAACATCGCCGTGGACTTGGTGTGACTGGAATTCGTTCCCCGATGCATCCCTGTGTGCAATACTCGTTCGGTTTCGAAACTTTAAAATAATGCGAATTTCGAAACCAAGAAGAAGCGAATAATGGCTTGGGTGGACCGCAATCCGTTGTCCAATGCGATGGTTTTTACTTACAAACTATGATTGAATGACGAAAATGGCTCCGAAGGAATTACCTCATAAGGTCCAACGACCACAAACAAATCCTCATTCCACGGCCCGCAAACAAGACGCTCCACGTAGTCAAGCGTTACAGGCTTTACCCGTTGCTCTAACCCAAGCTCGTCGGCTATAAAGCGCGTACGGGCCATGAGCTCATCCGTATCGTAAAGGCCCGTGTCCAGATACGCCATGGTCCTGTAGTTTGCGTACATCATTCCGAAAATATCCGAGGCCGTTTCGCTGTCATACCTATCAACAAGACCGTTGTACTCTTCGATAATGTTATGGCCTTCGTCCATCCATCCGTCGGTAAAGTAGATAGCACGATGGACGTTCCCGTACGCCGTGCGGGCTTTCTGGCTGCCGAATACAAGGGATATGCAGTCATCTACGCGAGGAACAGCAAGCTCAAAGTTGCCGCTTCTTAGCCCCTGAATCACATTACCGCAGTTGGCGTAGCCCAATATAACGCGATCAACGTCCCGAACCGCATCGATAGCCTCTTGCAACGTCTGCGCCATCTTCTTGGGAACATTATGAAGTTGAGATTCGAGCCAAATAATGGGTCGATTTACGCCATGCTTTGCGCTCAGATATTCAATTTCCGTTCTTAACGTATTGCATGCAATCATCACTTCGCGTTCAGCCATGTTCAACTCCGAGTTACGTATTGCGCCGCTGGTACAGAATAGCTAAATGGCAGGGCTAACGGGACGCCCTCTTGCGAGCTAGAGTCTAACGTTGGACGACGCGACGCCTTGCCGCGGCAACGCCAGCGGCAGCCGTGGCTGTTGCACCAGCGGCGCCCAGGGCGACTGCCAGTGCACCGTTGTCGCCCGTTGCGGGCATAGTGGCCTCGGCTGGCCGAGCGACCGCTGCGGCGTTGGCAGAAACGGGTTCCGCAGCCGGCTTTTCCGTTTCAGGCTGCGGGGCGGGCTCAGGCTTCACTTCCGGATCGGGCTTGACCTCGGGGTCTGGCTTCACTTCCGGATCCGGCTTGATCTCGGGGTCGGTCGTGTCGGTGCCGATTAGATACACGTTACTGCCAAAGACACAGCGGAGATAGTACTCGTGTCGCGTCACGAGAATGGTCCCCTCCCCGTTGTTGAAGTTGCTGAAGCCGGGGTCGGCAAATGCGCCAATGTGGGCCGTGTGGAACAAATTCAGGCTGTAGGAAATCAGGGGATCGGCGTCGCCGCCCGTAAAGACCAAGGTCGCCCTTTCGTGATTGTCGACGGAGGCCAGGCTGATCGAAACGTTTGCTTCTTTGGCGTCCTCGGTTTTGACAAGGGACTCAGTATCAGGGTCGATCCTGAAGAGGTGGACGCTTTCGTTACGCCAAAGGGTGAAGCCCTCGGGCGCGTCGGGGAAGTCGTACACGAACGCTTCGTCCTGAGTCAACGTGAAAGCAGGGGGTAGCTCCAAGTCGTAGTAATGATCGACGACGGTGGTGTTGACTACAATTTCGCCACCTCCCGGCACGTCGTTTGCACCGCGGGAGGTGGGTGCTGCGGCCGAGGCAGCGGCGGCAACCGCGGGCTCGGTCGCCGCCGCGGGCTCGGCGGCCGATTCGCCGGCGAGTGCGACGGGTTCTGCCGCAGGAGCAGCATCGGTGGCGGGGGCGGGCGTTGCCGCCGGTTCGGCTTCCGCTGCGGCAGGCGCGGCTGCATCGGAAGCGGCGGCTGGGGCGGCCGAAGTTTCTGCAGCTTGCCCCGCAACGCCGGGATCACCTGGGCCCGCAACGGCCGGGGCAGCGGCATCTTGCGCTGCGGCAGGCTCGGGCGTTTCGGCCGCCAAAGCCGCACCGGGCAGCAGGAGCTGCCCCGCCATAAGGGCGCTCACTCCAAAGGTGGCAATTCTGGCGCCTGTTCGACGCTTCGCGCCGCGGATGAGCGAGCCGTTCCGTTCGTTCTGGGTTTGCGGTGCAACATGCTGTCTGTACATAAGGCGCTCCTTGTTCGTAGGTCTATTCCCGTGGATCTACTTTGCGCCCGCCCGATTCGCCCAGGTTCGTACACGCGAACGCTCACGCGAGCCGGAAGATGGCGATGGCTAATTTTCTCACATTAGACACTTCGCGGGCAATGCCCTGCTGTCCAATTTTCGGAAGAAAGGACCTGCTGAGTTGGCATATGGGGAATGATAACAGCCAGCATCGTCTTTGCATTAGAGAGCCCACGTTGCGCTTTCGCTCTGCAGCTCCAACATGCGGCGGTATTTTCCTTCGGGCCTCTCGCGCAGCTCGGCTGGGCTTCCCTGCTCCGCCACGCGGCCACCTTCGAGCACCACAATCTTATCTGCATTGTCAACGGTGCGCATGCGATGCGCAATAACAAGGACCGTCTTATCTTGAAGCAGCTCGGAAAGAGCAGCTTGCACTTGCGTCTCGTTTTCCACGTCAAGCGAAGCCGTGGCTTCATCAAGCAACACGATTGGGGCGTCTTTCAGCAAGGCGCGCGCAATCGAGATGCGCTGGCGCTCGCCGCCGGAGAGTCTGCTGCCGTTTTCCCCGATCATCGTGTCGTAACCGTTGGACAAACGCTCCACGAACTCGTCGCAATGCGCCGCCTTCGCCGCAGCAAGAACCTCTTCATCCGTAGCGTCCTTCTTCCCCAGGCGAATGTTCTCGCGCACCGTGTCATCGAAGAGCACCACATCCTGGAACACCTCAGAAAACGCAGAAAGCAGCGTTTCTGGATCGATGGTTGAGACATTGACACCGCCCACGAAGACTGCGCCGGAGCTTACATCCCAAAAACGTGAAGCGAGCTTGACAGCTGTGCTCTTTCCTGAACCAGATGCGCCCACAAGCGCCGTCACCTGCCCTTCTTGCGCTTTGAACGACACGCCATCCAAGACATCCTCGCCGTTAGCATACGCGAAACCCACGTCGTCGAAAACCACGTCATAGCCCTGGGGCGCAAACGAAGTGCTACCTGTTTGGATTGCCTCGTTCTCAATGGCGCGCATACGTTCCAGGCTCAAGCTCATGTCCATTAGCTCGGCGATAGCTTGTAAGATAACGTTGATGGGATCGTAAACCCTTGTCACTGCCAACAGGTACACGAAAAACACGAGGAAGTCGACTTGTCCCGCCACGAGCAGCATCGTCCCCACCACGATGACGGAAGCGATTCCCAGACGCAAAAATCCTTGGGCGGAGCATACGGCTACACCCATAGCCAGCTCGGCACCAATCTTCTCTCGCTCGAAACAATCGATGCAGCGGTCAAGCTCGCCTTGGAATGCGCCGACCTTGTTGAGCGAGCGTATCTCACGATGACACTCAAGGTATTCCTGCAGCCCATCGGCGAATGAAAGGGACGCCGCGTTCTTCTTCGCAGTATGCGACTTCTGGATGCGCGCGGTCAAAAGCAACGCTACGAGTGCCACGGGGATGGGCCAGAGCGCAGATGCCGCCGGCCTCCAGTCGAACGCGAACATCATGACGGCGAACACCAGCGTTGAAGCGCCCATGCCGAAAATCTGCGGCATAGTGTGCGAGAAAAGACGTTCCTGATCAGAGCAGTCCTTCATGATAACGCTTGTCAAGTCGGCTAAATCGCGCTTTCCGAAAAACGAGAGCGGAAGCAGTCGTAAACGCTCCGCGATGGCGATGCGCTTGCGGGCGCTTTCTTGATACACTACCGTGTACGTCCCCCGATATTCCCACATTTGCGTGACAAACATCACGGCAAGTGCGGCTACAATGCCCCCAGCATAGAGTGCTATGTCGGGCAGACCGGCAGAAGGGTCACCAAGATACCTAATAAAATCGCTTGCCACAAAGTACAGCACCACGATGGGCAACATCAGCATCAAGTTCGCCAGCGCACAGAGTCCGGCGCCGCGTATGAAATCCTTCATGCCTTGGTCGGTTAAGACGAAAGCGTCTTGAATCCTACGCCGCACGGTTATCACCCCCTTCGATTCTCCACGTCGCGCTCGTTCGGTAATCTTGCCACATGCGCGCATACAGCCCGCTCTGCGCAACAAGTTCTTCGTGAGTACCTTGCTCCACAACAGAACCCCTATCAATGACAAAAATGCGATTCGCATTCGCGACGGTGAACAGGCGGTGCGCAATCATAAGCACTGTCTTGTCTTTGCAAAGCGTCGCAAGAGCGGCCTGAATCAACGCTTCGTTTTCGGGGTCGGCGAACGCCGTTGCCTCATCGAGAACCACGATGGGGGCGTCTTTCAGAATGGCACGTGCAAGCGCGATGCGCTGACGCTCTCCCCCGGAAAGGTACACGCCCGCTTTTCCCACCACGGTATTCACCCCATCAGGGAATTTGGCGATGATGTCGTCGCACTGGGCCGCATGGAGCGCCGCAAGTACTTCAGCATCACTCGCATCAGGACGACCTGCGCGCACGTTATCGGCCAAGCTCCGCTTGAACAGCCGATCGTCTTGGAACACGAAGGAAACGGTATCCATCAGCTCCTTGGCAGGAATGCAACGCACATCCGCCCCACCTACAAGAACGGTACCCTCATCTGCATCCCAGAAGCGCGGGACAAGCGACGCAAGCGTAGACTTGCCACCGCCCGACGGCCCGACAAGAGCCACCGTCGCTCCAGCGGGAACGGAAAGCGATACATTGCGAAGCGCCGGTTCGTTGGAGCCTGGATACGAGAAGCTCACGCCCGCAAGCTCGATGCTTGCTTTCTTCGGATGAAGCGCCCTTGCGGGCTCTACCTCAACGATGGGAGCGACCTCCATAACCGTGCTCATCCGTCGCAGCGCGTCTTCTGCAATCATAACGGCCTCCGACGAATACATGACCTTCGACATCATCGTTGTGGTCATTGCCGAGAAGAACGCATAGAACAAAAAGTCAATTAGAAAAGCGGGGAAATCAGGTGCGCCAGCTGCAAGCGCAATGCCCGCAGGTACAAGCACCGCGAAAGTCGAGTTAATAGCAACCAGTTGCACGACCTGGGGCCGCCGGCAATACTCGGTATAGTTCGTTGCCATGTCGCGATAGTCGATGATTGCCTCGTGGAATGCCTTGAACGAAAACACCGTCTGCTGGAATACCTTTACCACGGGTATGCCACGAACGTATTCAGTTGCTGCAGCGCTCATGCGCATAAGGGCCGCCTGGTAAAGCTCCATGAAATGGCGGCCACCTTTCGCGTCCTCGCGGCCCATCATCCACCACATTGCGGCGAAGGAAACGACAATGGGAACGAGGCACAGAAGTCCCATTCTCCAATCAAACAGGAACGCTACGACAAAGAAGATCACCGGAGTGGCAAAAGAGCCAACGAAATCGGGCAGCTTGTGAGCAATGAGATCTTCGGTCTGGCCAGCGCATCCGTCGATTACACGACGTATCTCCCCCGATGAGTGTGCGCTGAAATACCCTATCGGGATTCGCGCAACGTGACGCACCATCGTCTTGCGCATGTTTGCTGCAATGCGAAAGGCTGCCAAATGCGAGGCCATGAGCGCACCGAAATACACGATGATGCCCAACAAGGCGAACACCACGGCAAGCACAGCCCACATCGCAGCCGATGATGCTTCGTCCCAGTTCGGATACACCGAAATCAAGTCACGGACCACAAACCACACGCACACAAGGGGCATCACCGTGAGCACAGCGTTCAACACCGAAAGACCGCATGCCGCATATGCCAAGGCTCGTCGCTTGCCGGCGAATCCCAAAAGCTCGAGAATCGCGTGCTTCTTCTTAGTGGGGCGCTTTTCCCCCTTGCATTTTTCTTCCCCATCTGCTGGGGCGCCTTCTTCCCAGATCATTGCCCTAGTTACCTCCCGGCCGAAAACCTACATGCCAAGCTTGGCAAAGTGCTTCGAGAATACCTTGGTCCCAATGAAGCCGCCAACAAGGCTGCCAGCGATGGTGGCAACGCCGGTCACAACGCCCATTGGGCTTAGGATCGAGTTAACGAGCGTTTGGCCGTATTCAAGGGTCATGCCAGCCTGAACGCACATCTCGGCGTAAGCCTCGCCCATCATAAGGATGAGTGAGATCTGCCCCAGCCAGAAGCAGAACGTAAACGCAGCAAAAGCGCAGATAAGCTTCGTTTTCGTGCGTTTTTGCGGGTCGCCCGCAATAAGGTCAGCCACAATGCCGCCAACGACGATGCCAACAGGCCCGCTCCAAAACATACCCATCAGAAGGCCGACTGCGCCAACGATGACGCCCATGATGGCAATCGCGCCGCGCTTTGGCACGCGATAAGCCAGGTACATGAATACGGTTCCAGCGAACAACGCGCCCACCGTGTGGGTGAACCAACACAAGTTGGCATTCGCGCTGAAAATGATTGAGAATACCATGAACACCAGGAACAAAAGGATGCCGAACACGGCGATGAAGACGAAATCCTTCGGGTTCAAGCCAGCGCGCTCTTTTGCGGCAGAACCGATTGTTGCTTTACTTACCATTGTGAAGCCTTTCTCTTGTTATTACATTTCCGCAAACCCGAAATTGAGTTTCAACTTCGGAAGTGTTGCCTCGTTTAAGGGGAAGCGCTCGGCGATGCGCCCGTCTTCAACCAGAGCTATTTCATCGCATGCCGAGCAAAGGAACTCATAGTCGTGCGAGATAACGCAGACACCGATACCCGCAGCGCGCATGCGCGCAATCTGGGCGTCTATTCGCCGCATGTTGCGATAATCCAAACCACTCGTGGGCTCGTCAAGAATCATCGCGCGGGCACTTGAGAGCAAGCCGGCGGCAATGGAGAGCCGCTGGCGCTCTCCACCCGAAAGGGAGAGCGGATGCCTGTCGGCCAGGCCTTCAAGGGCAAGCGCCGCCTTCATTTTTGCAATCCTGTCCTTATCGCCCAGACCTTCTTCTGCGCAATCTGGACAGCACGCACTCGCAAGCTCATCGTCAACCGTGCTGCTGAACAGCTGGTATCCCGGCTCTTGCATAACCAGGTATACACGCCCCGCTCGTTTCTTTGCGCGAAGAGGCACGTTGTCAACCTCAATTGCCCCTGCCTTTTCCTTGAGAAGGCCGGCCATGCAACGAGCGAGCGTCGTTTTCCCGGCACCGTTACGCCCAACGATTCCAACGGCACAACCCGGGACAAGATCGAAATCAAGCCCATCCAAGACCGCAGGCGTACCGCGGTAGCCAACAACCACGCCGCTCATACGTACAACGGGCTTCTCGCAAGAAGGCAAGACGGAGGCGGTCGAATCGGACGCATCGCTCAAAGACCGCATTGTCACAACCGAATCGATTTCCGAGAGAGAGGCGGCGCGCAGTCCCATATCGCTTCTCGTTTCGAACGGCAGTGCAAGAAATTCTCCCGCCGTCCAGTCCCCCATGACTTCGCCATCATCTAAAACCACGTAGCGGTCTGCGATGCCGTCAAGCCACCATAGACGATGCTCGGAGATAAGCACGGTCTTCCCCTGACTCTTCAGAAGCGCAACCGTTCGCGCAAGATTTCGCATCGCGTGCACATCGAGCGACGCGGTCGGTTCATCAAGCACGAAGATATCAGGATGCACCGCATAGACCGACGCCAAGATGACCGACTGCTTCTGCCCACCAGAAAGCGCCTCGGTGTCGTGCCCGAGCAGGCGCTCGATACCAAGGGCGGCCGCTGCCTGAGCCACGCGTTCGACCATCTCCTTGCGATCAATGCCGAAGTTCTCGCATCCAAAGGCAATTTCTGAAGTCACGTCAAGGTTGACGAACTGGCTACGTGGATTCTGGAACACCGACCCAACATGCGCGGAAAGCTCGCCCATCGTCCATGCGGAAACAGGCTTTCCCGCAACACGCACCTCCCCTTGAAGATCCCCTTCATACATAAGCGGGATAAGCGCGTTGACAAGGCGCGTAAGCGTTGTCTTGCCACATCCGGACTGCCCGGTCACAACAACGCATTGACCGCAAGGGATCTTGAGCGAAATGCCACGAAGCGACGGACGGGAAGCGCCCTTGTAGCAAAACGTGCAGCCGTCAAATTCGATGGCATAGGGCGAAGCTTCCGCCGGAATGACGTTTTCCATCAGCAAAGCACCCCCGTTTTGAGGCAAACCGCAAGCACCAGAAGTGCTATCGCAGCAATGAGACACACGATGTCAACCGCGCGCACTCTCAAGCGATAATACGAAGTGCGGTGCTCACTTGCCCCCACGCCGCGAACGACGACCGCATTCCCCAGCTCGTCGGCGACCTGGCCTAAACGTGCAATCACAGGCACAAGGAAATGCTCGGCCGTCTTGGCAGGATGGCGCACGACCGACCTTAGCGTGAGCGCAATGCCGCGCGTCTTCATGGCGTCAGCGACGGCGGAGAATTCGCGGCCCATGGTGGGAAGGAAACGAAATGCCACGCACACGGCCACCGACACGTTCGCAGGAACGCGCATCGCCTGCAGCGCACAAGCAAGCTCGCCAAGTCGCGTGGTTGCAATCATGTTGAAAGCGAACATAAAGGCAGGCAGAACATGGCGATACATAAGAAGCGACGCTGCAAAGGGCGAAAGCAAGGTGTTCTCGGTTGCCACGAATAGCTGCGCCGTTACGGCAAACAGCACGTAAAAGGCAAGCCAGCGCACAATCGCAGAAAAGCGACGACAATACGCCATCGCGATAACGGTAAGCGCTAAAACGCCTATCTCGGCGGGCAAGCTTTGCGTAAGAGCCATCTGCACGTTGATTGCCACCAGCACCGCAAGCGACACGCGCGGATCCAGATGGCGCGGTGCGGCGTTGACAGACGCCGAAGTCTGTGTTTGCGCTATCGCGCCCAAGGGCAAAGGTGCATCAATCGAAAGAGCCATGCGATTCTCGTCCTTCTTTCTATTAGTTAGCCTTAGGTAACTTATTCGCGGTATAATAAAGCTCGATGAAGCGATGCAAAAGACGGAGCGAGGAAATGGAAAACCACGCCGAAAAGAATTCAAGTTTTACCGAAAAATCAAATGAAAGCTATGTCTCGGGACAGGGAAACCAGCTCTACGACATGTTCGTCACGCAGCTTTCGCAACTGCACACCGTATGCGCGAAGGAAGCGCTCGCGCACGGATTCGGGCGAGCCGACCTGGTGCGAAGCATCGGGGAGACATGGTTCGTCGATCCCCAATACGGCAAAGGCTCCTACTGGTTCTACCTCATGGACGGCGATACTATCGTCGTATCGATGGACATCACGTACGGACGCACCGTAGAGGCAGCCATAGAGACTGTCCCCTATCTGGGTTTCGGTCTCTACGAGCATGCGATGCCCATGTACTGCTCGCCCGAGTGCGCCGGGTCGAACTGCAAGCCCATAGGGCACGACTGGAATGGCGGCCCCTGCATAAGTTCGTTTGAACCCAACAAGCGGCTGTCATCAGCATCAATCACTATAGCCCCTGAAGCAATACGCCGCTACGCGAATGCCTTGGGCTGTGATGAGAAGAAACTGCACCGTGCTATTAGGCAACTCACCACGTCGAACGGCGTGCCCGGTTTACCCTCGGCGCTTCGAGGGCTCGACATCACCTACCCGGTTGCATCGGTAGCCGATGCGTATTATCACGCCAAGGTGATTGAATGCTTCGCGCTGTTAGCAAGCAGCATTCCCGAAAAGGGCACGGCAACCGACGTCGTGCGTATAAGCGACAGGGACTGCGTCGAATGCATCTGCTCCTACATCGACAACAACCTATCATCTGACCTTAGCACGAAGACGCTATGCAACATCGCCCATGTAAGCGAGGGGAAGATGATATCAGCGTTTCGCAATGTGCAGGGTGACACCCCGCAAAGCTACATCCGCGCAAAGCGCCTGGAGTACGGTCGGCGTCTTCTCCTTGACGGAAGCCGCGAGATTGGCGAAATCGCCAAAAGCGCAGGTTACCGCAACCAAGGAGCGTTCACCGACGCATTCAAGCGTGCCTACGGCACGACACCGCGCGCCTATCGCAAAAGATTGCGCATCGAATAGGACATAGTATCGAGGATGGAACAGGGGACGGAGGTTTGTTCCACTCCCGTCCCCTGTTCCACTCGATTGGATTCTCGCGAAGATTCTGTAGCTTTTTGTTGGCAAAAGGGCGCTTTGATACCCGAGTCTCAATTAGCTCACGTCATCGACAAGCAAAATGCGTCGCTTTTACAAATGCCTTAAAATCTATCAAAGCAGAATCTCAATAAAAAACGAGTTAGACGGTGATCGCATGCAATCAGCCCAAAGAAATACGGAATGGATCAAGTTCTACGAAGAGTTCGCAGATGCTTTGCTTATGTTCCAAAACAACCGAGAAGATCTGATTGGCGTAATCGAGAAGGTTTTTACGAAGGTTGGGCTGAAGCTTCCGAAGCTCGAGGCCGAGAACCCTCCCGCAGACATCGATCCCTTTACCGTGATTGGCCTGTTCAACAAGGGCATCACCGACAAGAACCGAAAGTCGATCATGCGGGCTTTTGCAGACGAGCTTGAGATGACCTCCCCTGTTCCTGACTCTTTTGACGGCGTGCCCGTGCTCAACAACCTGAACGCCACCTTCTATAGGTTTAGCGATGACAAGGCGCGAAGCGACAAGGACATCGAGAACCTTTGGCACCTGTTTGCAGCTGCTATAAACTATGCCGATTCCAAAACCAAGAAAAGCAGAAACGAATTTGCTGCCGCCTTCGACGAGGTCAAGGACTTGAAGGGAAACCGCTGGAAGCTCACGATGAGCCTTTACTGGATTCGCCCTTATTCCTTCTTGAACCTTGACAGCCGCAATCGCTGGTTTATCGCCGAAATGTCTGGGTTTCCCGAGGATATCGCGAAGGACGCCAAGATGCTACACGAGGTCCCGCCTGCCCGTGATTACCTGTCCATCAGCGACCGCATCTCCGAAAGCATGGCTAGCGGCTCATATTGTTTCTCGGACTTCCCCTCCCTTTCCCACGAAGCTTGGATCGTTTCCGAGAAGGTAAATGAGGAGAACAGGAAGTCAGCAAGCGATGATATTGCGACCGACGAAGTTCTCGCAGACGTCCGAGGCACCCACTATTGGCTTTACTCCCCAGGAACGGGAGCCTACCTTTGGGATGAGCTTCGCGAGCGCGGCGAGATGGCGATTGGCTGGGAGGAAATCGGCGATCTTTCCGCCTACGGCAGCAAAGAATCAATGAAACAGGCCATGAAGGAAATGATCGATCCGTCCAAGCCTTTCAAGAACGCCGCTCATGCGACCTGGCAGTTCGTCAACGAGATGAAGCCGGGAGACGTGGTGTATGCAAAGAAGGGTATGTTCGAACTAGTCGGCAGGGGCATCGTAACCTCCGACTATCGTTACGACCCTTCCCTTGGCGAGGACAGGTCTAACGTCAGGTCAGTGGAATGGACGCATGCTGGCACCTGGGAGCATCCTGGGCAGGCTGCGATGAAGACCCTCACGGACGTCACGCCCTACAAGGACTATGTTGAGAAGCTGGAAGCTATCTTCTCCTCTGAACAGACCGAAGAGGAGGAGCCTGAATCAACTTATCCCGTCTACACGAAAGACGAGTTCCTCAACGATGTGTTCATGAACGAAGAAGATTACGATGAGCTCGCATTCCTCGTCCGAACGAAAAAGAACGTAATCCTGCAGGGCGCGCCCGGCGTTGGAAAGACGTACTGCGCCAAGCGGCTTGCATACTCGCTCATGGGTCATAAGGACTCTTCTCGCGTGATGATGGTCCAGTTCCATCAGAGCTATTCTTACGAAGACTTTATCGAAGGCTACCGCCCCTCTGGTAAAGGGTTTGAGCTTCGCAAGGGTCCGTTCTATCGATTCTGCAAGAAGGCCGAGGTCGACAGCGACAACGAGTACTTCTTCATCATCGACGAAATCAACAGGGGCAATCTCAGTAAGATATTTGGCGAGCTCTTCATGCTGATTGAGGCAGACAAGCGCGGCGTTGGGTTGAACCTCCTGTATTCCGATGAGGAGTTTTCCGTGCCAAAGAACGTTCGCATCATCGGCATGATGAACACGGCGGACAGAAGTCTTGCCATGCTCGATTACGCCCTGCGCAGGCGCTTCGCGTTCTTTGACATTCGCCCGGGATTCGACTCGGACGGATTCAATGCTTACTTGGACGACTTGGATAGCAACCAATTCGCATCACTGGTCTCAACGGTCAAGCAGCTTAATGTTGAAATTTCCGAAGACGACACCCTCGGCGAGGGGTTCTGCATCGGCCACAGCTACTTCTGTGGCATTCCCGCAGGAAAGGCGGATAGCGCGCGACTCGCTGCTATCGTGAACTACGAGCTCGTGCCGCTTCTGCGTGAGTATTGGTACGACGAACCGGCGAAGGTTAAGGAGTGGGCGCAGCGCCTGAAGGCAGCCGCAAATTAAAGAAATGATTCCAGTCAAGAACATCTACTACATGCTCGCTTACGCCTTCTCTGCTTTGCGGAGCAAGGGTTATGCAAGTATTGCCGCAGAAGAGTTTGATCGCACGGAAGATCTTCTTGCAGCCATTTTGACAAAAGGAATTAACCAGCAGGCCAAGCGTGGCCTTAAGAGGGACTATGTCTCCACCAGAGAGGACGCAAGGTCCCCCAAGGGCAAGATTGACATATCCTCCTCCATCAAAATGAACTCCCAGATAAAAGGTCGTTTGCACTGCGAGTTCGACGAATTCACCGCGAATAACTACCTCAACCAGATTCTAAAGACCGCAAGCAACAAGCTGCTCAGGTCAAAGATAAGCAAGGATAGGAGTAAGGCGCTGAAAAGGGCTCTTTCCTATTTATCATCTGTTGATTTATTGGACGAACGCAAGATTGTATGGAACCGCAGATATGACAGGAACAGCCGAACATATCAAATGTTGGTTTCCGTCTCTTACCTTGTCATCCGGGGACTGATTCAAACAGAAAACGTGGGAAATCTGAAAATCGAGGTCTTCGATGAGGAGGTCATGAGCAGGCTTTACGAGAAGTTCGTGCTCGAGTACTTCAGGGCAGAACACGGAAAAGAGCTCTCGGCAACCGCCCCGTTCGTTCCTTGGGCGCTCGATGACGACTACGACAACCTTCTGCCCGCCATGCGTACTGACATCACTCTCGAAAGACGCAAATCAGATTCAAGAAATATACTCATCATCGACACCAAGTACTACACCCACTCGCTCCAAACGCGTTTTGGCCGACATTCGGTTCACTCGGAAAACCTGTATCAAATCTTCGCTTACGTTAAAAACATGGAAGCTGGCCTGGCAGCGCAGGAAATAGAACATAGGATTTCCGGGATGCTTCTTTATGCCAAGACGGACGAGAATATCTCTCTAGACGAGTCTTACAAGATGAGTGGAAACCAGATAACAGTCCGGACATTGGATCTAAATCAGCCTTTTGAATTGGTCCGTCAACAACTTGACTCGATAGCCAAGACTGTTTAGCGGCCCAACCGCACAATCGAGACTGATCGATATCGATATCGCCTTTAACTGATCACGTTGCGGCCTTAGGCCGGAACGCGGAATAAGAAGCGGCGGATGTTTGTTCCAAAAAGTCATCTTGCACATGTCAACGCGACCTCCAACAGCGCGGGAGCCAAAGGAGGCAAACCTTCATCCCCTGTTCCACGCCCAAGCAAGCAAAAGCGCTTAACGTCTACAGGAAAGGCGCTATGGATTTCATAACTTCCTGGATGGAATCGAGCGTTTTCTCGAAAGACAAGTCTGCGGCATAAGAATGTTTCGATGCGTATGTCCGCCATTGCCAGCAAAGACCGTCATCCGCCCTCATGGCATCGATGATTTCCCTGCGGCGCGCAACCGCCTCTTGACTGTTTCGCTTCTCGCACGTCGCTACAAGGGCTCGAGCGAGGATGCGGCCATGGACCACGCAACCTCGAACGCGCCAGAGCTCGTAAATATCGTAGAAGTCGCGGATGCGCGTAGTCGCGACGTTCCTCGCCAGGACGGTCTCAATTTTCTCGGCCAACACGGTCTCGAGTGGATAGGCCATAACCGTCGCAGAGCCCTCATCGAACACGAACGGGTACTCGTACGTGATGGCGCTGGGCGTAATTTTATCCCCTGTTTTCACATCGACCGTGAGCGGAACAGCCAATGGATCGTAGCAAGCGCGCAGGAACACCCGGATGCCGGGGTACTCGTCCGTTTCGCGAATATCGTCCGTGTGCAGCAGCTCATAGGAAAGGTCGCTTCTGCGTCTATCGCACAGATTTCTCCGAAGACCTCAGCGACCTTCGAATGAGTCAGGGTGAAGCCCCTTACCGTGGCGTCGAGGTCTTTCGTGGTACGTCTGTCCACGCCAATGAGTGATCCGATGAGCATGCCGCCCTTCACGATAATGCAATCGCGCCAAGATGGCCTGGAAATTCGGTCAATCAGCCGCTCGAGCATGTAGTTTTGCAGCATCAGTTGGGGCGACACACCTGCCGCCTTTGCCTTGTTGTTGATGAGCGCCTTGAGCTGCATGGCGTTCCTGGTCTTCACAGCAGCACCTCCATGTATCTTTTCACCTTCGCGGCCACGCCGAGCTTATCGGCGAACGACTGAAGCTTTGGCAGGTTACGCCCCTCGGACGAAAAATAAGACCGAAATGCCGGTGAGAGAAGCTGCAAGTCGGGCGACGACGTGCCACGCAGCATGTCGCACAGGGTCCGTTCGGCGCCGTAAGCGCGCACCGAGTTGCCGTACGGCGTAGCGAGCTCGGTGAGCCCAAGGTCGTGCAACCCCTCGGGCGACGATTTCGCCACGATGCCCTCCTTTTTCGCGGAGGACGGGTTGTAGCCCCTCGGGAAGCTCATCGTGAGCGACTCGGGCGCGGAGTCGCAAAGCCCAAGCAAGTAGAGCGCGGTGTCGTGCGAGAACACGCCGCGCGCGAAACGATGTTGCGTCACCACATACTCGTCCTCCCAGGTGTCCGGTGTGCAGTATAGGCCTCGTTCGACCCTTACAAGCTCGTTGCGCTTCACAGCGTCTGCGAGGTTGCGGCTGCGGATGCCGTTCTCCCTGGCCATCGACGCGGACAAGAAACCACCGTTCGACGCAGCTATTTCCTCGATCGTTGCCGTTTTACTCACTCGTCCTTTCATGCTACAAATTTTACAATATTGTAGCATAGTAAATTCACGAGAAAGCAACCCCCGCGAAAGTCGTCCAAAATTCCGCGTTCCTCCTCCCGGCGTCATTCTTGGAACTCGTCCATTGCAGCATGCGCCCATCGCTCGTCAATAAAGAAAGGTTGGGCTTCTTTGAAGTCCGAATTGTTGATGTCTGCCTCAAACAGTTCACACGCGGTGCGCTCCATGTCTACAACGAATCTTTCTTCGTTAATGCACAAGGCGAAAGAAAGAGTGCTCCCTTTAACGCCTTCGAGAAACACGTCGCATTCGTTATCCAGGGAGACAAGTCCTTGCATCTTGGCTTGACCCCGAATGCCTACCTTGAGCATCTCAAGGGCTCTATCATCCAGGCACGCATCAAAGGCCAAGACCTTCTCGCGCAAAACTCTGCGGTCATCCACGATTCTGAATCGTATTCCTTTGGATTCGGGCTCGCGAGACTGAGCAGCAAACATCGCTTCAACTCCATCCCTCATTTGCTCATTAACCACGAAGTAGACACACGCCCCATGCATCGGGTCAAGGTAGAGGCACGGGTGGGGAACGCCAGCCTCGAAGCCACATGAGTCGCAGACGAAGTTGAACAAACCTCCTTCCTTTAGGGCATTCGCCGCATCTGGGCAATCGAGGGCATTCAGAAGCGTTTGAGCCATGAACGTTATCGGCTTGCCGCAGCTTGGACAGGTGATTTCAAGCGAGTCCTGCTCAGATTCGCTCCAATTGAAATCGCTGAACTCGAAGGGAATGCAGCTTCCGGAAGCTCGTTTGGGTCGGACGCCAATGCTCTCTACCAGCTCGGCGTTCTCTGGAGATTCGTCTTCGAACTTCCAAGCTGAAACAGTGTCAGCTTCTCCGTCTAAGGCGCGTTGAGCCATTCCGGTCGGGTCTTCGACGACCTCCCACGAGTCCGCGCTGCATGGATAGAGATACGAGGTGAACTCTTCGTTATCAATTACGCCTTCATATGTTGGGTTCTCTCGCGAACATGGCCAGTAATAGCACCTCCCCGCTGTAAGCGGAGCAAACTTGTCACCGTTGAACTCGTGCCCGACGTACCTCACTATCGACCAGTCTTCCTTGACGTTCATCCGCCTAATCTGCTGAGACAGAAGTTTGAGCAGGTCGGCCACTTCATGCTCTGGATATTTCTCGATATACGATTCAATCCTTACTTGGTAGTCCTCATAGGATTTGACCGCATACGGAATGAGGAAAGATGTCCTCCCGCAGTCCGAATCTTCAGGGACGCCCTCAAGCTCGAAAAGTAATTCATCAATCGCATTAACTAGACCAGAAGGGTACGAGAAAACCTCTGAACCGTTCTCAACGCTAAGCGGCAGAAGACCATATTGCTTGTGTTTCCAGGGTATATACGCCATCGCTAATACCTTCCAATCGAGGTTCTTCGTTTCTAAAATGTGCCCTTATTTTTACGCCTACTGCGGATGAATGCATATCCTCTAATGGCGGCCTCCGTATGGAACAGGGGACGAAGGTTTGTTCCGTTCGGTACGCCTGCTTTTCGCCCATCGTTGCTTAATAAATTGTGCCATCCCAATCAAGAAAACGCGCATTCGTCGGGAACATCCATAAGCTCGGACCAGCGGGCGGACAAGAGTTGGGCGTAAAGATTGTGCTGAAGCCCATAGCAGCCAAGGGAATACCCGTCGTTTATCTCCACAAGCAGCGTGCGGCCATCCCTTGTCACCCCGAAATCCGCTGCATACCCAGCTGGCGCGGATATGAAATCATGTATTGCTCCTTCAATCGCGCGCGGGTCAAAGGACGCGCGCCAGTCCCCCTTGTAGGGCCTAACATCCAATATCTTCCCATAGCGCACGAAGCATCGCCACTCTGCGATAAAGTCCACGACCTCGCTGCAGGTCACCGGCGGATTATAGCCAGACGTTCCCAGGCCAGCCAGATCACCAACAGAGGAAACAACCTTGCCCGTAAACCTCTTATCCTCTACGGGCTTAACGAAAATAGGCCACAGGGAGCCGTCCGCTGCAACTTCATCCATGGTCGAGCGCCACACGCGCCGACCCATATACTCCCCAAGTTCTTCGGGATAGTCGTACTCGACGATTTCCACTCCATGCCGCAGAAGCGTGTGCCGCAGCGGTCCCAATCCGCCGACTACAACGTCGCCCCTGCATGAAGTGTCGAGTTCTTCGTAATCGTGAAAAAGCACGCACTCCAAGCCCATTTCCGCAAACCCTAGGTAAGCCGTATAGAAATTAACGCTTCCCGGCATCCCGTTTTTAGCCTGAATATAAGGCTTCATTCCAGCCCCCTTTACTGACGAAAATCGCAACCTAATGTCTACCCATCAGTTTCGCACTTGCAATTAGCCGTCATGGGGTATATTTCGGACAGGCATTCTAATATATCGAAATCACTGCCGTCGCTTGGAACGCGCGATGATTCAAATGGAACAAACCTCCGCCCCCCGTTCCATGCAGGCTGCCTTCGCTATTGGCTATCCCGCTGGTGTGATCGCTGGTATTATTGCACGCAGCCAGCAGCTTGCGCATGCTGCGAGAACGAAAGGGCAAACTTTATGGAAGCAAATTACCAGAACACCCCACAATACCAGCGTTTCGCTGGGGCCATTTGCCAGCGCCTGGCGGCAGTTGGCCTTCGGGAAGCGGCCAAGAATGGCGGCGGATCCCTTTCTTCCAACGGCTTGTTACAACTGAACAGCTTGGGGCGTACGTTGTCTGTGTCCCCAGAGACTTTCACCCTGACAGGCGCCTTCGATATGTGGCACGAACTGGTGATTCTCCAATATCTAGCCGACGGTGACGGATGTGCGCCGGCGGGCACCTGGATGGGATTGTCCGATTTTTCCGAGGGAGGCCTCATTAGGGGAACCAGCTTTGATGCGGAAATACGAAAAGGCGCGGCGCAGCAACTCTCGAGATTTTCACATCAAGACCTCATCTGCGCATGCCAAGCTATTGGCGGCGTGGAGACGAAGTCGCCGGCTGATGTCACCTTCGTCTTCATGCTGGCGCCGCATCTTCCCTTGTTGGCACATATTTGGCTCAGCGACGACGAGTTTCCGGCATCTGCAAAAGTGCTGGTAGACGCCAATGCCGAACATTATCTAGGAGTGGAGGCTGCAGGCACCGCTGCGTCCATGCTCATTGACATGCTGGGGCGCGAGCTGCGAAAGGTCTAAAATCGCCTACGATTTTAGCCGCCTCTAGCGGACGCTGCCGAATTTGCTGATCCGAAACTGCTGGCAGTGGAATCACTGGTAAAGGACCTCTTGCTTGGAATACACGATGCCCAACATTACGACCACCCGCTGTCCGACTCCACCTGGCTTACTTGCAAGCGCCTAACGAGCGCTTGCTCCCGTTTTCGTGATACGCTGCGCCTCATTTTCGCACTTCATTGCGCGAAAAGAGTTTTTTGTTTCTGTAGATTCCGTTCTTTTAAACGTGCAGAGAAAGATTGCTCTCGACTCTTAACGCGAGCTTGTTTTTGCGAGCCACCGCTCCCCTATGGTGTTGGATTTTGGGCCTGAAATTCGAAGTTATGGCAGGTTGGAAGTAGGTCGATTCGTCGGATTTGCTTGGTGTTGCAATGTATCTTAACTGAGCATAGTTATGAGCTGGTGTTTTATAAATGCTAATTTTTCTGCAACGGCATCTGCGTCGGAAAATGACCCATTTTGACACCCCAACCTACTTCCAACCCGCATCAACTTCGAATTTGGAGGCGTTTTTCCAACAACATGGCATATACCGCTGCAAATCCAGCTGCATTATTTCAAATCGAGCACGCAAAGGTCCGAAAATGTGACAATTGCTGGAGCTCCCGTTCCACACCCTTCTTCAACCTCCCCTGTTGACGAGTTCGCCAGCATTCCCTATACTCTCTTCCGCATAAAAATTGCCGTGGACTTTTCCGGGCGAAAGTCATCTTTTTGCCACGGCCCCATCAGCGGGGCTGTGGTTTTCTTTTTCTCAACCAGTGATCAGTGCTCCGTTGTAATGTCGTTAGACAGCAAAACAAAAGGATCACGTTTTATGAAACAAGAGAATCAAATACAGGGGATTGCCGCCGCGCAGGTATTCGTTGGCGGCGCCTGCTACGGCGCAAATGCAACCATGTTCAAGTCGGCATTCGCCCAAGGCTTCACCTGGCCGCAGGTAGTCGCATGTCAGATGTGGTTTGCGGCGGCATTGTTTGCCCTCGCCGTTATCACTCGCAGAACCCAAGGAAACCGCTAGAAGAAGCTCGGGGCAAAAACGCTGCTTAAACTGGTAGGACTCGGGTGCCTCACCTGCACCACGAGCATCCTTTACTGCTTCGCTATGTCGCGCCTGCCTGTCGCCGTGGCTATAACCCTGCTTTTCCAATTTACCTGGATCGGCCTGGTAATTCAGGTAATCACCACGCGCAGGCCGCCACGCTTGGGCGAAATCGCCGCTGCGCTGGTGATTCTTGCCGGCACAGTGCTTGCAAGCGGCGTGTATCGAACGGGTATCTCCGGTTACGATCCCCTTGGTCTTGTCTGCGCCCTTCTGTCTGCTGTGAGCTGCGCATTGTTTCTTACCTTGTCGGGCAAAGTGTCGGCTCCGTGCCACCCTACTCAAAGAGGGCTTCTGATAAGCCTGGGCGCCTGCATGATGTCGGTGGCGATTTGCCCCGGGTTTCTGCTTTCGGGCGCGGATGCAATTCAGGGAATCGCTTCGTTCGGACTGGTAACGGGATTCTTCGGCATGATGCTCCCCGTTATCCTATTCGGGTTGGGGTCTCCGTATCTGCTGGCGGGCGTATCCACCGTCATGGCCGCCTCCGAGCTTCCCGCCGGCCTGCTGATTTCCATGGTCGCTCTGGGCGAAGAGATTGGCCCCGTGCAGTGGGCAGGAGTTGCTGCCATTCTTGCCGGTGTTGCGATTTCCCAGGCGGGAAACCTGGCGTCCGCGAAAGATGCCAGGTCCGCGCGCATGCAGGAAAAGCCGCAGGAAAAGCTTCTTTCCACAGCCGACGCGCAATAGCTTAGTGCGCCCTTCGAAAATGAGCGTGTTGCGAATGTGATTCGCGCATGAATCCGCCTACGCTTGTACTAGAGCAAGACAAAGCGAGCTTTGCAAGCTGCGCTGCTGCGCAGATAAATTTGCCTATACTTGAATTGAGACAAGATGAAACGAGAGCATTTTGCACACTGCGTGGCTGCGTGGATGATTTTCTTTCATGTTGTTGGATTTCGGGTTCCAAATTCGAAGTTGATGCGGTTTGGAAGTAGGTCGAAACTCGACGATGAACAGAACTCTAAATATACTTTATACGAGAATGACTTTGAACTGGTATTTTACTGAGTCTCATTTTCCGTCAATCATGTACGTACAAAAAAATGACCAAACTTGCGCCCTCGACCTACTTCCAACCTATCACAACTTCGAATTTGAGCCCGATTTATCAACAACGTGCCCCCGAAACAACCGAAACCGACAAGATGACTTCTGGATTTCTTTAATTCAGAGGAATGCTTTCCTGGGGTTGATATTTCAGGAGGTGTTTGCTATTTCCCGTGGGAAAGGGGCTATCGAGGTGATTGCATGATTGCTTCATCCGTGAACGGAAAGACAACGGTTGCCGTAAGGCCGCTGCTGGAGGAAGGCGCGAGTACGTTTATTCGTTTCAACAAGGCTATCGAGCACAGTATTACGAAAGCCCGGAATGAAAAACAGCAAGAGCACCATGCGCGAGCACGCCCACCACACCGAATAACAGACGGCAAAGCCGCCCCGAAGGGCGGCCTTGCTGCCAGCTTGCTTTATCGCCCCTAGTCGTAAGAAAAATGGAACAAACCTCCGTCCCCTGTTCCACACGTTCGGCCTATATTCCAGCGCGAATCTTTCTCACGTTTCGGTTCATAAGGCGCCTACCAAAATGTCGATAAGCAAACGCTTTGGGAGCCGACATAGCCTGCTGGTGCTCCCTCAGCATGTCATCTGGGCATTCGTAGATCCCGTAATCGCAGGTGATGCCTTCACTTTGAATGTAAGTATCATTGCGATTAAAGTCGATTACGGGGTTCTGAAAATCCTTGACGGCAACACCATAGCCGCAAAACGCGCCACGACACTCAGGGTGGGCGGCCTGCAAACGTTTCAGATACCCCTTGTCAAGGATGAAGCCCTCTAGCTCGTACCAACGATCTTCAAGCAAAATCTCAACCCAGCTGTGCAAAATGTCTTGCGGCGCACTGCAATACACAATGCCCGTCATGGCGCCCTTTTGCAGTTTCTTATCAATGGTAAAACCATGAATCCGACAAGGAATGCCGCATGAGCGCAGTAATGCCATGAAAAGCGTTCCCTTGGTATTGCACTGCCCGAAGCCATCGGCCAAAACGCGCGATGCGGGAATGCCATCATCGACGTTGTAGCCGAATAGAACCTCGTCGCGAACAAAATTATAAATTGCACGAACCCTTTCGAATTCGGGCAGCTCGCTCCAACCGCGCTCACGAATCAATTCTTGGATAGATGCATCGCAATAGTCAAGCATTGGCGTTTCCCGTAGATATTGCTCCATCCTATCCCTTTCGCTTTCGTGCGCTTCGGCTTACAGTCGCCATCCCTCGCTTTCGCGCTGCAAAGCAACCATGCGCGCGAACTGGCCATTATCTGCTTTCAGCTCATCGGGCGCGCCCTGTTCGGCAACGCAGCCATCTTTGAGCACGATTACCTTGTCGGCGGCCTCTACCGTGCGCATGCGATGCGCAATTACCACGACCGTCTTCCCTGCGAGCAGCCTTGAAAGAGCCGACTGCACCTGCGTCTCGTTCTCCACGTCAAGCGATGCGGTTGCCTCGTCAAGAAGCACAATAGGTGCGTCCTTCAAAAGCGCACGGGCAATGGAGATTCGCTGACGCTCACCGCCCGAGAGCTTTGAGCCGTTCTCGCCAATCTTCGTATTGTACCCCTGCGGCATGCGGTTCACGAACTCATCGCAGTTCGCGGCGCGCGCGGCGGCAAGCACTTCGGCATCGGTCGCATTGCGGCGGCCCAGACGAATGTTGCCCATCACCGTATCATCGAACAACAACACGTCCTGGAACACAATAGCATAATCGCGCAGCAGCGTTTCGGGGTCAACCGTCGATATGTCAACGCCTCCCACGCGCACTGTGCCGCTTGTTGCATCCCAGAAGCGCGCGGTCAGTCGTGCGCAGGTTGATTTGCCCGAACCGGAAGGCCCCACCAGCGCCGTCACCTGGCCTTCGCGCGCGGTAAAGCTCACATCGGCAAGCACTTGATCTCCCGCGCGGCCATCGCTTCCCGCGCCGTATGAGAACGCAACATGGTCGAATTCAATGCCGTGCCCAACGGGCGCAAAATCAGCCGATCCCGAAGCAATGGGCTCTTCCATAATCGAGCGCATGCGAGCCGCCGATGTCTCCGAAGCAAACAGCTCGCTTACCAGCATAAGCGCTTGATCGAATGGCGCATAGATGCGCGAGACCATAAGCAAGTACGCAAACATCACCATAAAGTCAATTTGACCTGCAACAATAAGACATGCTCCCACAATCAACGTTGTAGCAATCCCCAAACGAAGAACGACAAAAGCTGTGTTCACCAGAAGGCCGTTTACTAGCTCGCCTTTCGCGCATTCGCGCTCGGTCTCGTCAATTGTTGCATTCAGCCCCGCCAAATAATGTGGCTCTTGATTGGTGGCTCGAATCTCGCGCACGCAATCAAGCGTTTCCTGAATACTTTGCGTGACCTTCAGCTTTGCCGCCCTGTTTCGCTCGAACACCGGCTTCATTGGCTTTCGCGTGGCAAATAGCACCGCAAACGCCACGGGCACGCTCCAGAACGCGGCGATTGAAAGCTGCCAGCAGAAGAACAGCGATCCAAGAAACACAATGCTCGTTGAAATTACCGCACCCCACAGCTCTCCAAGCACATGGCTGTAAGCATGCTCCATGACCTGCACGTCGCCCATAATGGTTTCGGTCAAATCAGCCAAATCGCGGCGCCCGAAAAACGACAGTGGCAGTTTGCGCAAGCGCTCGGCAATCTCGATGCGCTGATTGCCGCATTCCTCGTAGAAAATGCAGTACGAGTAATAGTATTGCTGCCGGTTCGACAGCAGCAGCGCCACAAAAAACACTGCCAGACCCACAACGAACGGCACCACGCTGGGCAGATCGGCGCTACCTACAAGGTGCTGCACGAAGCCATCCATAGCGAAGAACAGAAACGCCATACCAGCCATGATCACTAAATTCGTAACGCACGTCCAAAAAATGCCGCGCTTTACGCCCGAAATGCCCTTATCAGACAGAAAGTACTTCTTCTTGAATGAGGCGAACATTACGCCTCACCTCCCCTCAAGGCAGCCGAATCAGCCTGTGCACCCACGATTTTCCAGCTGGCAGCTTGTTCGTAGTTGGCCCACATGGATGCATACAGCCCGTCTGCCTCTACCAGCTCGCTATGCGTTCCTTGTTCAGCCACGCGTCCCTGGTCAAGCACAATAATCTGGTCGGCGCCTACCACGGTTGAGAGCCGGTGCGCAATCATGATTACGGTGCGGTTTTCAGACAGCTTCGCGAATGCGCGCTGGATAAGGGCCTCGTTTTCGGGATCGGCGAAGGCCGTGGCCTCATCAAGTACCACAATAGGGGCATCCTTCAAAATTGCACGCGCAAGGGCAACGCGTTGCACTTCGCCACCTGAAAGAAACGCCCCGCCAGCACCTAAGTGTGTGTCAATGCCTTGCGGCAGCTTGGCCACAATGTCGTCGCACTGTGCGGCGTGCAACGCGGAAAGTACCTGCTCACGCGTAGCGTTGGGCTTGGCGGCTCGCACGTTTTCAAAAAGCGTTTGGCTGAACAGTTGGTTCGTTTGGAACACAAATGCGATTTTATCCATGAGCTCGTGCGGATCCGCATCGCGCACGTCCACGCCACCCACCAGCACGCGGCCGCTCGATACATCCCAAAAACGCGGGATCAGGCTTGCGCACGTCGATTTGCCGCCGCCCGACGGCCCCACCAGGGCAAGCGTTGTGCCCGCCGGCACCTGGAAACTCACATCGGTAAGCGCGTTAGCCGTTGCGCCATCATAAGAGAACGACACGTGTTCGAAACGCACATCACGCCCGGTAATGGGCGCAGCCTTCGCGGACACGTCAAGCGGCTTTGTCTCCAAGATCTCTTGCACGCGGCTAAGAGAATCGCCCGCCATCTGCGACGCTTCGCTCATAAACATAAGTTTTGCCATAGCCGTGGGAATAACGGCCGAGAAGATAGCGTAGAACGCAAAATTGGCCAGAAACTGGGGAAAGTCAACCTGGCCTGGCGCCATGATAAGTGCTGCAGGCAGCAAGAAAACCACCAGGCCATTGAGCGCCGTAAGCTGAAGCACCTGCGGTTTTCGGCAGAATTTGCCTGCGTAATCCTGCGCCATGCGCGCGTAATCGGTAATGGCATCGTGAAACGCCTTGAAAGAATACACCGTTTGCTGGAATACCTTCACCACGGGAATGCCGCGCACGTATTCGGTGCCGGTTTCGTTCATGCGAACCAGCGCCCCCATGTAGCTTTTCATGAATTCCATGCCCTTGCCGCTCATCATGGTCATAAGGCAGCAAATCGAAATTGCAACCGCCACCAGGCACGCAAGTCCAAGACGCCAATCAAACGCAAACAGCAGCGCAAGCATGCTAACCACCATGGCAATTGATCCCGCAGCATCGGGCAGCAAATGCGCAAGCAGTGATTCGGTACTGGCCGCGCAACCATCAATCACGCGTCGCAGCTCGCCAGTTGCGTGGCTGTCGAAGTAACCCAGCGGCAAGTGCATAAGGTGCTCGGTGGTTTGCTTGCGCATGTTCGACGCTGTACGGAACGCCGCCAAATGAGTGCACATGAGCGCAAGAAAATACGTTGCGATCGAGGCAATCGCCCCGCCAACCGCCCACCAACCGTAAACGGAAATATTCACCGCTGCCTGCCAATTCGGTGCAACCTCAATAAGGTCGCGCGCCACCAGCCAAATGCATAGATAGGGCACAAACCCTAAAAACTGCGAAACAGCGCTCAATGCCAAACCTGCATACGTGAGCCATTTTCTGCCACCCGCAAAATCAAGCAGCTGCGCAATATCGCTGCGTTTGCGGCCGGTACGCTTAGCGGCAGCGTTTGAGCTTGCGGCCTCATTGCAGTTAGCGCCGTCACTACGAGCAGTGGCAGCACGCATCGCTTCCTCAGCCATGATCATCCCTTTCCTTTTTCGCCTTTGCGCGGAATGCGGCAAGGCCGCAATGATTCTCGTAAGCGCGAAAAATATCTTGTTTGTTAGCCTTGCATAACTTATCATGTAAGTAAACCTTGGCAAACATTCACGCACAACGCGCGGACGAAATCGAAAGAACAAGGGACGAAACCGAATGAGCAACGCATCGACTCTCAACGACATTCCTGGTGTCCTGCGCTCGCTTTACGAGCCGCAGCTCGAACAGTTTGGCATAACGATTCGCCCTGATGGCGAAGGATGGTCGGGAGCAGGCCGCAGCGAATGGGGCAGCGGATCGATGTGGGGCGTGCCTATTGGTGACTTCTGCATTGCGTTTAGCCATGAAGTGTTTATTGAGAACGAGATGCTACTTGTCGAGTCACCTGAAAGCGCCTACGCCTGCGTGTGTCTGGTGTCAGAAGACTCCAAAACCACTATGCCGCGTATGATTTGCCAGCCAAAAGCGCTGCTCAATGGGTCGCTGTATTCCTTCGTGCAACCTGCGGGCTCGTTTTCGGGCACGCTGAGACAGGGCGGTACGTACTCGTCGCGCTGCATCTGTTTTCTTCCGCAATATTTCGAAGAACTCAACACGCGCTGGCCTGGTGTCTTCGAGGGAATGTTCGAACGGTTCGGCTGCGCGTGGAGCGAGACCGAGTCGCGCATCATCATGTCAACGCTTCTGGGGACCGGTCCGCAATATAAACCTGGATCTGCCCTGCTTATTCAAGCGCGCATTGAGCAAATGGTGGCCACACTTGCGGCGTCACGCGAAAGGGGCAAAGCTGAGCACTGCCGCAGCGGCGCGCGCGAGCAGTCGGGGCTTGCCCTTGAGGCGCAAGCAGCCATTGAATGCATGCTTGACGAGGGCCGCGCGCCCACCCTTGATGAGCTGGCAAGCAAGCTTTTCGTCAGCCGCTCTTACCTCTGTTCGGCTTTCTCCAGTAAAACGGGACAAAGCATTGGCCACTACGCAAAGAACCGACGCATTGAACGAGCGAAGGCCATGCTTGCAAGCGGCGATTCAGTAGCGCACGTGGCGGCATGTCTTGGCTGGCCGCGCTGTTCGGCGTTCTCGCAGGCTTTCAAGCTGGCAACCGGCATCTCCCCCACCGATTGGCGCGACCAGGGCATTTCGGGCAGTTCCAGCCCAGCGCCCAGCAACCACAGCCCCGCGCCGACCGATTCATCGGCTTCTTTTCCTGCTTGAAAAGTAGCGGATAAGATCAAATCCAAGCCGGAAGACCAATGCGCCAAAGAAGCATAGCGATTCCTTTAACGTTGCAAATGATCAGTTTTAGCCGCCCTGAGGCAAAGCTATGATTATGGCGCTTCTTCCGATGTAGCAGATTTTACAGCTTACTCGTTTGCGCGCACGCGCTTATCAGCCGTCGCTTTTGCCGACCGCTGCTTCCGTGCGCGACTTACGCATCCGCAATTTTTACCTGGACAATATCCCCCACTTTGGCCTTTTGTAGGCTTCTTTATCCAAGTACCACGTGCTTTGATAATTCGTTGTGGTGTCACGTCCTTCAACGGGATAAAACTGAATAGATTCTGGCCCCGTTGTGGCAGAGGTCGAATAATAAGCCTCGGTATCCTTTATCTAGTTAACGCGAATTTCAACATAGGTTTTCAATGCCGCCGGCTTTTTGTTGAGTCGGTACAGCAATTCCGAAAACACGCAGTACGCGGCAAACAAGACCGCGGCAATGCAGGAAACAAAGTGAAGCGGCTCGAAATCGCATATCATAGCAAGAAGCAAGCACACAATAAGCGCTGCCAGAAAAGCAATCCTTCGTGGACGCTCCTTTTTCGTGTATTGGTCCAGCTGAGCCGCTGATTCTTCGTCAGTAAACGTTTTGATTGCCGTGTTCTCTCTGTCTTCCTGAGTAAAAAAGACCTTACCGTCTTCTTGAATCATGTCATCTTCCTTTTCGGGTTTTGCGTTCAGCCACTCCAAGCATCCTTGCAGTGTAGAGTTGCAAATTGTTTTACGCAATAACAGGACATTCTTTGAATTGGAACAAATTGCAATTCTACTGTATAATCCTATATTTTATTATCCTATCGCGAACGGGATTGGATGCGAAACGTTCCTCTGTAAACGATAAGCAACAAGGAACAAGAATAAGCTTGTTCATCCTTATTTATGCTAGAACAAACATTTTTTCGTCCTTATTTATGTTGAAATTCACATATTTTCGTTCTAAATTATGTATACTTGAGTCATAATTAGAATGTAATCATTGTAAGCGGATAGGAAATAACATGGACAGATTCCTTATGGAGAAACTTGCCGCATGGAAAGAAAGCCCTCGGCGTAAGCCGCTTATCCTCAATGGTGCCAGGCAGGTTGGAAAAACGTGGCTCTTGAAAGAGTTCGGCAGACTTTATTTTAAAAAAGTCGCTTACGTTAGCCTGGACAACGATGCGATTGCGCGTTCATTCTTTGAGCAGGATTTCAATATAACGCGTTTGATTGGCAATCTTTCGCTGTATACAAATGTTGACATTACCCCTGATGACACCCTTATTGTTATTGACGAAATACAAGAGTGCCCAACCGCTATTACTTCTCTCAAGTATTTCTGCGAAAACGCGCCTGAATACGCAGTGGCAGCAGCGGGGTCTCTTTTGGGCCTTTCTGCCCATGAAGGTACGGGCTACCCTGTCGGCAAAGTTAACACGCTTGATTTGTTCCCTTTGAGCTTTCGCGAGTTCCTTGATGCTACCGGCAATATCATGTTTCGAAAACTGCTGGACTCAAGAGACACTTGCAGCATGAAGTCATTTGCTCCTAAGATTACAACGTTTCTGCGCCAATACTATGTGGTAGGTGGCATGCCTGCAGCGGTGAATGCATTTGTGCAGGGTGCAGAGTTTTCAGAGGTAAGGAAAATACAAAGTGACATTCTTGAAGGATACCAGCGAGACTTCGCAAAACACGCCCCTTACAGAATGCTTCCTCGTATGATGGAGGCTTGGGAATCTATTCCATCGCATCTATCTCAGGAGAATCGTAAATTCATCTTCGGGCATATTCGTAAAGGTGCGCGTGCCAAAGATTATGAGGAAGCTCTTACCTGGCTTATTCAAGCTGGACTTATTATTCGCGTACCACGTGTTTCGAAGCCAGGGTTTCCGCTCGCCTCGTACAATGATCATAAATCTTTCAAGGTGTTTCTTCTTGATGTTGGTCTTTTAGGCGCCATGTCAGAACTTGAACCCACCGCTATTGTGAACGGTAACGCAGTTTTCACGGAATTCAAGGGGGCGCTTACCGAGCAATATGTCTGCCAACAGCTTATTTCGGATTGCGATGAAGCTCCTTTTTACTGGTCGGCAGAAAACTCGATTGGCGAAATTGACTTCCTTGTTCACGATTCGGATCGCATTGTGGCAATTGAGGTTAAAGCAGAAGAGAACCTTAAATCTAAAAGCCTGCGTGCGTTCAAAGAGAAAAATCCCTGGGTGTTGGCGGTTCGTTTCAGCTTATCGCCCTATCGCGAGCAGGATTGGATGCATAATGTTCCCTTGTACGCAATAAGCAACAAGGGGTTGTGGGGGTAAAGCAGCGCAAAGGTTCTCTTCCTGTATCTAGCGCAGGTTCTCGAATGTCTCCCCGATTAAATTAACTCGCACTGCTGTGTGCGGGTTGTTCACCACGTTGAATAATGCTATGGGATTTACGAATTCTCTTATGGCCATCGCCGAGGAGCCGGATGAAGTGGCGGCATGTTTCTCGGCTATAACGGATTTGTATTGCACCGTTTTGCGTGAAGTCATGGCTCGTGTACCTATCGATATAGTGCAAATTTGCGATGACGTAGCTTCTCGTGATTTCATGCTGGTGAATCCGGACTTCTATCGTGAAGTCATGAAGCCGTTGCATAAACGTTTCTACGATACGGCGAAAGAGGTCAATCCCGATGTGGTGTGCGAAATGCATTGCTGCGGCCATTGTGCTGACATTATCGATGACTTTGTTGAAATCGGAGTCACCGCATGGGAGCCTGCGGAGCCGCACAACGACCTTTCCGCAATCATGGCAAAGCACGGTACCAAACTGGCCATTGTGGGCGGCTATGATAACCAGAAAGCGCAAGGCGATCCTTCTCTAGGTGAAGAAGACATTCGTCAGATAGTTCGTGATTGCATAGACGCGTGCGGCAAAGACGAGGCATTCGTGTTCTTCAACATGATCGTAGGCAGCGATGAAAGAAACGAGAATCGTCGCAATTGGATGAACGACGAATGCGAAAAATATGGAGCCACGTTTTACAGCGAAGCCTGATATCTGCTGAAAACGGCTAAACCCAATACGATGACAATCGCAGAATAGGAAACGACGGGAACATGCTTGTAAAGCGCGTTCCCGTCGCTTGTTTTTTGTTGGCTGCGTTCTGCGGTTTTATTCCAGGATAGCCGCCAAGTAGATGCCCGCGGCCCGGTAAAACGGAAGGCGAGATGCCTCAACGGTCTTTGCCGCGAAGCGCGCAATCCATTTTCGCGCATGTTCATCAAGGAAGATACCGTAGGCCGCCTGTGCGGAACCTCCTGGTAAATCCGAGAGTCTAGGGGTGGTAGTAACTGGCGTTATGATGCCGGCCTGAAGCGATGCAAGATACTGCAGAAGCTCTGCCTCGGTAGCAATATGATCAAGTGGCTCGTTGGTACCCTTGGGACGGCCCAAGCCGCAGCTGCTGCAGAAGCGTTCCACGGCCATGGAGTGCGGGTTCACGAACAAAAGTGCCTGCACGCCTTCGTCCGTTGCACGCCACACGCCCTCGTAAGGGCTGCAGATGGGCTCAGGTGCGCCAACAAAAAGACGCGTGGCCTCAGCACGTAACATATGCAGCAACTTAACAGAATCTTCCTTGAAGTCAGCGCACGCACTGGCAGCAAAGCTTTCCGGGAGATCAATTTCCAAAGCAGTCGTAATCTCCTTGGCGGTTTCGAACCATTCGCCGGATGAAATTGACTTAACCAGTTCATCTTTTGGATAGCGGAAAGTGAAAGATACCAGCTCCCATGCCGCTGCGCGCACCATCCATGATTCTTTACTTTTTTGCACGATCGTTTCCCTTCTTTTTAAGGATATTTACCGTCCAACGCCAATGTGCAATCACGTGTATAAGGAGAAGGGACAGCAATAATTTGGCAGACACCGCATGAAGCGGATTCCAAAAATAGTAGCCAGTAGCGTAGAAACCGAAAGTCGGAAGAACTGCTCCTGACACCATTAACCCAGACACCATGCAGACCACAAGGACAACGAAAATAAAGACATCAAGCACCAAGTTACCTGCTTGGGCGACGGTATGATGCGAAGCAATGGCTTTAAATGCATCAACGATACGGTCTACATGGAAAACCACATGGATGAAGAGCACTAAAACGGTACCAAGGGATATCCATTCATGGAATCCGATTCCTGTAAGAGCCGGGTTCGCGGCAATCGCATAGGCAAGTAGAGCAACAAGATCAATAACAAGGTTTTTTCTGCTTTCAAGCATGCTACATCGTCTCCTCTTTCGAATCGGAATCGGAGTCGTTAGCACAGATTTGCGCTTTCGCCGCATTGACGCTACCCGTTGTTGCGAACTTTCCATGCGAGAGTGCACGAACCATAGCAATAAGCGCTGCGACGAAGGCAACAGGAGCTAAAATCCAAATGTCGAGACTCGCATTATTCGCCCGGTGATAACCCGTCATAAGAAACTCCCAAGCATGGCATGTAACATCAGAGCATGTTGTTTCAGGACAATTCATCTCATGGATTCCATCGGGTGTGGGAACGTTGTCAAAACTGTGGCATTCGCCTGAAACGCAGCCCACAACCGGGCAGGGCGAACCGGGCGTTATTGGTTTTAAAGCGGTTTCGGGCTCGACAAGCGCACCCGCACCAAATGTGCATGCTCCTATTACGAAGAAGGCAATAAGCGCAAGCAATATTCTTTTAGCCATTTCGGATTTACCTTACATTGAAACGAGAGCGCACCTAGAAAAATGATGCGCTCTCTTCGGGTGTGATGCGCAAGTCTTAAGCAACTAGTTCAGGCACGATAAAAGGATGCAAGAAAGATATTCGTTCTCTCCCCATAAGGGAAAAAGCTAATCTTGAGCGGGCTTGAGCGGTAGGTACTTGAGACCAATGAAGAGCAGCATTGCCGCAAGGCCGATTACGCCCAAAGCCACACCGAATTCAATGCTGGTTGGTACATACACAATGCCTTCATAGGCTTGAGCAATCGTGCCTTCCCAATTAGTGATTGTGTGCGAGGTCACAGGGCCCGCGTAAGTCAGGTTAGCAATCTGGAAACCACCAACGATAATCTGAACTCGCTTGAAGAAAATACCAGGAATTGCCAGGAGGCCGGCAGCCGCAACGGTGCTTGGTTTACGCAAGCTTGGTACAAAGCAGATCACGGCTGCAATGACGCAGCACACAATTTCGCCCCAGAAGAAGGGTGCCAAGGGGCCTGAAACAAGCATTTCTACAACTTTAGCACCTTCAGCCTGCGGATAGCCTGCCGTCAAAAGATCGCAGCCAAAGAAATAAAGATCAACCAGAATGAAGGCGCCGAGCATCTTGGCAAGCTTGGTTATGTTTTTGTCTTCAAATACAAGGTAGCCTGTCTTGCGCAAAGCAATGCATACTGCGAGTACAAGACCCGTGCCGCATACGAGTGCCGAAGAAACAAACCAGGGGCCAAGAAGAGCTGTGTGCCACATTTCATGAGAGGCTTGCAAGCCGAAAATCCAAGCAGTCACAGAATGCACGAGCACGGCACATACAAGCGCAACAACGCTTACCGCACGAAGAGCAAGTGCGCTTACCTTACCCTGTTCGGCACGAGTTTGAACCCAAAGATAGATGATGGATAGAATAAGGTAAGTGAACAATACGAGTACGTCCCACATAAGCGGCGAAACAAGGTTGGAGTATACAAAGAGCTCCCAAACCCGCAGCGGTTGACCAAGATCGACAACAACGAAGGCGATAGCTGCAACGGTTGCGCATATCGAAGTCCAAACGGCTACCTTGGAGATGCCGCCGAAACCAGCCATACCGAAAGCTTTAGGCACAGAGCTAATAATAAGTCCGCCAGCTGAAAGTCCTACAAAGAACATGAACATAGCCATATAAAGGCCCCAGTTGTCGAGATTTCGCATGCCCGTTTGAATAAGGCCACCAGAAAGCTGAACAATCCAAAGGATGATGCCAATCGCGGTTACGATTGCGGCTAGAGTGATACCAATGGTCAGACCTTTACCGCTTTTTGCGGGCATGGAGGTGTTAACGTTTTTTTTCATATTGATTCTCCTTTCCCGCTAAATCAGATAGTAGACGGATGGCTTGGTGCCACGGTCTTCGAGCAGCTGCTTATACTTTCGCGAGGCAATAAGCTTACTTACCTCGGAGTTCGGGTCGTCCAAGTCGCCCCAGAAACGAGCGCGGCCAGGGCATAGCACCATGCACGCAGGCGTCTCTCCTTTATTGATGCGTTGATAACAAAAAGTGCATTTCTCCACTACGTGCTTTCGATGCGTGGGCACATCGGCATCGCCCACCGCAAAATCAACGGCATATTTTGGCTCTTCCCAGTTGAAGCTGCGTACGCCGTTGTAAGGGCAAGCAGCCATGCACATTCGGCAGCCAATGCATTTATCGTAATCCTGGCGAACAACACCCGTCTCGGGATCCTTGTAGGTAGCGCCCACGGGGCAAACCTTTACGCAAGCTGGGTTTTCGCAGTGTTGGCAGGATACGGGAACGTGCTGCATATGAAGGTTCGGGGATTCGCCAGAGGCTGTATCTATATAGCTGCCACCGTCGGTAAGCACCCTGTTCCATAAAACGTTTTTTGGCAGGTTGTTTGAGTTTTTGCAGGCTATCGTGCAAGAGTGGCATCCTAAGCAACGATGCAGATCAATAGCCATTCCGTAATGAGCCATTACTTCGTACCTCCTTTATAAAGCTCGAAATCGCACACGCAATCGAAGAAATAACTGTTCTCGGCATTTGCCTTGCAGTGCTGATTCGTCAAGTTGGCATAATGGCCGTCCACGAATTGGTCGAGCTGCCAGCCCTTCGGCAAGACCACCATTCCTTTATGGATGCCGTTGTTTTCAACAGCTTTGATAACAACTTCGCCGCGGTCATTGAAGATACGTACGAGATCGCCGTCTTTCACGCCGCGTTTATCGAGTTCGGCCGCGCATGCCATCATGATAGGCTCAGGAAGAATCTCCAGCAGCCACTCGTTGTAGCCAAACTGCGAATGGCACTTAAACTTGTTGCGGTAAGACGAATACACCAGTGGATACTTTTTCGATGCTTCGCTTTGTTCATAGCCGCCCACGGTCTCGGTCCATGCTTCATGTGGGGGAACGAAGTGCGGAAGAGCTTCTTCTTTCCAGCTGAACTCTTCACCTAAATAGTAGTCATTCGTGTGGTTCATGGGATCAGTGGAGTCGCCGTAATAAAAATTAGCACGAACCTGATTCAAAGGTTTGCCTAAGCCCAGGATTGCGCCATCAGGAGTCAATAGGCCAATGACTTTCTCTTGCTTCAGGCGGTCGAGAGTCAGGCCGTAGGCCTTGTACAGAGGCGATGCCATAACCGCGTTCATTACATCTTCGCGCGTTTCGTTGAAAAGCGCGTCAACACCCATTCCTTTTGCCAAAAGCTGGACAATCTCGTAGTTGTCTTTTGATTCGAATGCGGGCTCTACCGCTTGCTCGCACAAAGTCAAGAAAGGTGAATAGAACGAGAATACGTCTTCCTGCTCGAACCAGTGAGCCACCGGCAAAACAATATCCGAGTAGCGCGCCGTGTCGGACATGACAATTTCTGCAGTCACAATAAGTTCCAGCTTATCAAATGCTTTGAGGAGCTTGTTCCTGTTCACGCCGTTGCCAACACAGTTATGGCAGCAGAAAAACAGGCTTTTCAAATTGAGCGGCACACCGTTATACTCCTGTTTGTTCAGGATGTCGTCAAGTCCAATCATGAGTACCTTTTGGCTGCTAGATAAACCGCGGGGCATGAATGGTGCTAGGTTTGCGTAGAAGTTAATGGAGCACATGTCCCACATATCAACGCCGCCGCCACGTGTCAGCAAGTTGCCCGAGATCGCACTTAGTAAAGCTACTGAGGTGTACGACATGAATCCATTCTCATAATGATCAAGGCCCAAGCCAATGATGGTTGCGGCGGGAGTGTTGTTCTTGATGGTTTCGTACATCTCTTCTATCATAGATACAGAGATACCACACACTTCTGCTGTTTTTTCGAACGTCCATTCCTCAAGACGCTCGAGCATAAGATCCCATACGGTATGAACGCTTTGACCAGCTGCTTCGGTCACTCCCGTGAAAACAGGATTTGACGCAGCGGTAGCAGCGACCAGGGAGCCGTCCTCAAGCATGACCGCGGGCGCATCCGCATCAGCGGCTACTGTCGGATCAAGGTGAGAAAGCTTCAAAACAAGCCCGTCTTCGTCGCGGACTAGATAGGGCAACGTAGTAAAGTTTTCCACAGTATCCCATGACACATTGCCGTCTTCGATATATTTACGCACCAGCGCAAGGGCAAGAGCGGGATCGGAGCCCGGACGAATAGGAACCCATAAATCAGCTTTCGATGCAGCAATGGTGTAATTGGGGTCAACCACAATTACTTTTGCGCCGTTCTGTTGCGATTCCATAACGAAATGCCAAGTATGTATGATGGATTCAGTGGGATTACCGCCCCATACTATGATGCAGTTCGATTCCAGCATCATATGGGGCGCTTGATTGAGGGCAATGCCCGTAGATTGACAATATTTTCCTGAAAGCTCATCGTAGCAATGGTGTACATACGTGGCGTTGGTAACATTGAGCAGCTTGGCGTAATAACCCAGCAGATTTGTATTCACGCCAAAGGCAAGACCGTAGTTGCCCGAACCGAACGAGAAACCAACGCTTGAAGGCCCAAACTCGGCTTGATATTGCTTCCATTTAGTTGTTATCTCGCTAATTGCGTCATCCCAGGAGATGCGTTCCCACTCGCCCGCGCCTCTTTCGGTGCCATCAACTCGGCGAAGAGGATACTTGATACGCTTCTCGTTATAAATAAGGTTTATATGGCTGCGACCTCTCTGGCAGATGCGCTTGTAAGCTAAATGGGCGTCGTCGACCGGCCATGCCTCGGTCCTTACGACCTTGCCATTTCTCACCGTTACTTCAAGCGGGCAACCTCCCATGCAGTTGCCACGACAGGCCGCTGAAAACACCTGCTCTCCTGTGTTGGCGGGTGATTCGTCGGCGGCAAGTGCCGTCATTGTACCCGTGCCGCCCGCGATGAGTGCAACTCCCGTTGCGGCTGCTGTGGTTTTAAGAAATCCCCTTCGGGTGAGTCCAACTTGCGGACTGTTTTCTCCCGACATTCTCTCCTCCTTCGAATACGTCAAGTATCTCACCTGTTTCCCTTAAGTACGATTGCGCAACCGTAGCTCAAAAAGACGAGCTAAGGGACGATGCCTGATACGCCTAAGTCGAATCGGCCGGATTCGTTGCGTTGTTATTTTATCATAATATACTAGTTCAATATAGTATTAGTTTTATCTTAATTTGGATATTTAGCATCTGAGCTGGCGGAAAGACTGTCTAAAAATACGTAAGACAAAGGATCTCGCGATGTCAACCTGAAATGCATGTTTTTTTGCTCTACTCGGATTGTGGTGCTTCTTTCCCTTTCTGCCGAACTGTGTTCTTGCCGTGATTACACCGCTATTTGCGAGCGACTTATATTGTTCGATCCAAAAGAAAGCGCGCCCCAAATGGAACGCGCAAAATCAGTACTCCCTCGATGAAAACTTTATTCATTGCCGAGAAGCTTTCCTATATCAAAACCATCAGCTAAGCTGCTTGGAGCCAATAGAACGCCCTTCCCCTCTTTGGCGCCCTCGTAAGCTAGATTCATTGCTCGGAGTTGCATGGCTTTAGGATTCTGTTCGTACACATCGGCGGCTTCAACAAACATTTCCGAGATATCCTTTTCCACTTCAGCCAGAATTACACGTGCGTTACGCTCTCGCTCGGCTTGCGCCTCGCGAGAAAGGGCATTCTGCAATTCTTTAGGTACGGTAATGTCGCGAATTTCTACACTTATGACCGTAATGCCCCACTGTTCGCATTTTGCGCCCATTGTCTCCTGCAGCTCGCGGTTTATTTGTTTGCGGCGCAGGGACAGATCAGCTAGGTTTTGCTGACCAATGGCATCGCGCATTGCTGTTTGAGCACTCCATAAAACCGCTTTGGGATAATTTTCAACCTCAAGGCAGGCTTTTTCGGCATCCCATACCATCCAAAACAACACAGCGTCCACATCCACCGGTACCAGATCCGCTGTAAGCGCCGCTTCAGCCGCAAACGATGAAACCATCATGCGGTGATCGATGTGTATTGCGCCGTAATCAGCAAAGGGCGCCAGGAAGTATGTGCCAGGACCGGCAATGCGATGAAACTTGCCAAAGCGCAGTACCGCAACTCGCTCCCACTGAGGAGCAATGCGAATAGAGCCAGCCGCTAGAAGACCGACGAATAACGCAATCACTACAGATATTGCGGAAAGGCCACCCACAAGCGCTGCCGATACAGTCAAAACTGCAGCAAAGCCTATTACGAAAACAACAATGGCAAACAGGTACACGCCTATACGTGTTGCCTTGTTGGATTCGAGCTCAGTTGCAGCAACTGTTCTATGATCATCTTTCTTGGCTGAGCAGCTTTTTTCTTTGTCGCCTCTAAGGCTGAATTTCATGCCGAGAAGTCCTTTCAACGAAGCGGGTGGGGCCCGCGAGATTAAACTACCTATTGCTCTTTTTCTGTTTTCATCAAGCGCTCTTGCACCAGTGCGACTATGTCCTGACGAGGCACGCCAAGCTCACGGCATCGGCAAATGAAGTCGTCTGCCAACGACGCTGCGGCGTCTGTGGCAGCTCCCTCTGTTTTCAAGTAACCATCGTGTGCAAAAGTCCCTTTACCGCGCTTGGATACAATGTACCCGTCCCGTTCAATGTCCTGGTACACCTTGCTTACCGTGTTGTAGTTAATGCCTAATTCAACGGCCATCTCTCTTACCGTCGGTAGCTTCTCGCCTGTTGCATAGGCGCCGGAGGTAATAAGGTATATAAGACGATTACGCAGCTGCAGCCAGATAGGAATGCCGCTGTCGCCATCGATGGTTATCCGTATGTTCGCTATTTTTGGAGTCACTCCAACCCTACAATCATTTCTTCCGTCTTGTGCATGCGCGCTTTTACACATACGGCGTGTACTGCGCCGCCGCTATAATACAGTAACGCAACATAAGACCGCCCGCCAAAACACTAGCGCCGAAAATTAGCATACTCGTACGTTGCGGCATGATTTGCCCCACTATGCGAATCGCTAGCGGTATTGCCAGTCCAAATCCAACCACGCCTATCCAAAATGCAGGTGCAAGCTCTCCCGAGAGCAACATGCTTGCCGAAGCTCTTGCTACCGGGGAGAAGAACCAACGGCTAATCATAAACGCTGTGAGCGCTACAGCCTCGAATGCCGAGGTGGTGGTAGAAAAAGCCCGTAGATCATGCGAAAAACTCATCGAGGCGGGTAGGGCGAAAACGTCCAGCAAAGTAATCGCTGCTGCTCCTGTGGAGATTGCTGAAGCCACAAACAAGACAACCAGCCAAGGAGTACGCCAGAAGTCGATAGATACCATGCTAGCCAGCAGCATACCCGCATAAACCATGACGCCAATTGCAAGAAGCGAACCCAATATGCACCCCGGCCACAGTATATTCTTTGGAACCTCGTCTTTCACCAGGGCTACGGCGGTCAGCAGACCACTTGCTAGTAGAAACAAGGCGATCAGCCACGCACCGATGGAGACGAGCGATTGGAATGGATTCAGCATAACACGCCATGCGCGGTCAATACCGCCCAAGTCGAACATCAGCAGCAGTGCGGCGAGCGCTACCATGCAAGGGGCCACAAAAAAACCTGCCTGGGTAGAAGAAACCATGTTTTCGCTTTCATCTGTTCGCTGATAGGCATCTACCATGCAACTTGACGCCGAAAGCAGAAATGCGCCGCTGCCTGCGCCTGCAAGAAATAGATATCCTACGATATACCAACCGAACAGCAATGTGTCCCCTTCGTGAACCGGTAATTCCGGATGCTATTCTTTTGCTTTAGAGTTGCATTGTACACTATGTCATAGTAGTTTAGTTCAATCTGCCTGTTGTGAGAATCTCAAATTATCCTATTTTAACGGATGGATAATCCTATCTTTCAATTCGACTGATTTGCGTCCATACATGCAAAGCCAGTCAAGAAAAGAGTCTTAGTGCCGCTTAACGCGTAACTCCGCTCTTCTTGCTGGAGATTTTATGGACTGCGAAGGCTTGCGCCTCAAAAGCGTTTACTATGGACACCCTCTTACGGCAAAGCTTGCTGTGCAATCCGACTGAATAACGTACTCTACCTGGGGAAGCTCCCTGGGCGGAGTTTTGTTGTCTTTGCTGGCTTTGCGGCGCCTCATACGCAAATACGTTTTGTCGAAACCCGCGGAAAGGGCGAACGCCCGTGTGCGTGGGCGCGTTTTGCATGCTTCGCTCGCGACCGAGCCCAGGCAAAGCCCGGTTGTGTCGTAAGAGCTAGAGAAAGCAACCACTGCAACACGAATCGAAGGCCATGCAACACGATAAGATTAAACCCATACTGTTCAGCATAATAAAGCACTCAACGAAGGAAGAGCTGCGCAAGCAGATACCTAAAGACATTGTTTCAGGTGTTGTTGTGGCCGTTGTGGCCTTGCCGCTTTCCATCGCGCTTGCCATCGCATCAGGTGTTGGTCCTGAACAGGGCCTCTATACGGCCATTGTGGCGGGTTTTCTTATCGCACTGTTCGGCGGAAGTCGCGTGCAGATATCCGGCCCCACTGCCGCCTTCGCGACTATTGTTGCGGGCATTGTTGCAACCGACGGTCTGGACGGTCTGGTAGCGGCAACCATCATTGCCGGCATTCTGCTTATACTCATGGGTCTGCTCAAACTGGGCACGCTCATTCGCTTTGTGCCCTATACCATTACGACGGGCTTTACTGCCGGCATCGCTGTCACCATCGTCATTGGCCAGATCAAAGATTTGCTTGGTCTTACCTACCCTGCTGGAACAACTGCGGTAAGCACCGTCGATAAGCTTTCGGCTGTAGCTGCGAATATTGCCACGTTCAATGCGCAAGCGCTGCTTGTTGGCGCGATTTGCCTGGCGATTCTGATTTTATGGTCTAAAGTGTCACGACGCATTCCCGCATCGCTCGTTGCGGTAATTGCCGGTGCAGCAATTGTGCCCGCATTTGGTCTTGACGTTAACACCATCGGCGATCTGTACACCATCAATGCTGGTTTGCCTACGTTGCACATACCTCAGCTTGACCTGGATTTATTCCGTAACGAGCTGGCGAACGGCATCACGATTGCCATTTTGGCCGCTATCGAATCGCTGCTGTCGTGCGTGGTCGCCGACTCCATGATCTCAAGCCACCATCGCTGCAACATGGAGCTGGTGGCGCAAGGTGTGGGTAATATCGGCTCGGTGCTGTTCGGCGGCATTCCCGCAACGGGCGCCATCGCGCGTACAGCAGCCAACGTGAAAAGCGGCGGCCGCACGCCCATTGCCGGCATGGTGCACGCCGTGGTGTTGCTTGCCGTGCTTGTGTTCCTTATGCCCTATGCTGCGCTCATCCCCATGCCGACCATTGCGGCCATTTTGCTGCAAGTTGCCTACAACATGTCCGGCTGGCGCAATTTCGCGCATCTGTGTGCCACCGCCTCGCGCGGGGCTGTGGCAACACTGCTGCTCACCTTCACGTTGACAATCGTGTTTGACCTGGTCACCGCAATAGCTGTGGGCATGCTTATCACCGTGGTGCTGTTCATGAAGATGGTCAGCGAAGAAACCGAAGTCAAAGGCTGGACGTACTATTGCGATAAGGACTCCGAGGTCACGCACTTGCGCGAGCTGCCGAAAAGCGTGCGCGTGTACGAAATCAACGGCCCCATGTTTTTCGGAATGGCCGACCGTATTTCGGATATCTCAGTGAAAGACTTCACGAAATACCTTATCATTCGAATGCGCGGCGTGCCGTCGCTTGATGCAACCGGCATGAACGCGCTCGAAAACCTTTATGAGTACTGCAACGAGAACGGCGTGCACCTTATTTTCAGCCATGCGAACGAGCAGCCCATGAGAACCATGCGTCGCGCGGGTTTCGTGGATTTGGTTGGCGAAGAGCATTTCCGCCCCAACATCGACGACGCTATTGCCCATGCGCGCGAGCTGCTTGAGGCGGAGCAGGCCGCCCCGGCGAAACGATAGCGCGTCTGCGCGCAGAAAGAGGATGTCCTTATGCTGAAACTTCACGTGCTGGCAAGTGGTAGCAAAGGTAATGCTGCCATTGTCGAAAACGCTGAAACAGGCGAAGGCGTGCTCATCGACTGCGGCATATGCAAGCGCGATTTCTTGGCACGCTGCGACGAAGCAGGGTTTGATCCCGCACGCATTCAGGCCGTGCTTATTACGCACGAGCACGGTGACCATACGAAAGGCTTGGGAGTCGTTCTGCGCGGGCTGGAAAAACTTGGTTGCGCTCCCTTTGTCTACGCGAATAATGCTTGTGTGGAAAATGGCTCTGAACTGCGCAAACTCGCTGAAACTCGTGATATTCTTTCATTGGGCGCGGCACCCGCGGGATCGAAAAAGAACACCATCGATGCCGCCGGTCTGCGCATTCTTCCGTTTGCCACCAGCCACGATGCCGCCGCGTCGTTCGGTTTTCGCGTTGATGCGCCCGATGGCGACGCCTTGGGCTACTTGACCGACTCGGGCGTGGTAACAGGTGCCGCCCATGCAGCCCTGCACGATGTGCGCATTCTGGCGCTTGAGAGCAACCATGACGAAACCATGCTGAAAAACGGCGACTACCCTTTCGTTATCAAGCGGCGCATCGCGTCGGAATTCGGCCATCTTTCCAACCCGCAAGCCACCAGTGAACTTGCCGCGCTTATTACCGAATCGCGCGAAGCAGGTTTACGCACGCCCGAAACCGTAATTGCCATGCATATTTCGCAGAACAACAACGATTACAGCCTGCCACGCGCAGGGCTTGAGAAAGGGTTGGCCATGGCGGATGGCAACGCGAATATTCTGTGCGGCTACCAGGGAAAACTTATCAGCGTGAAGTAGCAAGCGGGCAGCATCTTGCGACGCCGCCCATGCATCCTGCGACTATGAGTTCATGCCACGCACCTCGCAGCCGCGCCACACACCTTGGGCGACAACTCTTGCGCATTTACACGTCGGAGTGCATTTGCGCAATCTCAGCCAGCGAGAAAATAGGCCCATCAAGGCAGATGAAGTGGCCACCCATGTTGCAACGACCGCATTTGCCCACGCCGCATTTCATGCGCATCTCCAGCGTGGTTAGAATGTTCTCCTCCGAAAAGCCGCCCGTAAGCAACGTCTCGCGACACGTGCGGGAAAGCGATGGGCCGCCGCAAATCACGGCAACGCGATTACCGTCTTCGGGACCCAAATCAAGCGTCTCCAAGAACGGCGCCGTGTACGCCACGGCTCCGTCCCAGCGCTCGTCTTCGTGGTAAAGCGACACATGGACATGCATATCGGACTCGTTCGGCCATATCTCGAACAGTTGCTCTTTGAACACCAAGTCGTCATAAGTTGAGCCGGAGTACACCAGGTCAATGCGCCCATAATCTTCGCGATGCTCCAAACAATGCAGCAAAAACGAACGCACCGGGGGCAAACCGATGCCGCCCGCGATGAACAGCATGTCCTTGCCCTTGCAGCCTTCCGTGGGCCACCAATTGCCGTATGGGCCGCGCAGCGAAACCTCGTCGCCCACACGCAGTTCATGAAGCTTCTCGGTAACCAGGCCCACGCTCTTCACCGTGAACTGCACCCATTCATCGGACTGCGCAGACACCACGAACATGCACTCGCCATACGGCAGCAAGCCGAACATGCCCAACTGGCCCGGCTTGCAATCGAACGGCTTCTTGCCGTCTTTCGTTATCAGGCGAAACGACTTAACATCAGGGGTTTCCTGGGTGATTTCGATCACGCGGCACACTTGGGGAATCAGCGGACGATCGCCTTTTGCGCATCCGTGGGAAATCTCAATGCTAGACATCTTTGGCTCCAATCTCGTCGATCAGCCGCGTGATGTCCAGCGCCACCGGACATTTCTCCACGCAGCGGCCGCATCCAACGCACAGCGTCATGCCGTAGCGGCGCTCGAAGAAGTTCAACTTGTGCATGAAGCGGTTGCGCACGCGCTCCAGCTTGCCGGGGCGCGGATTGTGTCCGCCCGCCATCATGGTGTACTCCGAGAACATGCAGCTATCCCAACAGCGGAAACGCACGCCATCTTTGCAGCGCACTTCTTGGCTAATGTCGAAGCAGTGGCATGTGGGGCACACATACGTGCACGTGCCGCAGTTCAGGCACTTGACCGACAAGTTATCCCAGATAGAATCGTCATACATGCGATCGAGCTTGTCTACTACGCCTTCCATGTTCACGCGCAGATCCACCGTGCAAGCTGCAGGTTGCGCCTCGCCTTCCTCAAGGAACGCAGACCAACAGTCTACTTCGGTTTTGCCCTTATCGGTTTGCGCGATAACGTTATACACCGGGCCGCAGTCTTGCAGCATGATATCGGCATTGGGAGCAAGCTGCGGGTCAATGCCCATGGAATCGCAGAAGCACGTCTCGGCAGCTTGCGCGCAACCAATGCACACGGAGAGCAGCTTCTCGCGAGCATTTGCGTAGAACTCATCGACGAATCCCCTGGTCAGAAACACTTCGTCCAGGCAAACAATCGAGCGCATATCGCACGGGCGAATGCCAAATACCACTTGCTCGCGCGACTCATCGTATTCGTTGATAACGTAACCGCCGTTCGCGTCAATGTCGAAGCGATACATTTTCTGCGTTTGCGGAAACAGTAAATCTTTCGGCGGCATAGTTGTGTTTACCAGGGAAAAGTCGGGTTCAACGCCATCGCACAAGCACGCGAACTTAGCCACGCCGTCAATCACAGCCGGCACGAAGACCTCGCGTTCAGCGCCTAGCTGCCCAAGAAGCGCCGCGACGTTTTGTTTGTTCAGAATCATAGCGACCTCCTACATGAACTCTTCGACGTCGTCGAGTCGGTACTCAGTCAGCGGAGCGGATGTGTCTTCCAGGGAAAGCGACGATTCGAATTCGCCGAACAGGTTATTCATGTCCTGGATGACCTTACGGTTGAGCTTCATCAGCGGCAGATCCATGGGACACACGCGCTCGCATTCGCCGCACTCAATGCAACGGTCGCCTACGTGCATCACACGTGTCAGGCCGTAGAAGCGATTCTCGGCCACGTTGTTCTGTTTGCCGATCCAACCCTCGCGGCGCTGGTCAACGAAGCATTCACGGCATGTGCAACATGGGCACACGTCGCGACAGGCGTAGCAGCGGATACACTTCGCGTAGATGCTCTCAAAGTAACGGGAGCGTTCGGGTTGCGGTATTTCTTCTACCGCCCGCACTTCGACGAAGCGCTCTTCAGCGGCAGGTGTGGGCTTTGCAACCTCTTCACCAGCCATTTCGTCGAAAATCACCGGGTTGTTACGGCGGCATTCAGCGCATTTTTTTAGCATCTCGTCCGTCTTGCGGTCTTTCATTCCCGGGCATCCCACGCCAATCAGGTACACGTCTTCGCGCTGGATTACCTTGTCAATGATCAGGCGTACGATTGCACGGCTGTCGCAGCCGCGCACCACCAGACCCACTTTACCGCGGGGCGCAACATCGCGCACGTATTTTGCCAGGGTGTTCGCGCAGTACTCATTGAAGACGAGCTTTTCTGCATCAGCGGCATTGGTAATGACAAGCGGAGTGGTCTGGTTGACGAACCTGCCGTTTTCCCAGCCGATAAACGTTGCCACTTCCCCGCTTTCCAGCAGCTCTTTCGCACGGGAGCGAATAATGTCTTGGACGGTCATTGCGCACTCACCTCCTGGGGCAGGAC
>CAKUOV010000016.1 GCA_934670115.1 uncultured Eggerthellaceae bacterium
AGCTCGCAGGCTGGTTTTCCTATAAGCAGATATGTCGGTAAATCTAAAGAATTCTGGTGCTAAATCCTAAAGACGGGCATCGTCCGCGCGTCTGCACTTGTCGCAGCCGAAATCGCTCACGTGCCTGCTGCCCCCGCCAGAGCCGCCTTCGCCACCCATGCGCCCAGCCGCGTTCGCACTGCACCCGCACTGGCAGCCACCCATGCGTCCAGAGCGCCAGCAACATCCCCGCCCGCGCCCAGTCGCCCCGCGTTACTTCGCCGCATTTCAAGCTATGGATTTTCTGCTGCTAAAAAAGATGAAAGCGCGCTCGTGGTATAGTAGGCAAGTTATTTATTATGCGAGTAGTGTGTGCGGGTTGTGGCATCTGCTTCCAAGAAAAGCGTTTGCGTATACCGACGCCTTGCCGGGCCGCTCGCGCCCACCGCACGAACGCGCCCAAAGGCGCGCTTTGGACACGCGTCCATACGTTCGAGCGACCGGCGCCGGCGTGTGCTTGTTGCGTCTTTGAGCGTTCCCGCCAGCTGCGCTTGCAAGCTGCTCGCGCCCGCCGCACGCAATTTTGCCTGCGGCTCGATAGTCCGAAAGAAAGGGACTTTATATGTCAGGTTTTTTCTCTAAGCTCTTAAGCTTTGGTGAAGGGAAGCAGCTGAAAGGCTACCAGGAAATCGTCAGCAAAATCAACGCGTTGGAACCCAGCATGCAGGCGCTTTCCGATGCGGAACTTGCCCACAAGACCGTGGAGTTTCGCGAGCGCTTAGCCGCGGGCGAAACGCTTGACGACTTGCTGCCAGAAGCTTTCGCCGCTGTTCGCGAGGCAAGCGTTCGCGTAACGGGCATGCGTCACTTCGATGTGCAGCTTATTGGCGGCATGGCTCTGCATGAAGGCCAAATTGCCGAGATGAAAACCGGCGAAGGTAAAACGCTTGTTTCCACGCTTGCCGGTTATCTGAACGCTCTTCCCGGTAAAAACGTCCACATTGTTACCGTCAACGACTACTTGGCTCGCCGCGACAGCCAGTGGATGGGCCGCATCTATCGCTTCATGGGCATGGAAGTGGGCCTGATCCAGGCCGGTATGACGCCCGCGCAGCGCATTCCCGCGTATAAGGCCGATGTGACGTATGGCACGAACTCCGAATTCGGTTTCGACTACTTGCGTGACAACATGGTGGCGCGCGCCGATAATCGTGTGCAGCGCGGCCATGCGTTTGCCGTGGTGGACGAAGTGGACTCCATCCTGATCGACGAAGCGCGTACGCCGCTTATCATTTCCGGCGTGGGCACTCAGGCGGCGGACACGTACAAGAAGTTCGCGCGCGTAATGCCGGCGCTGGTCCAAGACGAAGACTTCGAGATGGACGAGGCAAAGCGCACCATAACCACCACCGAAACGGGTCTGACGCGCGTTGAGAACATGCTGGGCATCGAAGACATTTACGCAGATGAATCCGGTAGTCTGGCAAACCATCTGCAGCAGGCGTTGCGCGCCCAGTTCCTGTTCCATCGCGACAAAGACTACGTTGTGGTGGACGGCGAAGTCAAGATCGTCGATGAATTCACCGGCCGCATTATGGAAGGCCGCCGTTTCTCCGAAGGCTTGCACCAGGCGCTCGAGGCAAAAGAGCACGTTCAAGTGCGCGAAGAGAACCAAACGCTTGCCACCATCACGCTGCAAAATTACTTCCGTCTGTACGAGAAGCTTTCAGGCATGACCGGTACGGCTATGACCGAAGACGCCGAATTCCGCCAGATTTACAACCTGCCTGTTTTCTCCATTCCGCCCAACAAGCCGGTGGCGCGCGTGGACGAAGACGACCTGATTTACCGTACGATTTCTGCGAAGTACAGCGCCATTGCCGATGAAGTGCAAGAGCGTCACGCCGCTGGTCAGCCGTGCTTGATTGGCACCGTGTCCATTGAGAGCTCCGAACGTTTATCGAAGGCACTTTCGCGTCGCGGCATTAAGCACGAAGTCTTGAACGCGAAGAACCATGAACGCGAAGCGCAGATTGTCGCGCAGGCAGGCCGTTTGGGCGCCGTGACCATTGCCACGAACATGGCAGGCCGTGGTACCGACATCTTGCTGGGTGGCAACCCCGACATTCTTATGGACGACGTGCTGATTTCCCATGGGTTCGATCCGAATGCGGCTGAGCTTACCGAAGAAGGCGCGCCAAATCCCGAATACGCGAACGAAGAGCAGCGTGCTGCCGCGCTCAAAGAAGCGAAACAGACGTGCGCGCGCGAACACGACCAGGTTGTTGCCGCAGGTGGTTTGGCGGTTATTGGCACCGAGCGCCACGAGTCGCGTCGTATTGACAACCAGCTGCGTGGTCGTTCCGGCCGTCAGGGCGACCCCGGCTCCACGCAGTTCTATATCTCGCTGGAAGACGACCTGATGCGCCTGTTCGGCGGCGACAACATGGATCGCATTTCCGCCATGATGCAGAAAACGAACATCCCCGAAGACATGCCCATCCAGAACAAGATGGTCACGAAGTCCATTGAGAACGCGCAGCGCCAGGTGGAAAGCATGCACTTTGCTGCTCGTAAGAACGTTCTAGAGTACGACGACGTTTTGAACAAGCAGCGTGCTGCCATTTACGGCGAACGCAATGCTATTCTGGATGGCAAGGATTTGTCCGACAAGATTGGCGAAATCATCTCCGACGCTGCTCAGCAGGCTGTCGATGAGAACTGCCCGTCGCATGCAACGCGCGATGAGTGGAACGTGAAATCCATCAATATCTGGGTGGCCGACATGACGGGCCGCACCGACTTCGACTTGAACGCTATTGACTGCGAAGACTCCGATGAACTGAAGGAAATCATCGAAGAATTCATGCAGGAAACGTACGAGCAGAAGTTCGCAGCGCTGCCCGAGCAGGCCATGAAGACGTTCGAAGGCCAGTTCATGCTGCGTGTTATGGACACGTGCTGGATGCAGCACCTGCAGGAAATGGACTACTTGCGCCAGGGCATTGGCCTGCGCGCGTTCGGTCAGCGCGACCCGTTGACCGAGTATCGCCAGGAAGCGCACCGTGCATTCGGCGAGCTGACCCAAACCATGTACCAGAAGTTCCTGCGCACGCTTTTGCGCTTGCAGATTGTGGTGAACAAGCCCGAACAAGCTGCCGCACCCGACCCGCTTGAGCGCAAGATGAGCTACTCTTCGCCGGAGGCAGCGTTGTCGAACACGGGTGTTTCCGCAGGTCGAAGTGCCGCTTCGCAGCAAGCCGCCCCCGCTGCCGCATCTGCCGGCGCTGCCGCTGGCGCTGGTGCGCCCGCGCGCCCGGTACCGCAAAAGGTCAAGACGTACGTGAAGGACAAAGATGACCCCTTCGCAAATTGCGGCCCCAACGATCCGTGTCCCTGCGGTTCGGGCAAGAAGTTCAAGAAATGTCATAGGAATCTCATACAGTAATCATGGCTTTACACGACAAAAAGGACTGGGAAGCCGCGCAGGCGCGCGTGCACGATGCGTACGGCTTCCTTCACATCGATGAATTGGAAGGGCGGCTTGAGCAGCTTGACGCGCAGGCCGCCGATCCTGATTTTTGGAACGACGCCGCGCGCGCCCAGGCGGTCTCCAAGCAGGCGAGCGACGTGCGCGACACCATTGCGGAATACAAGCGCGCCGAACAGTTGCTTTCCGATGCGCAAGCAGCCAGCGAGCTAGCGGAAGAAGACGAGGCGTTTGCGGAAGAATTCGATCATGCGTTAGACGCGCTCGAGCAGCTTCTGGATGACCTGGAAGTGCAATCGTGGTTCTCGGGCGAGTTCGATGGTGGCGATGCCATTGTGTCCGTCAACCCTGGTCAGGGTGGTCTTGAGGCGCAGGACTGGACTGAAATGCTGTACCGCATGCTCACGCGTTATGCGGCATCGAAAGGCTGGCGCGTGCGTGATTTGGACGTTGTGCCTGGCGAAGGCATTGGCATGGATCGCGCTTCGTTTCAGGTGGAAGGGCGCAACGCTTACGGCATGCTGCGCAGCGAGATGGGCGTTCACCGCTTGGTGCGCATTAGCCCCACCGATGCGAAGGCGCGCCGTCAAACGACGTTTGCCAGCGTGGAAGTGCTGCCGGTTTTGCCCGATGAGGTTGCCGTTGACTTGGACATGAACGATGTGCGCGTGGACGTATACCGCTCAAGCGGCCCCGGCGGTCAGTGCGTGAACACCACGGATTCCGCCGTGCGCCTCACGCATATTCCCACGGGAATCGTGGTCACGTGCCAAAATGAAAAATCTCAATTGCAGAATAAGGAAGCGGCCCTGAAAGTGCTGCGCGCCCGCCTTTATGAGCTGGAGCAGCAAAAGCGCGCCGATGAGCTGGATGAACTTCGCGGTGAACGCATGGAGAATTCATTTGGCAGCCAAATTCGCAATTATGTGCTTTATCCTTATCAGTTGGTCAAAGACGTTCGTTCAGGCGTAGAAACCAGTAACGTGGATTCGGTTCTGGATGGCGGTTTGGATGAGTTTGTCATCGGATATCATAAGTGGAGGGTTTCGCAATGACGGTAGAGTTGGAGTTGAAGGCCAACGAGATTCGCAAGGATATCGTGGCGATGATCGCGGAAGCGGGTAGCGGCCACCCGGGTGGCTCGTTATCGTGCACCGACATCATGACGGCGCTTTATTTTGGGGGTGTGTTGAACTACGATGCGCAAAATCCCCTGATGGAGAGCCGTGACCGCTTTGTCATGGCGAAAGGCCATGCTGCGCCGGCTTTGTATGCCACGTTGGCACATTCAGGTTATTTCCCGCGCGAAGAGCTCAAGACGCTGCGCAAGCTGGGAAGCCGTTTGCAGGGTCATCCCGATATGAATTTGCTGCCGGGCGTGGAGGTTTCCACCGGTTCGCTGGGTCAGGGCCTGTCGGTGTGTGCCGGCATGTGCTGCGGCCTGCGTTTGGCGCATAACGATGCACACGTTTTCGCCATTTTGGGCGATGGCGAAACGCAGGAAGGCCAAGTTTGGGAAGCGGCCATGTTTGCCGCGCACCAAAAGCTTGACCATTTGGTAGCGATTGTTGACCACAACCATCTGCAGATCGATGGCAGCATTGAGAGCGTATGCAGCCCCGAAGATTTGTGCGCAAAGTTCGCCGCGTTCGGCTGGGATGTTCATGCGGTCAACGGTCACGATGTGGATGCTTTGGTGGAACTTTTGCAGGCACTAAAGGCTGACTGCAACGGAAAGCCGCACGTCATTATTGCGGAAACCATCAAGGGCAAGGGCGTTTCCTTTATGGAGAATCAAGCAGGCTGGCATGGTTCTGCACCGAATGCGGAGCAGACCGCTCAGGCTTTGGAGGAATTGGAAGAAGCAGGCAAGGTGATTTGCAATGGTTAAATTGGCCACCGCAGAGCAATCTGCTCAGAAGAAAGCTACGCGTGCGGCGTTTGGCGTAACGCTGGCAGAGCTCGCCGCAGAAGGCGTTCCCGTTGTTGCGGTTGACGCCGACTTGACCGGCTCCACCACCACGAAGAAGTTCGCGCAGGCATGCCCGGAAAACGCCGAACGCCTGTTCAACTGCGGCATTGCTGAACAGGACATGATTGACGTTGCCGCAGGTCTTTCCCTTACGGGCAACATTGCCTACACCGGCTCCTTCGCCGTGTTTGGCACGGGTCGCGCTTACGATCAGATTCGTAACACCGTGTGCTACGGCAACTTGAACGTGAAGATTGCGCCCACGCATGCCGGCATTTCCGTTGGCCCCGATGGCGGTACGCACCAGATGCTCGAAGACGTTGCCCTGATGCGTGTGCTGCCTAACATGAAGGTGCTTGTGCCTGCCGACTACGCTGCTGCTCGCGCCGCGCTGCGTCTTGCTGCGCAGACTCCTGGCCCGGTGTATGTGCGCATGGGTCGCGCCACGGTGCCGTGCGTGTACGCCGATGACGTAGAGCTTGAGCTCGGCCGCGCGTACGTGCTGCGCGAAGGCACCGACGTGACCATTGTTGCAAACGGCGTTGAAATCCGTGAAGCGCTTGTTGCTGCTGATCTGTTGGCTGAGCAGGGGATTTCTGCGGAAGTCATCGACGCCTTCTCGGTGAAGCCGCTTGACGAAGAGACCATTCTTGCTTCTGTGGAAAAGACGGGCTGCGTTGTGGTGGCCGAAGAGCATTCTCAGTACGGCGGCCTGTGCAGCGCAGTATCCGAGCTGCTTGCAATGAAGCGCCCCACGCCGTGCGAATTTGTTGCTATGAAGGATCGTTTCGGCAAGTCAGGCGAGTTCCAGGAGCTCATGGCGTACTTCAAGCTTGACGCCGCCGCCATTGTTGAAGCTGTGAAAAATGTTATGGCTCGTCACTAGTCTGCTAAAATCTGATTGTCTCAGCGAACATTATACGAACGGAGCATTCTGTGACAGATAATCAAAATGTGAGTGATGCCGCTGGTCAGACCACGGGTCAGGTGAGAAAGGTGCGCGCTTCCCATGCGCGTCCCGCTTCCGCCCCCCGCGCTGGTCAGCTGGCTTCTTCAAGAAAGCCCGACCTGACGTCAACGCTGCCGAAGCTCGAAGCAGTTCCTGCACCGCAGCGTCAGGGAAGCCCGGTCATCGTATTCGACCATGTGACGAAAGTCTATCCTGCTCAGCCGAACAAACCTGCTTTGGAAGACGTGAGCTTGGAGATTTACGCGGGTGAGTTCCTGTTCCTGGTGGGTCATTCTGGTTCCGGTAAATCCACCTTCATCAAGACCATCACGCGCGAAGTCAAGCCCACAAGTGGTCATATTTACATCGCGAACGAGGACTTGTCCACCATGCGCGACTGGCGTGTGCCGTATCTGCGCCGCAACATCGGTTGCGTGTTCCAGGACTTCAAGTTGCTTCCCAACAAGACGGTGTTCGAGAACGTCGCGTTTGCGCTGGAAGTAATCGGCAAGAGCCGCCACGTTATCAAAACGCAGGTGCCTGAAGTTCTGCGCTTGGTTGGCTTGCAAGAGAAAATGAACAAAATGCCTGATCAGCTTTCCGGTGGCGAGCAGCAGCGCGTTTCCATTGCGCGTGCTATCGTGAACAGGCCTCCTATGTTGATTTGCGACGAACCCACGGGAAACCTTGACCCTCAGACCTCGCGCGGCATTATGGATTTGCTGGAGCGCATTAACCGCACGGGTACAACGGTGCTGGTGGCAACGCATGACCGCGAGATGGTAGACAACATGCGCCGCCGCGTTATTGCGTTGGATCGAGGACATTTGACGCGCGACCAAGATCGAGGGGTGTACGGTTTCGATGCGTAGTTTTGCATATTTCATCAAAGAGGCGCTGGTTGGCTTCAAGCGCAACCTGTCAACCGCGCTTGGTTCTATCATCACCATCTTCTTGTCGCTGGTTATGATTGGCGTGTTCTTCATGGCCGGCGTGGTAGTGAACAACATCGTGGAATCCGTTGAAAGCGAGATTTCCATCACGTGCTACATTGACGATAACTACAAGGAATCGTCTACGGAAGTCACTCAATTTGAGAATTGGCTGAAAGGCCTTGATGGCGTAGAGAGCGTAAGCTTCACCACGAAGGATCAGGCTCTGGAAAACTTCCGTGGTTCCGTTGCGAACCCGGAAATCGTCGATCAGCTGGACGAGGGAAGCAACCCGCTGCCGGCATCGGTGAATGTCTCGCTATCGGATGCGCAGCAGGTCATTACGATTGCCGAGCAGATTGAGTCGAACTCCACGTTTGCCAAGATTTGCGACAATCCTACCGAACCTTCCGATTCCGTGAAATACGGCCAGAAAACCGTTGAGCGTTTGCTGTCGGTGATTAATTACGCTCGCTATATCGGCATTGCCGTTATTGTGTTGCTGATTGTCATTGCGCTGATCTTCATCAACAACACTATCCGCTTGGCCATTATGGCGCGCCGCAAGGAAATCTCCATCATGCGTTTGGTGGGTGCTTCCAACGGCTTCATTCGCGGGCCCTTCCTTATGGAAGCAGCAATTCATTCGTTGCTGGGTTCCGTGTTGGCCATTCTGGTGCTTGAGCTGGTGCGCCGTTTCGGCCTTACGCAGTTGGCGAACACGTTCGCTTGGCTGCCTATGGAAATGTCGGTGAACACCATTGCCGTTATTTATGTGGCTTTGGTGGTTGCTGGTTTGGTCATTGGTCTTTTGGGTTCGGCGTTCTCTATGCGTCGTCACTTGAAGGTGTAGTCAGCACAGGTCAATTACTATGGCAAAGCACGGTGAAACAAAACGTGAGCAAAACGCAGCCCGTCTCGAAAACCTGCAGGTGAGACGGGCGGCGCGTATTTTCGCGGTTATTTTGATCTTCGCAATCGCGTTTGCGGGCGGCTTTTTGCTGCGTGGCAACGAGCCCCTGATGAAGCGTTTGGGCATTGGCGTTACCACCAGCACGCAAGTCAACCCGGGACAGACGATTTCGGGAAATACGTACGACTCGCTTGCAGCGCGCATTGCGGAAGTGCAGGGCACGCTTGAGAAGGAAAGCCTTGACGAGTACGATTTGAATGTGGCAACAACGTCGCTGATCAACGCGCTGTTGGCGGATATCGATGACCCGTACGCGCGTTATCTGGACAGCGAGCGCTATCAGAAGTTCCTGCAAGATTTGTCTACAACCGATTACGTGGGTATTGGCGTTATTTTCGCGGAGCAGGGTGAGACAGTCTATGCGGCCGATGTGTTTGCCGATTCCGTTGCGGCTGGCTCGGGTGTTCAGACGGGCGACATTATTGTGGCAATCGATGGCGCGCGCACTCAAGGCATGACAGCCAGCGAAGTGAATAACACGATATTCCGCGAGGCGGGCAGTTCCGTGGTAACCACGTGGCGTCGTCCCAGCTCAACGGGTGCGGAAAGCGGTGAAGAATTCACGGTAACGCTCCATTGCTCGCAATACAAAGAGAAGAATGTTGAGACTGAACTGACCGATGAACACGTAGGTGTTATCAAGGTTGCCCAAATCACGCAGAATTCTTCTTCGCTGGTATCCGATGCGGTGAAATCTCTTGCTGCTTCGGGTGCGCTTTCGTTCGTGCTTGACCTGCGCGATTGCCCTGGCGGTTATCTTACTCAGGCGGTTGATATTGCGAACTTGTTCATGAAGAGCGGCACGATTGTGCAAATCGACTCCAACGGTGCGACAACTACGAAAGCCGTTTCCAGCGCAGCTATTACCGATGCACCGCTGTATGTGCTGGTCAACAGTAAGACTGCAGCTGCCGCAGAAGTGATTGCCGGTGCGCTTCAGGATAGCAAGCGCGCCACGATTGTGGGCGACACCACCATGGGCAAGGGCACCATGCAAGTCACGCGCGAGCTTTCGTTTGGCGGCGCGTTGCGCTACACGGCGGCAAAGTATAAGACGCCGTTGGGCTATGAGATTGACGGTTCGGGTATTTCGCCCGATATTCACGTTTCGCTGGAAGGCGATGCCGACAATCAGAAGTCCCTGGCCGTGGATATGGCTGCTTCTCAAAACAGGTAGTAATACATGGGTCGTTCTCGCGCTCACGTGCGCCGCAGTGCGCAGATTTACCCCACGGGCACGCTTACGGTATACGCCGACGGCTACGGTTTCGTGCGCACATCCGAAGGGGAGTTTTTCGTTCCCGAGAAGAAGATGAATGGTGCGTTCGATGGCGACTTGGTGGAGGTCGCACCGCTTCCGCATAAAACGCAGGGGCGAAATTCTGTTTACGACCAGGATAAACTGCAATGGGTGTCAAGCAAGGAAAGTCCCGCTGCGCGTGTGGTGCGCGTTATCGATCGCGCGCACGAGACGGTGGTAGGTCGCTACGATGTGGTTGAGCCGTTTGGTGTGGTTGTGCCGCTTGATTACCGCATGCAGCACGATATCTTCACACTGCGTAAAGATAACCCGGCCATTCCCGATGGCGCGCTGGTACGCGTACGCATTACAACGTTTCCTACGGGGCGCACGGCGGCTACCGGTGTTATCGAGGAAGTGCTTGACGAAGGTCAAAAGCAGCGTTTTATTGTTGACGCGCTGATTGAGCGGAACAGCTTGGAAACGGTGTTTTCCGAAGGCGCACAGGCCCAAGCGCAAGATGTGCGCGTTGACGAGCTCGATGCGTTAAGCCACGGATATCGCGATATCCGCGATCGTGTGGTGTTCACCATTGACCCGGAAGACGCGCGAGATTTCGATGATGCCCTTTCGCTTGAACGCGCAGGGGGCGATGTTGCTCGAGGCCGCATTGGCGCTGGTGGTGCGCGTATTGCATGGCGTTTAGGCGTACATATTGCCGATGTGGCGCATTATGTTTCTTGGGATTCGTCCATTGATTTAGACGCACGGCGTCGCGCGACTAGCGTATATCTGGTCGATCGTGTGCTGCCCATGTTGCCCGAAGAGCTTTCGAACAATATTTGCTCGCTGAAACCGGGAGTGGCGCGTCGCTGCATGACGGTTGACTTGTATCTTGATGAGCAAGCGGAAGTGGTGGGCGTTGACATTTACCCTGCGCTTATGGAGTCGCGTCGTCGCATGAACTACGCGGAAGTGCGCGATTTGCTGGCGACGGGGAAGTGCGTTGGTGCCGGCGGCACGGCTGGCGGCGCGGAGGCGGATGCGGGCTGCGCTGGGGCTGGCGTGGGCGGCACGACTGGCGGCGTGGAGGCTGCGGCTGGCGCAGAGCCGGGTGTGGGATGCGTTGCTGCCGGCGCGGAGGCGTTCGCGAGCATTGAGCAGCGGCTTTTCGCGCTGGATGCCATTGCGCAGATGCGTCGCAAGAGTCGCCACAAGCTGGGTGCTCCCGAGTTTTCCCAGGTAGAAGCAAAAATGAAGCTCAATGAGCAGCGTGAACCCATTGCGGTTGAACTGCACGAGAAGAACAACGCAACGCAGCTTGTCGAGGAAGCCATGCTCATGGCAAATCAGGCTGTTGCGCATTATTTAATTGAGAACGGTATGCCCGGACTGTTTCGCGTGCATGAGGCGCCGCTTCCTATGAATTGCGCGTCGCTTGTGCCGCTGCTTGAGGAATTTCCCTGGTTTTCCCAGGTCAACAAGATGCTGTTTTCTCAAGGCAATAGTTTTCAGATTCAAAAAGTGCTCGAACTTTCGCGTGGACGCGCGGAAGAAGAGCTGGTGTCCAACGTGATGCTACGCGCCATGAAGCAAGCCGTTTATAGCCCTACGTGTGAGGGTCATTTTGGTTTGGCAGCCGATGAATACTTACATTTTACAAGCCCTATCAGGCGTTATCCCGACCTGGTAGTTCATCGCATGCTCAAGGCTCATTTGGAGAAGCGACGGTTAGGCGCACTGCCGCCCGAGCAAAAGAAAGCGGTGGCGCAAGAGGTGTCTCAGCTTGCGTGGCTGGCGGAGCATTCCTCGAAAATGGAGCGCTTGGCTGAAAAGGTCTCACGCGAATCGCACGAGTATTTGCTGGTGGAGTACATGCAGCAGTTCGTGGGGCAGAACTTTTCCGCGACGATTTCCGGCGTGGCATCGTATGGTGTGTACGTGCGACTTGATAACACGGCGGAAGGGTTGCTGCCACTCAAAGAGCTGGGCCAGGAGTATTTCATCTTCGATGGCGTGCATCATACGCTTACGGGCGAAGAGAGCGACACGTTGTATCGCTTGGCGCAGCGCGTTGCAGTTGTTTTGAGTTCTGCCGACCCCCTCACGCGCAACCTCACGTTCAAACTTTGCCGCAACCAGGCAAAATAGCACCTTCGTTGTTGACAAATTACCCCACCTTTTGTCAACAAAGTCCTTCGCTTGTCGATAAACTATCCCGTCAATCTAGCTTAAAGCGCAAATCCAGAGCGCAATTCAGGATGTCCCCAAAGTGCAAAATGTGCACTTTGGGAATGCTCCTGGGCGCTTGCTGTTTGACGAAGGCCGACTTTCAAATCAACGTCAAATATTGAAGGAAAAAAGCAAGCGAACGCTTTGGCGATATAATTCAGGGCCGTCTGCAACGGTTTTCTGCGGCTCGATTCCCCCGATGCCCAGTGCACCAAGATTGAGCGTTGCGCCCAATCCGTATCGGATGCTCGTGAAGCTCATCCAAGGATATCTCTGGCCGGTCTCTCCTCTACGGCCCCAGCAAAATGTCCGCCGGCCAATAGAGGGCCTTGTCTGATAGGGCAGGTTTTCGTGTAGTGCTTGTTGCCAAAAGGCCCTTCACTTCGGGCAAATCGACGATTGGGAGTAGTTCAGCTTCGGCATATCGTTCGAAAACCTGACCTGATTCAGATTGACACTTATCTGAACTGGGGTTTTGCAGAATCACTTTTTCCTCGCGCGCTATGGTTCCTGAGAACGGTTCATAATCGACTTTCCTAACCGCACCCAATCGTCGATTTGCCCGAATTTGCACCCGCTTTTCCAACAACCGTTCGCTTGAGAGGTCTTTTCAATGCCTTAAACGCCGCGCAAGAGACTGTTGCGGTGCCTATCGCCGGGTCAGGCCCGTTACTGTCAAGACGCCAGCCTGGTCGTCAACCGTAAAATGCACATCCCAACCCGCGAACGCCATGACATAGGTGCGCTGCGGGTCGTGATGCGTCGCGGGGCGCGGATCAAGCGCTAGCGCGTCTTTTAGCGTTGCCAGCTGCTCAATGCTAAAGTATTGCTGCAGGCCATCGGGTAGTTCCACACGCACGCTGTGCCATTTGTTCTCGGTAGCAATGCCGCCGCGCACATCTGCATGGCAATCCGACGTGGGGACATACGGCTTGATATCATAAATCTCGGTCCCGTCGCGCAGGTCAGCGCCCAACACGTGAAGGATGGGGCCGGCTTCGGTCATCTCTACCGATTCCAATCGCACGGATGAAAGCCCGAGCGGGTTCGGGCGGAAAGGGGAGCGCGTCGCAAAGACGCCCATGCGCTTGTTGCCGCCTAGAATTGGGGGTCGCACTGTGGGCGACCAGGTGTTTTTATCGCCGTGGTCAAAACCCCACACGAGCCACAGGTAATCGTAGCCCTCAATGCCGCGCACGCACTCAGGTTGGGAAAACTCCGGCTCGAACACGATAGTTCCGCGAGCTTCCTTTACCAGGTTGCTTTGGCGTGGAATGCCGAATTTCTCGGGAAAGTCGGTGTGAATGTGGGCAACGGGTTTGATTTCCATGGCACTTCCTTGTTCGTTGGTGCGACAGCTAGCAAGGCGGTAGCGAAGCGCCGGGATGCCTTCCCGTAAGCGCCGCTGCGGACCGGCACGCCTGTGCCTTCTGCTCGATTTCTTGTTTTCGAGAAGTTTACTTTTTATTTGCTGGTATAAGCAAGCCCTTCGCTCGTGGTATGATGCCAAAGCTGGGTTTCGTAGCGGAGGCCGCACTTTGTTGCGCCCGCCTCCACAAGCCGAAACCCTGCGAAATGAGCTTTCGGATGCGTTCCCGGCAAGCTTTCAGGCAAGGAGGTGCCCGTGAAAGAAAAGAAAGACAAGCAGATTGCTCAGAATCGTCGTGCGCGGTTCGAATATGAGATTTTAGAGACCTTCGAAGCGGGCATTGAGCTGACCGGCACGGAGGTGCGCTCGCTGCGCGATAAGAATTGCCAGCTCACTGACTGCTATTGCCTTATTCGCGGCGGCGAGATGTGGCTCTATAACGTGCACATTGCTCCGTTCGAGATGGGCAACATCAACAATGTTGACCCCGATCGTCGGCGCAAGCTGCTGCTCCATAAGAACCAGATTCGATATCTGGAGCGTCAGGTGGCGGAAAAGGGTATGGCGGTTGTTCCCCTGAAGATGTATTTCAAGGAGAACTCCCTGGTTAAAGTTGAAATTGCGCTTGCGCGCGGCAAGAAGGTCTACGACAAGCGCGCCACCATGGCAAAGCGCGACTCGAACCGCGAGATTGAGCGCGCCCTTAAGGAACGCTCGCGGTATTAAGAGGTTTGGGTGTCGCGTTGGCGGCGCGTTTCCTGGTTCACGCAGGTGCTGCGAAGCTGCAATCGGCTGGTTTTGCGCATGCGCTTCGATTGGTCAATACCGCGTTGGTGCTACATTTTTTTACGTTCGCTAAAGGAGGGTGTCCGTGTCTAAGACGGAAGTCGTGGAAATCGAATATAGCGATGACGACATCTTATATTACATCGATGACGAGCAGGGAAACGAGATTGGCTTTGCTGTGCTGGAAGACGGCAAAGAGGTCGAGTATTACTACGCGGATTCTCTGGGCGATAAAGTTGGCCAGGCGGTAGGTACCGTGGTCGACGGTGTGGTCGGCGGCGTAAAAGAAGCGATTGACGATAATCCGTTTGTCAGCGCGGAAGGGGTGTCCCATTTAAGGGATGACCTGAACGTCATTTACAAGGAGAACGCGGACACCATGAACAGCCTGCGTTCGATTGCGCAGGACATGCGCGACTTCAAGGATCTTTTCACGGGCAAGCCGCTAAAGCCTCGTTCCGAAGAAAGGAAGAGCGTCGCTGCAAGTGACGATATGGGTGGCACCGAGGCGGGCATGGAGATGTTCGCGAAGGAAAGCTTGCGGGCTGAATCTGAACCAGCGCCCAAGCCTGCATCCAAGCCTGAGCCCAAACCTGCGCCTAGCTGCGAAGCCGGGTCTGCTTCGCATGAGGCGGTTCAGCCGAAAAAAGGTACGCAGCCGATTCTTGATGCCGACATGCGTGCGGAGCTTATGGCTGAGCTGCGCGAAGAGCTGAAAGAAGAAATGCGTGCGGAACTGCGAGCGTCAAATGCCGCTGCTGCGTCGGCTGTCTCGGCGGGGGGACTGGCGCCTTCGCCTGCTGCAACTGCACCTTCGGCGGATTAGCCTGCTCCAAAGTTTGCGCGAGCGAGCCCGTGTGCGGCAGGAGCGCAAGAGCGGTTCCAACGAGCGATTCCCAGAACATAACGATACCCAGAAGAAGCGTCCCTTGCGGACGCTTCTTTGCTTTTTCTCGTGAACGCGCTCAAAACTTGTTGATTAATCAACAAACTAACGCTACTATGGGGCAACCATACAAGAAAACAATGCGCTTTTTGCCGCGCTAGATGCGGCACTATGCGTCTGACGCTAGTCAAGGAGAACCGCTATGTCCGTTCGTATCATTACCGACTCCGCCGCCGATATCTCGCCTGAGCGACTTTCGCAATGGGGCGTGGAGGCGCTGCCGCTCAAGACCATCATCGAGGGCGTGGAGTATCTTGACGGCGTAACGCTTTCCAGCCAGGAGTTTTTCGAGAAGCTCATCGAAATGGACGGCCTTCCTACCACAAGCGCCGTTGCCCCCGGCGAGTACTCAAAGGCGTTTCGCGAGGCGCTTCGGGCGGGTGACGAGGTGGTGTGCATCTGTTTGTCGTCGAAGCTTTCAGCGTGTTATCAGGCTGCTTGCATTGCTGCGGAGGATTATCCCGGTGCCTCGCTGCACGTGGTGGATTCGTTGAACGTTTCTTTGGGTGAGCAGATTTTAGTGCAGCGTGCTGTGCAGCTGCGCAACGGCGGTATGAGCGCGGCGAAAATCGCTGCCGACCTTGAGCAGGCCAGGACGCGCATTCGTCTTGTTGGCTTGGTGGGCACGCTGGAGTACCTGAAGCGAGGCGGACGCGTTTCCGCCGCGGTGGCGCTTGCGGGCGGTTTGCTGGGCATTAAGCCGGTTATTGCAGTTCAAGATGGGGAAGTGGTTGTACTTGGCCAGGCGCGCGGCTCGAAGAACGGCCGCAATCTGCTGGTTGAGCAGGCGCGCAAGAGCGGCGGCATCAGCTACGATGAGCCGTACTTGACTGCATACAGTGGTCTTTCCGACAAGCTGCTCCATAAGTACCTTGTTGACAGCGCCGATCATTTTCCGATTGACGTGGACCAAGTGTCCGTCTGCCGCATTGGAAGCACCATTGGCACTCATGTTGGCCCCGATGCCGTTGCCGTTGCGTTCTACGCGCGAGAAGAATAAGAAGGCAAGCACATTCGCCTTTCGCGCGCAATCCTTTGAAGGCACCTGCCGTTACCGAAGCGGCAGGCGCCTGTTCTTTTTTTCTGCTTGCGCGGTGAATGGATGAATGGGCTGTAACAACCAGGCGTTTTGACGGCGAATTATCGACAAGGTGGTTTGCTCGGCGTTAGGCCTGGGAATGTCATGTCGCGTTGTCGGAAAAATCGTTCTAAAGTGCAACCCATATTTTGCAGCTGCCCAATGAGCAGTGCCAAGAATGTTAATTATGGGATTTTAAATTAAGATATACATGAAAAAAGAGAACAGCTTTCGCCATTCTCTTTTCTACAAACTGGAAGTTGTCTAATTCTTCTTTACAAAGCATAAAATTTTCTTTTCTCTAGAAAGTTTTTTCCCAGTCCTCATCTGTATATGAAACCTCTTCATTCATTAGATTTCCGCCAACTACTAATTTCCCTGTATCGACATTATAAATATTTAGATAAATTGAATAATCAGGATTGCCATCTAATATCTGATACATGGCACAATATATAGCTGTTTTTCCAACACATGAAAAAGCTTTTTTAAATGAAAGCTCTTGATCATAGTACATATTAATAGTGTTATATGAATCATCACAACACATATCATACTTCTGATTGATACCTGTTAATACTGCCTTTTGATCATCTATATGTTTTTCAACATACCCTTTCCAATACTCAATTTCTTCCTGAGTAGCAACCATATTAACTTGTCCGTCAATACATTCGATTTTCTGATAATTTCCGTCACTGTTTTCTTTAAGATAGTCAACTAGCGCTTCTTCATCATACCCAGACAATCCTTCAAACTGTTCTGGAAAAACAATTTCTATTGTATCTTCTAAAACTGTAGGATTCTCTATTACACTACTTTCCTTTTCGTTTACAGATTCCGTCACAGTGTCTATTTCTTTACTACACGCCGTCAAGAATGTGCATACTAACACAACAGCTAGTACGGCAAGAGTGCGTTTTTTCATGATTTTTCCTCCGTTTTTTGCTGTTCTCTGTATTCAGACAACGTATCATAATCCTTAATTATGATTTTGTGCTGTTCCTCATCAGTTAAGTAATTCTCATTATTCTCTTTTGCAAATTAAGATTTGTTAAATTCATATCCGCGTTATGGCATAAAAGTAACGACATTGTATATCACTTCCGCAACATACAATGTCGTTACTTTTATTTTCTTCGACACACCAAACAAAACATATTCCTGTATACGATAATATCATATACAGAGTTCGACTTGTTCATCTTTAGTGGAGGCGCGGGAGTTCGCGCGGCGGCGCGCGGCGCCGTGAAAACGGTCCGGTGAACCGTTTTCAGCGCGAAGGGGGGCGAAGTCGGTTTTGCGAGCCCCTATTCTCCGCGCCTTGGTTGGCCGCCCGTAGCAGCAAAAAGGCAGGCCCGTTGCCGAACCTGCCTGGTAAATTCTGGTGGAGGCGCGGAGAATCGAACTCCGGTCCATACTAGATCCCCCACAGGGCCCTACAAGCTTGTCCAACGATTTGAATTCAGGTGCAAAACGCCCGTTGGCGGGCTTTTGTGCATCCTAGCTGGTTCAATCTTTGCCTAGCTCATACCAACGACGTAGCTAAGCGCATTTCCCTAAAATGACGCGTTCCCCGAAGCGGGAAAAATCCGGGTTCAGCGGCTCTGTGCAATTAAGCAGCGAGAGCGTAAGTTTTTTGAGTTTTGCCAATTAATTTGACAGTACCCCTGTTTAGCGTGGCGAGGAGACCACGGCTTGCTCCCTATGTAAAACCTACCATGTCGAAACCAGTCGCCCCCAAAGGGAAACTTCGCATTGCAAATGCCCGCGAAAACGCCCATCATAAGCACTGATGCCAATATGAACGTAACACACGCGCAGCTCAAGCGAAATAGGGGAGAAGACCCCACCTTTTCAAAGTGCGTCATAATTGTATGCTTCGTGTGCAGAATGTCAAGCGAAGCACCTCGTTCTGCCATCTTTTGTTGCTTTTCTGCAATAAATTGCTTGCATATTTCTCCAATGGCTCCTAAAATAGAGCGGTTTCTAATCACACATGCTTGTGCGACCTGCACCGCTAGTGGCCACCGGAAAAAGGCTGCGGACCCCAGGGATGACCGCGAGCAGAGGACTAACGAATGGAGAAAGCTATGGCAAAGATCAGCATTGCCAGCCTGCTTGACGCGGGCGCGCACTTCGGTCATCAGACCCGCCGTTGGAACCCCAAGATGAAGCCTTACATCTTCGGTCATCGCGGCGACATCTACATCATCGACCTCAAGAAGACCCTCATCGGCATGGACGAAGCTTACACCGCTGTGTCCAACATCGCTCGCAAGGGCGGCACCGTGCTGTTCGTGGGCACCAAGAAGCAGGCTCAGGAAGCAGTGACCGAGGCTGCAAATCGCTGCGGTCAGCCTTACGTGAACGCTCGTTGGTTGGGCGGCATGCTCACCAACTTCACCACCATCCGTTCTCGCGTACAGCGCATGGAAGAGCTGGAAGCTATGCAGTCCGACGGCCGTATGGCTCTGCTGCCTAAGAAGGAGCAGGCTATTTTGGGCAAGGAGCTGGCTAAGCTGCAGACCAACCTCAACGGTATCCGCAACATGACGCGCGTTCCCGATGCCATCTTCATCATTGACACGAACCGCGAAGCTTTGGCTATCAACGAGGCAAAGCGTCTGCGCATCCCCGTTATCGGCACGCTTGACACGAACTGCGATCCCGATGAAGTTGCATACGGCATTCCCTGCAACGATGACGCTATCCGCTCCGTGCGCCTGATGGCTGACTTCATTGCCGACGCCGTTCTGGCTGGTGGCGTTGCTCCCGTGACTGCCGCTGAAATGGCTCCGGAAGCCGCCGAAGAAGCTGCTGCCGAGGCTGCAGAGGCACCTGCTGCCGAATAACGCAGCATTTCACCTGCTATTGCACTATTAAATTTCCCGGGCGACGCGTTATGTCGCCCTCCATTGAGAAAGGAATGAGCTATGGCTGATATCACCGCTTCTATGGTTAAAGAGCTTCGTCAGATGACCGACGCTGCCATGATGGAGTGCAAGAAGGCTTTGGTCGAAGCCGAAGGCGATATGGACAAGGCTGTTGACATTCTTCGCACCCGTGGTTTGGCTGCTGTTGCCAAGAAGGCTGGCCGTGCTACGAACGAAGGCGTTGTTTGGCCTGTTGTTGCCGCCGATGGCAAGTCCGCAATCATCTTTGAGATGAACTGCGAGACTGACTTCGTTTCCGGCAACGCCAAGTACAAAGAGTACGCTCAGCGCATTGGCGCTGCTGCTCTGGCTGCAAAGCCGGCCGATATGGACGCTTTCAAGGCTGCCAAGGGCGAAGACGGCGTGACGGTAGAGGAAATCCTCACCGATGCTATTCACATTTTGGGCGAGAACATTCAGGTTGCTCGCTTCGAGCTTATTGAAGCCGACGCTGTTGCTTCTTACATCCACATGGGCGGCAAAATCGGCGTTGTTGTGACGTTCGCCACCGATTGCGATGCAACTTCTGAAACCTTCGCTGAGTATGGTCACGGCGTTGCTATGCAGGTTGCTGCTGACAACCCCGTTGCCGTTGACGCTTCTGGCGTTGACGAGGCACTGGTTGCTCACGAGCGCGAGATTTACATGGCTCAGGCTGCTGAGTCTGGCAAGCCGCTGAACATCCAGGAAAAGATGGTCGAAGGCCGCATCAACAAGTACTTGTCTGAGATTACGTTGGTTGGCAAGTCCTACATCAAGGATCCCGACTTGACCATCGCTCAGCTCACCGAGAAGACCGCTAAGGAACTTGGCGGCTCCATCAAGATTACGGGATACCGTCGTCTTTGCGTGGGTGGCGAATAATTCGAAGCGCCTAGGCTGATTACTACGCGCTTGACGCTTTGCTCACGAAATCTCGCGGCACCTAAGGCCAGCTCGATTTCGTGCCGCGTGTATTAATTCAGCCGATGCACTCCGAGTGTGCGGTATTGGCTGCATTGCTTTCGCGGTAACTAAAACCCGTGGGGACGTCTCGGGATGAAAGTCGCTGATTGCTGGCTTTCAGCCGATGCACTCCGAATAGGCGATGGCAACCGCTTCGCCTTCGCGGCAACAAAGCATTTACGAAAAGCGCCTTCGGGCGCTTTTCTTTTGCTCGCACAAGGGAAAGGTCGCGGATAAGAATAAGCCGAAATGTTGACAAAAGGTGGGGTAATTTGTCATCAAATGCCGCTGGATGAGTTTGTCAACTATAATGGTCACATGGGACAACTGGCAAAAGACTTTCTTTCCTATTTACGCATCGAACGAGGCAGTGCCGATAAAACAATCGAGGCGTACGGCCGCGACCTGCGTAAATTCGAGGATTATCTGAATGGGCGCGGCGTTTTGCTCGAACACGCGCAGCGAAGCGACATTGTTGAGTTTCAAAATGACTTAAGCGAGCAAGGTTTTGCCGCAACAAGCATCAAACGTACGCTTTCAACCATCAAAGGCTTCTTCAAATTTCTGGTACGCGAGGGTTATCGCGAAGATAACCCAGCCGATGTCCTTTATCCGCCGAAAACCCCGCAGCTTCTTCCCGATGTTTTGAGCATCGACCAAGTAACGGCGTTTCTTGACCAGCCATTTCCTGCCACCTCTGCCGGCCTTCGTGATAAGGCGATCTTGGAGCTGCTTTACGGTTGCGGCTTACGGGTGAGCGAGCTCACCGGTCTGAATTTGCACGATATCCAATTCGATCAGGGCTTTTTACGCGTATGTGGAAAAGGCGACAAAGATCGCATCTCTCCCATTTCGGGCGCTGCTGCTCGCGCGCTTGACGATTACCTGCGGAATGCGCGTGGACCGCTTTCTTTGGCGGGGGAGCGGCCTACGCCTGCGGTGTTCTTGAACGCGCGCGGAACGCGGCTTTCCCGTCAAAGCGTCCATAAAATCGTGGCAAACGCGGGGCGTGCCGTTGGCGCGAAGGGGCTGCATCCCCATACGTTGCGGCATTCGTATGCAACGCATATGCTTGAAGGGGGAGCGGATTTGCGCACTATCCAAGAAATCTTGGGCCATTCCGATATCTCCACCACGCAAATCTACACGCATGTCAGCCGCACCCATATTCGCGAAGAGTATCTGAACGCCCATCCGCGTGCCCACGTGAAGCCAGCGAAGTAGCCATCATGCCCCTGAGACCTGCCGCCGTTGCGCTTGCTGTGCTTGCAATCAACGCTCGTCCACACCCACGTACACTTTCTTTGCTGTTGCGCTGTCAGCGCGGCGCTTCTTGACGGTTAGCTACTGCTTGCGCATCGTTCGCCGGCTTTCATGACTCCATTTCCCATCTAAAAAATAAATAGCATCTCTATCAAAAAATAGTGCTCCATCCATCGCCTCGTTGAAAACGGGGCGATTTTTGTGTCATGTGTGGGAAATCGAACATAAATGGGTGGGTTTGGGTTGTTTTGTGGGGAAAAGTGTTTATACTGGGGTCATACGGAAAGCAAAGGGCGTACTGTCTGCGAAAGGAGGTAACACGGTGATCGACCTTATGGGCCAATACAGCTACAAGGTTGATGCTAAGGGCCGTGTTGCGCTTCCGCCGAAGTTTGCCAAAGAGCTTTCTAAGGAATTGATTGTGACGTTGAATCCTGACAAAACCTGTCTGTTGCTTTTCGAACCCGAGGGCTTCAATGAGTGGGTGAAGCGCTTCTTCGAAAGCGACGGCGGTTTCCAGCAATCCAATCCGCGCCACGAGAAAATCAGAAGTGTGTTGAAAGGCCGTGCAAAAGAAATTGAAACGGACTCCGCCGGCCGCATCAACATTCCTTCCGATCAACGCGAGGCAGCAGGCATTGGCTCTACGGCCGTGTTCATTGGTAATACCGGCTATGTTGAGATCTGGGATCCTCAGGCACGCGAAGCATTCGAATCCGATATCGATTTGGCAGCTCTACTTTACGGCACTGCCGAATAGCACCTTGACTGAAGAATTTAGGCACATACCCGTCCTGCTCCCCGAGTGCCTCGATGCACTCGCGCTCAAATCACACACCGTATTCGTGGATTCCACGCTCGGTGGGGCAGGGCATTCCCTGGAAGTGGCCAAGCGTCTTGGTCCGGAAGGAATGCTCATCGGCATCGATCAAGATGACGTGGCGCTTGCCGCTGCGCAAACTCGGCTTGAATCGCTGCCCGATGAGACGCGTCCGCAGCTTGCCTTGTTGAAAGGTAATTTCGGGAACATGGACGAGCTTTTGATGAGCATCCCCGTTCCCGGTATCGACGCGGTTCTTTTCGACCTTGGTGTTTCTTCCGTGCAGATTGACACGCCAGACCGGGGCTTTTCCTTCAAGGAGGATTGCCCGTTGGATATGCGTATGGATGGTTCGGGCAAACTCACTACTTTAACCGCAGCAGAGATCGTCAACACTTATACCGCAGCAGATCTCACCCGAATCATTCGCAGCTATTCCGACGAACGGTGGGCAAGTCGCATTGCGCAGTTCATTGTAGCCGCGCGTCAACGTCAGCCCATCGAAACAAGCGGGCAGCTCGTGGAAATCATCAAGAGCGCCATTCCCGCTTCGGCTCGCCGCGCTGGGGGGCATCCCGCAAAGCGGACGTTCCAGGCGCTGCGCATCGAGGTAAACGATGAGTTGGGTGTTTTGAAACGAGGCCTGGAGGCGGCCGTGCGTTGGCTGAACCCTGGGGGGCGCATTGCAGTTATAACGTATCACTCCCTGGAGGACCGCATTGTAAAGGACCTCTTTGTCGAGTATGCGAATCGTTGCACGTGTCCGCCCGATTTGCCGGTGTGTGCTTGTGGACACGCGCCCCTGCTCAAGCAGGTAAGTCGCAAGCCTATTCTTCCTACCAAGGATGAAATTGAAAGAAATCCGCGCTCTCGCAGCGCGAAATTGAGAGTCGCAGAAAAGTTATAAGGCCGAGGCATTTTGTTGCCTCGTGAAAGTGAGAAATTCGTGGCAACCGCTGCTCGTGCATATCAAGATTCAAGGTTCGAAAGGGCGTATCATCCTTCTCGTTCTGGCGTGCGCGTGCATACTACGCATCAGCGACAGGAAGGCGCATCGACAAATGCCCTGATAACCGCCGCTGCCTTTGCGATGGTCATTGCGGTTGTCGTTGCAATTTTCGCCGCAGTGCATGTTATTCTTGACTCCGCATCTGTTACGCTTTCTATGGAATCCCAGAAAGTTGCTTCGGAACTGGTTGACGCGCGCCACGAGGGCAGCTTGCTTGAAGTTGAAGTGAGCACGCTTTCCAATCCTACGCGCATTCAGGAAGCAGCAAACGATTTGGGCATGATTTCTCCCGAGACGGCTACCGTTATCAAACTCGGTGAAGATGTTGTGGTTACGAACGCGCAAGGGGATCTTTCGTTGGCGGGAAGCCTTAGGGTTGTAGCACGCAACTCGTAAGGAGGGTTTTCCTTCATGTCCCGCAACAACAGCAACAATTCAAGACGCGCTTATTCGGAAAACGCCCCGCGTGCGGCGTTCGGCGGCGCAGATAGCATCTTCGAACAGCGTTTCCGTATCGCTTTTGCCTTAGTTATTGCTATCGTGGTCATTTTCGGCCTTCAGCTTTTGCGCTTGCAGGTGTTCCAGGCGGCGGATAATGCTGCGATGGGGCAGGCTGCGCGCGCGTCAACCACTAAGCTTTTGGCACATCGCGGTACTATCTACGACCGAAATGGCAATGTTTTGGCTACAAGCGTTGAAGTGAAGTCGGTTTATTGCGACCCCACGCTTATCTCGGACTTGCAGGAGGAAGCGCAAGACGTTGCTTCCGTTCTGGGCAACAGCGTGGAGTATTATTCTGACATCATGACCACGGCGAATTCCCGTTATGTATGCGTGGCGCGCAAGATTTCGGTTGAAACGGCTGAAAAACTTATTGAGATGAACCTTGACGGCTTCTATTACGAAGACGAACTCGATCGCGTTTATCCGTACGGCCAAGTGGGCGGTCAGGTTATCGGCTGCTTGGATTCCGATGGCGCTGGCTTTACCGGCCTTGAAGCGTATTACGATGACATCCTGAAAGGCACGGATGGCATCAAGCGCGCGCAGGCAGGTGTGGGTGGCGCCGCTATTCCGGGCACCGTGTATGAGCAAGTCGAGCCGATAGACGGCGAAGACATCATGATCTCGATCGACATCGAGATGCAGGCGCTTTTGGAAGAGCAAATTACGGCTTCCGCGGAAAAGCTTGACGCCGATAGTTCGTCTGCGGTCCTTATGGATGCGGGAACAGGCGAGATTTACGCAGCAGCATCGCTTCCCCTGTTTAACCCTTCGGATCGAACCACGGTAGAAGCAGGCGCGACCGACCTGAAGTGCGTCACGCATGCCTTCGAGCCGGGTTCGGTCTTCAAGACCGTATCGGCTCTTTCGCTTTTGGAAAACGATGTCATGACCCCCGAAGATGAGTTGGAATGTCCCGTTGAGCTTGAAGCGGACAACTACATCATTACCGATGCGCACGATCGCGATGCGTGCACGTATTCGTTGCGCGATATCCTGGCGTATTCATCGAACGTGGGCATTGCGCTTTCCATTGAGAAACTGGGATTCACGCCGTTTTTCGACGAAATCAACAAGTATTTGCTTACGCAGACAACGGGCGTAGATTATCCCAACGAAAGCGCTGGCTATCTGCTTGATCGGAACTCGTGGTCGCTCATTCAGGGCTATAACGTGTCATTCGGCCAAGGTGTTATGAATACGCCGCTGCAAATGGCGCGCTTCTATGGCATCCTTGAAAACGATGGCGTGGCGGTTACCCCGCATTTCCTTATCGCACTGCCGCAAACCGGCGAATATGTAACGTATGATACGCAGGAAGTGACAACAGATACGCAGGCGCTTGATGAAACGGTAGACATGCTGACCTCGGTTGTTGAATACGGTACTGCAAAAGATGCCGCAATTGATGGCTATACGGTTGCAGGCAAAACATCCACGGCAGAAGTCGCTTCCGAACAGGGAGGATACAAGGAAGGCGTTTATAATCTGGCGTTTTGCGGCTTTCTTCCCGACTCCACCAGCAAATTGGTATGTTTTGTGACAACCGGCGAGACACCCTACCAAACAAATGTGTGTGCCCCGTTTAAGGCTATAATGTCATATGCTATAGAGCGATACAAAATTTCGCCGAAATAAGGGAGAATCTCATGGCTAAAACATGCGCGGAGCTTTTATCGCAAATCGATTGCACCATTATCGGCAACGCCGACGAACCCATTGAAGGCATTGCCTACCGCAGCGATAAAGTGAAGCCGGGAGATGCATTCTTCTGCATTGTTGGTAAAGTGACCGATGGTCACTCTTTTGCGCAAGATGCCATTAATCGCGGTGCGAAAGTGCTGGTGGTGGAACGCAAGCTGTACCTGGCCGATGCGACCGATGTGACCGAAGTTGTGGTAAGCGATTCGCGCAAGGCCATGGCCGCGGCAGCTGCCGCATTCAATGATTTCCCCTCTACGAAGTTTTCCCTGGTGGGCATTACCGGCACGAATGGCAAAACGACCACAACGTACCTGGTAAACCATATTGCCAGCGAAGCGGGTATGAAAACGGGCATCATTGGCACGGTGGGTGTTATCGCCGATGGCACGCTTGAGAAAACGGCGAACACCACACCAGAATCTTCCGACCTGCAGGCGCTTTTGGGACGCATGGCACAAAACGATCGCTCGGTGGTGGCCATGGAGGTAAGCTCCCATGCGCTTGACTTGCTGCGCACGTGGGGATGCCACTTCGCGGTGACCGCATTCACGAATCTTACGCAGGATCACCTGGATTATCATCATACGTTCGAGGAATATTTCGAGGCAAAAGCGCTGCTTTTCGGGAAGGATTACCCGTCTAAGCGCGTTATCTGCATCGATGACAAGTGGGGCAAAGAATTGCTGCGCCGCTGCTCCAGTGCGGGCGATGACATTATTACCACGGGTTTCGAGAAGTCCGCTCAGATTCACCCCGAAGAAGTTGAATATTTCCAGACGCATACGCGCGTGAAGCTTTATGCCTGCGGTTCTGTTTACGATTTCGATTATCCGCTGGTGGGTAAATTCAATGTTTCCAACATGATGACGGCATTCGGTATTGCTCTTTCGCTGGGTATTACTGCGCATAACATCATTGCATCGTTCAAGAAGCCCGTTTTCGTTCCGGGCCGCTTGCAGCGCGTTCATACCGCCCACGATGGCGGCGTATCCATTTTCGTTGACTACGCGCACACGCCCGATGCTTTGGAGAAGGCGCTCAGCGCGGTGAAGGCCTTGAGCGATAACCGCACGATTGTGGTGTTTGGCTGCGGTGGTGATCGCGATGCTACGAAGCGACCGCTTATGGGTAAGGCTGCTCTTGCAGCCGACTACGTGGTAGTGACCAGCGATAACCCTCGTACCGAGGACCCGCAGGCCATCATTCGCGATATTGTTGCCGGCATGGGGGACCCTGCGGGGCGCTATGAAGTTGAGGCCGATCGCCGCGCTGCCATCGCACGTGCCATTGCGCTTGCGAAGCCGGGCGATTCCATTTTGGTGGCGGGTAAAGGCCACGAGGATTATCAGCTGGTTGCGGGCCGTGTCCTTCAGTTTGACGATGCGGTTGTGGCTGCCGAAGAGCTCGAGCGTGCGTTTGGCGCTTAAGGAGTTCAAGTGGGCTCAAAAAGTCTCCGAAGCGCGGATTTGCTTGATGCACAAGCTGCGTGCTTCGCGCGATGGTTTGAATGCCTGCGTTGGCGGACGTGTTTGCGCTGCTTTCTGCGTTGTTGACGCGGCGCAAGGGATATGCAAACGGATATACGGGCAAGGTAAAAGAGGAGTTTTTCGCGCATGCGTTTGAATGCAAAGCAAATAGCCCAGATCACGGGGGCGGATATTGTCGTTGATCCTCTTGGAACAAAAGAGCTGGCGTGCTCGTTGACGTGGGACTCTCGAGAAGTGGTCCCCGATGCGCTCTATGTTGCGCTGCCGGGCCAGCGTGTTGATGGCCACGATTTCGTTGACAGCGCCCTGCGTTCAGGTGCTTCTCTTGCTCTGGTAATGAAAAATCCTTCCGAGCAGACGTGCGCTCTTGCGCGCGAGCTGGGTGCAGGCATTTTAGAGGTGCCCGATACCGCCGATGCCATAACGCAACTTGCTGCGGCCTGGCGCTTAAAGCTTTCGGGATGCGTCATTGGATTGACTGGGTCAAGCGGGAAAACCACCACAAAGAATTTAGTGCGCGACGTTTTGGCTGCTCAGCACAGCGTGGTTGCCACGAAAGCGAACCAGAACAACGAGCTGGGCGTTCCGAAAACGTTGCTTTCCGCCGATGCGGACACCGAATACGTTGTGGTTGAAATGGGCATGCGCGGTCAAGGACAAATCCACGAGCTCTGTTCGTTTGTGCAGCCCGATATGGGTCTTATCGTGAACGTGGGAGAAAGCCACATTGAGCTTTTAGGCGGTCGTGACAATATTGCCCGCGCGAAAGGCGAACTGTTCTGCGAGCTGCCTTCCCATAAGGGCGTGGCATTCGTGAACGCGGGCGGCGATTACGCTGACTTCTTGTGCGAGAATGCACATCTTGCGGCGCGTGACGTTCGTGTGGTTCGTTTTGGATTGCAGGCGGCGCCTGAAGACAACGCCCCGGCCGTATGGGCGGAAAACATTCACCTTGACGAAGAAGGCCGTCCGTGTTTCATGCTGTGCGCGCAGGGCTTCACCCAGCTTCAGCGCGGGGAGACGCATGTGCCGGTAAGCCTGAACTTGCGCGGGCTGCACAACGTTTCCAATGCAACGGCCGCTGCCGCCGTTGGCCTGCAGTGCGGTATGGCGCTTGAGGCAATCGCATTGGCGCTCCAGGCTGCCCTTCCCGAAGCGGGAAGGCAGGAAGTCGTGAAGGCGCGTGCCGGCTACACGATTGTCAACGATACGTATAACGCGAACCCGGAATCAATGCGTGCTTCGCTTCTCACGTTTTCCGCGATGGACGGTTTCGGTCGCCATATTGCCGTTCTGGGCGATATGGGCGAGCTCGGTTCGTATGCAGAGGCATGCCATAAAGGAATCGGCGCGCTTATTCCTTCGCTTAACGTTGATTATCTTATCTGCATCGGTGAACTTTCCGCGTATATTGCACAAGCAGCGCTTGAAGCGGGCATGAGTGCGGATAGAATTGTTCAGGCAAATTCGATTTCCGATGTATTAGGAACGCTTGATAGCATGCTTGAGCCAACTGATGCCGTGTTGGTGAAAGCTTCTCATTTCATGGGCTTGTCCCGTGTGGTGGAGGGACTGATTCGATAGATGTTTTCGGCTTTTTCAAAATACCCAACCTTTTTAGTGTTCTTGGCAGTTGTTCTTGCTGCTGCGTTGACTATGGCGGTTATGCCCGCATTTATTCGCCTTTTGCGCTCAAGCCATGTGGGTCAACAAGTGCGCGCCGATGGCCCTCAGAGCCATTTAGTGAAGCAGGGTACCCCTACCATGGGCGGTTTGATCATGCTTGTTGCGGTTCTGGTCACTTCGCTTTTGGTGTGTTCGCCTTCTGTGCAAACGATACTGCTTTTGGCGGCTACGCTTCTGGCGGGTGTGCTGGGGCTTATCGATGACGCTTCCAAGATTGCCCACGAGCGCTCGCTTGGACTGACCCCGAAAGCAAAGCTGGTGGGGCAGTTCGGCATTGCTACGGTCTTTTGCTTGGTGGCGGTGAATGCGGGCGGCGTTGAGCCGACCGTCTCCATTCCGTTTGTCTATACCTTTGACCTGGGTGTTTTGACTACGGTCGTGCCGCTGGGTAATGGCATTGAGATTCCCTGGCTCTACCTTATCTTCGTGAACATCCTGATGGTGGGCATGTGCAACGCCGTGAACTTGACCGACGGCCTTGATGGCCTGGCTGCTGGCACGGTGATGATTGTTATGCTGGTCATGGCTGCTATTGCGTATCGCTCCGACTTGTTGGACTCCGCGGTGTTCGCTGCCGCGCTGGCAGGCGCGTGCATTGGTTTTCTGTGGTTCAACGCGTTTCCTGCCGACATCTTCATGGGCGATACCGGCTCGTTGGCGCTAGGTATGGCGCTTGCAGCGCTTGCGGTGCTTACGAAGACAGAATTCGTTGTCATCATTATCGGCGGCCTGTTCGTGGCCGAGGCGCTGTCCGTTATCATCCAGGTAGCGTATTACAAGCGCACGAAGAAGCGCATCTTCCTCATGGCTCCGCTTCATCACCACTTCGAGAAGAAGGGCTGGAGCGAAACGAAGGTAGTTGTGCGTTTCTGGATTGTCTCGGGCGTTTTGGCTGCCTCGGGCTTCCTGCTGTACTTTATCGAGACGATTGTTTAGGAGCTGCTTTATGAGCGAATCCGAAATAAAACTTCTTTCTGGCAAAAAACACGCGCCTGAATTTATTGGGCGCGTTTTAGTGATTGGTCTGGGCAAAAGCGGCATGGCGGCGGTAACGTATCTATCCGCCCTGGTGGGAACGCGCGTGGAAAGCGTTTTTGTCGCGGCGGGCGCGCAAAACCAGAAAGCGCAGGTGTTTGCGGACCGCTTTGCAAGCGAAAACGTCACGTTCGCATTTGACTGCGAGCAGTTTTCCGACTCGTACGACCTGTGCATTGCCAGCCCGGGCATTTCGCAGTTCTCCGATTTTTATCGCAATGCTGCCGCGGCTTCCAAAGAAGTGGTGAGTGAAGCCGAATTTGCCTGGCGCGAAAGCAACGAAGGTGCGCGTTGGGTTGCCATTACCGGTACGAATGGAAAAACGACCACCACGTCGCTTGCTGCGCATATCCTAAAGCGCGCAGGGCTCAAAGCGGCTGCCGTGGGAAATATCGGTGATGTGTGCCTGGATGTCGTTGCCGCAGGTGGCGTGGATGTTTACGTGGCGGAGCTTTCTTCGTTCCAACTGGCATCAACATCGCTTTTCACGCCGGTTGCATCGGTTATTTTGAACATCACGCCCGATCATCTGTACTGGCACTTGTCGTTTGAAGCGTATCGCGATGCGAAGTACAAGTGCTTGGCAAACTTGAACAAAACGCCTGGTGCTCTGGCAATCCTTGATGCCACCGACGAAGTGGTGCGTGGCAAGATTCGTGAGCTTAAGGCGACCCCAGCCGATGAGCGTGGATTCGATTACCTGCCGTTAGGTACGGCGGCGGGCGTTCGTGAGAGCATGATTGCGCGTTGCGGCGCCTCTGCCGCAGCGTACGTGGACGAAAACGAAACGCTAGTCATTGAGCTTGCGGGCGTGCGCCATGAATTGTGTGCAGTGAGCGACTTGCAGATTAAAGGCGACCATAACATTTCGAACTCTCTGGCAGCAGCTGCGTGCGCACTTGCCATTGGCGCAAACGATGCCCAGATTATCGATGGCCTGAAGAGCTTCGCACCGCTGGAGCATCGCAATGAGCCGTGTGGCAGCATTGCCGGCGTGCATTGCTTCAACGATTCAAAGGCAACGAATGTTGATTCCAGCTTGAAGGCGCTTTCTTCCTTTGCTCCGGGAACGGTTGTGGCGCTCTATGGCGGCCGCGATAAAGGTACCGACTTAACGGAGCTGGTGCAGGCTACAAAACAATATGCCCATGCTGTGGTGTGCTTTGGCGAGTGTCAAGAGCGCTTCTACCAGGCGTTTGCGGCCGATAAGGGCAATCTTACGCTTCTGCGCGCGCCGTGGCTGGAAGATGCCCTTGATGCTGCATTGAGCGTTGCTCGCCCCGGTGATAACGTTGTCTTGACGCCCGCGTGCGCTTCTTTCGACGAATTTTCCTGTTTCGAAGAGCGCGGCGAAGTGTTCAAGAAGCTTGTTGCCGCCCGCCGTGAGCGCTTGGGCGCGTAGGTTCGCCGGCGAAAGTCTTTTGCGCATATGGCTATGAGTTCCGTCAATCCGTCTATCCTCAAACCCCGCCTGGGGTTTCTTGTGTTTGCTCTGATTTTGCTGCTCTGCGGTCTGATTATGGCGTTTTCTGCTTCTACCATTACGTCCATTTCCGCAGGTAACGCAAGTACAAGCTACCTGTTTTCCCAAGGCAAAATGGCGTTTTTGGGTTTGATCCTTGCGTTTGTCATCTATCGGTTTATCCCCCTTGATTTTTGGAAGACGAACGTCATTTGGATTGTCTGGGGCGTATGCATTGCGCTTATTGCGGCCACGGCGCTGTTTGGCGTAAGCCATGGCGGCGCGAAGCGCTGGATTGTGTTGCCGCTGCTTGGCGAATTGCAGCCGGGTGAGTTCATTAAAATCGGTCTTGCCTTGGTGGCATGCAAGAACATCGATGATTTCGATCAAGGCAATATGGGTCCCAAGGAGCTTTTCATTCGCCTAGTTTTCTTGGTGGCTGCCCCCATTGGTGCTATCTACATTACGCAATCCGACCTGGGAACAAGCATCATTTGCTTTGTTTGCTTGATTGCTGCGCTGTATTTTACGGATAAGCCCGCGCCGGTTTTTCTAATTATTATTGCTGCTCTTGTTGGATTTGCCCTGATGAACGCGTTTGGTGATGGCTACCGTGGCGAGCGCATGGTCTATCTTCACCCGTGGGATGATGGTGAGAACGGCTTTGGCGCAGGATATCAAACTATCCACTCTCTGTACGCGCTGGCCGATGGCGGATTGTTCGGCGTAGGTTTGGGCAATTCGCGCGAGAAGTTTCTGTATTTGCCCGCGAACAATACCGACTACGTTTTTGCCGTGGTGTGCGAAGAGCTGGGCGTTGTGGGCGGTATGTTCATCATTTTGTGCTTCTTGGCGCTGCTTTATTTCGGCTTGAAGATTTCGCATCAATGCGGAAGCTCGTTTTCGCGCGGTCTTTCGGGAAGCCTTATCACCATGCTGGTGTTTCAGGCGTATCTGAACATCGGTTGCGCTATCTCGATTTTGCCCATGACGGGAAAGCCGCTGCCGTTTTTCTCGGTGGGTGGCTCGTCCATGTTGGCAACCATGATTATCCTCGGCTTTGTTTTGGCGTGCTCGCGCGCATCGGAAGATGAAACGCCCGAAGCGGAATATGCGCGCCGCCGCGAGAATCTTCGTGTGACAACGCGCGTTTCTGACCAGGGACAACGCGCGGGTTTTGTGCCTTCGCCCGATTTCTCATCACGCGGCTACTCGGGCGGCGGCAGCTCTGGCGGTTACTCGGGTGGCAGCTCTGGCGGCTCCTTGAGTAGTGGCGGCTTGGGCGGCGGATACCGCGGGCGCAGCTCGCAAGAGCGCAATGGATACTATCGATCGGAACCCTTGCGTTCCGTACAAAGAAAAGGAAGAAGGTAGTCATGCTTGTCGTTTTATCGGGCGGCGGAACTGCTGGACACATCAATCCCGCTTTAGCGTTGGCCGAGGTGCTTGAAGAACGCGGATGCCAGGTGAAATTTGCCGGCACGCCGCAGGGTGTGGAGGCGCGCTTGGTTCCGCAAGCGGGCATTGAATTCGTGCCTTTCGAGGCCGCCGGGTTCAATCGGTCGCATCCGCTTTCGCTTATACGTGCGCTGCGCTTGCTGTCAAAAAGTGGGAAGCGTGCTCGTGCATGGCTCGACGAAATCAAACCCGATGTGGTGGTGGGTTTTGGCGGTTATGTTTCCATTCCCGTGGGTCGCGCGGCAGAAAGCAAGCATATCCCCGTGGTCATCCACGAGCAAAATTCCGTTATGGGTCTTACGAACAAGCTGCTTGCGAAAAGTGCCGAAAAAGTGTGCTTGACGTACGCATGCGCGGGGCAAGGTATTGTCGATCCCTCAAAAGTCATCGTAACGGGCAATCCGGTGCGCAAAGGCGTGCTGTCCTCTACGCGTGCCGAAGGTCGCGCGATGTTGGGTATTCCCGAAGACGCTCTGATGCTGCTTGTGTTTGGCGGCAGCCTGGGTGCGCGTCACATCAACCAGGCGCTTTGCGCTATGAAAGATAAGCTTTTGGCGTATCCGAACTTATATATTGTGCATATCACGGGCCCCAAGGAATACGATACCGTGGTGCAAGATCTCGCACTTTCGAGCGACCAGGCAAAACGCTGGATTGTCATGGGGTATCAAGACCGCATGGGCGAAACCATGGCGGCAGCGGACATGATTGTGTCGCGCGCAGGTGCCACATCGTTGGCGGAAATCTCTGCCCGCGCTATCCCTGCGATTTTGGTGCCGTTTCCTCATGCCACGGCCGACCATCAAACAACAAATGCGCGTACATATGTAGAGGCGGGCTGCGCATCGATGATGGCGGACGATTCTTTGGATACGCCTGAATTCCAGGCAATGGTGGCGCAGCTCATTGAAAACGAAAGCCTGCGCGCTTCCATGCATGAAGCGGCGCTGGCGCATGACACCGTAAATGCAGCGCGCCGATTGGCAGATGTTGTGATGAAAACGGCGCAGCAGTAAGTTTTTGGGTATGATGCTTTCTGCATAAAGACAAGGAGAAAAGTACTCATGGCTGAAAACGAACAACAAAACGATTCCCCTCTTATGGTCGAAGGAAAAGCAGTAACATCGGTTCATTTCATTGGCATCGGCGGAGTGGGCATGAGCGGCATTGCGCGCGTTGCACACGATCAAGGCTTGCAGGTAAGTGGTTCTGACCTGCGTCAAAGCAAATATACCGACCAGCTGGTGGAGGCGGGCATCACCGTTTCCATTGGGCATGATGCGAAAAACGTGGCGCATCATCCCGATATCGTGGTCATTTCTACCGCTATTCTGGACAACAATCCCGAATATAAGGCTGCGCGTGAAGCGGGTCTGACTATTTGGCACCGCGCGAAGATGCTCAGTTTCTTGGGGCGCGACCTGCAAACGCTTGCAGTTGCCGGCACACACGGCAAGACCACTACGTCTTCCATGCTTGCGTCCGTGCTTGACGACATGGGCGATGACCCCACGTTCCTGATTGGCGGTATTGTGCGCGCGTATGGCACGAACGCTCATTCGGGAAAGGGCCCTCATTACGTGGTGGAGGCCGATGAATCCGACAAGTCTTTCACGTATTTGAACCCTGCAGCAGTGCTGATCACAAACGTAGAGGCCGATCATCTTGACCACTACAAGGACTTAAGCGAGATCAGGGGTAAGTTCTCCGAGTTCATCTCATCGGTTCCGCGCGATGGTGTGGCCGTGGTATGCGGCGACGATCCGTCGCTTGTTGCCCTTGCACGTAAAGCGTGCCATCATGTGGTGACATACGGCTTTTCCGAAGACTGCGACGCGCGTGTTGTTTCATATGCGCCGCATGGCGTGGGCAGCACGTTCACGCTCATGCTTCCAAGTGGCCAGACGGTGGATAGCTCCATTCTGCAGAATCCGGGGCGTCACAACGTGCTCAACGGTGCCGGCGTTTTAACGCTGCTTGACGCGTTGGGCTACAATGCTCAGGTGGCGGCGGCAAGCTTGGCGAAGTTCAAAGGCGTTCATCGTCGTTTTGACTTGGTGGGCAAAGCTGCTGGCGTTACGGTCGTCGATGACTACGCGCATCATCCAACCGAGATTGCTGCTACTATTGCCGCAGCTCACGAGCTTGATTTTAAGCGCGTTGTGGTGCTGTTCCAGCCACATCGCTATTCACGTGTCACGCTTTTCACCGAAGTGCTGAAAGACCAGTTTGAGCGCGCGTTTGACTTGTGCGACCAGCTGGTGTTCATGGATGTATATTCGGCAGGCGAAGCTCCCGTTCCCGGCGTGAACGGCAAAACGTTCTTAAACGTTGTGCTGGCGCATGAAGGACATCCGGCGGCGGAATACGTTCCTCGCCGCATTGATGTGCCGGCGCGTTTGGCCGAGCTCACGCAGCCGGGCGATCTTGTTATCACCATGGGCGCAGGTGATGTTACGGCAATGGGACCGCAGCTTCTTGAAGAGTTGCGCGCGCAGGAGGCGTAGATGGTCGCACGGCATGCCTGCGCGCTTGATGCGCTGTTGGTGTCCGAGACCTTCGATGGCGATGTGTATCTCAACGAGCCCCTTTCTCGGCACACCACGTATCATATCGGTGGACCTGCTCGCTATTTCGTGCAGGTGGGTTCTTTAGGTGCGTTGAAAAGCTTGGTCGAAGCATGCAGCAGGGAAGGCGTTCCCTGGATGCCGTTTGGGCGTGGCTCGAACGTGCTGGTATCTGACGAGGGCTTTGATGGCGTGATGGTTCTGTTGGGACGCGATTTCCGTACGTGCCGTTATGACGAGGCCGAGCATCGGTTCTACGTGGGTGCGGGGGTCGCTCTGTCTACGGTGGTGCAAGAAGCGTTTCATCGCTCGTTGGCGGGTCTGGAGTTCGCGGTGGGCACGCCGGGTACGGTAGGTGGCGCGTTGCGCATGAATGCCGGTTCACGCGATACCTGGATTGGAAATCAGGTTGTTTCGGTGACCAGCTACTCGCCCGCGCGCGGATTCATCAAGCGCTCTGGCGCCGAAGTGCAGTGGGGATACCGCAGTTCTTCGTTTGCGCCCGACGAGATCATTTTGGAATGCACGTTGTCGGTTGAACCTGCCGACCCCTTCTTCATCAGGGGAAAGATGGAATCGAATTTGGCGAAGCGGCGCAACAACCAGCCACTTTCAAGTCCCTCATGCGGGAGTGTGTTCAAAAACCCCAAGGGGCAATCGGCCGCGGTGCTGGTCGAAGGTGCGGGCTGCAAGGGTTTGCGCATCGGGGGTGCGCAGGTATCCGAGAAGCATGCAAACTTTATTGTCAATGAAAACGAGGCGACGGCGCACGATGTGAGGTCGCTCATGGAGCTTGTTCAGGCGAAGGTGTATAAGCGGTATGGCATCCAACTACAAACGGAGGTCAAGTTCGTCGGTTTCGCGTCGTAGCGCGCCTTCGACACGACAGACAACGCGGCAGGTGTCTTCCCGGCAAAACGGGTCGTATGCATCTGCGCGCTCGGGCCGTGATGCGTATGTGACGCGCACGGTGGGCGAGATCAATCGCGGTCAGCGCCGCGACCAGCGCCGACAGACAGGGCGCCGTATATCGGGAAACGTGATTGCCGTTGTTATCATTATCGCGGTGGTGCTTATCGGCGCCTTTGCCGTGTACTTGGCCCCTATTGCGAAGATCCAGCACATCTCTATCAAGGGCGCTGAACATCTCACGAACGAAGAGATGATCGCGCTTGCGGAAATCCCCGATGACACCACGCTTTTGCGTGTGGATGCCACGCGTATCGAGCAGAATTGTCTGCGTGATGCGTGGATCAAATCGGTGGCGGTGAATCGCGTGTTTCCCGACACGCTTGAGCTGGTGGTAACAGAGCGCAAGATTGCGGCAACGGTGGCGGTGCCCACGGGAAACTCTGCCGTAACGCGTGTGTGGGCCATTGCGCAGGATAAAACGTGGCTCATGCCCATTCCTGATAAAGAGTCGCAAGCGGCGGCGACGGTTAGCGAGCAAGTGTATATCGATGCGGAATCGGTTCTGCAGATTGTGGACGTTCCTTATGGTACTTCGGCGGAAATCGGAACGGTTTGCACCGACAGCAATGTGAATAACGCGTTGGCTATTGTCTCGGGTATGACAACTGAGCTGGCAAAACAGGTGGTGCGCGTTTCCGCGACCGATGCAGAGTCAACCATTCTTACGCTTGAAAACGGTGTTGAGATTGCGTTTGGCGCCGCCGAGAACATCCGCGAGAAAGAGCGCGTGTGCCTGGCGCTGCTTTCCGAGCACGAAGGCAACATTGCCTACATCAACGTACGCAGCGTTTCCAGCCCCACGTGGCGTTCGCTGTAGTGCGCTGCGGCAGGCCTGGCATATGGCGTACGCGCGTGCGGCGATTGTTGACGATTCGCGGAAAATGGCACGCGAATATGGGGATGAATTATGGTCTTTATTGCAAACTGAGCTGCATTGTGTAAAATTATCAGTTAGCTATGTTTGCTAATAGATTGTGCTTCACGGCATAAACGAGATATATCTGGAGGAAACAAATGAACATGACGGGTTCCGAGCACTTGGCAGTAATCAAGGTCGTCGGCGTAGGCGGCGGCGGAACCAATGCGGTGAACCGCATGGTCGAAGCAGGCGTTCAAGGCGTTGAATTCATTGCCATCAACACCGACAATCAAGCTTTGGTTATGTCCAATGCCGATCGCACGATTCACATTGGCGAAGAGTTGACGCGTGGTTTGGGCGCGGGTGCGAACCCCGAGATTGGCTGCCAGGCTGCCGAGGAAAGCCGCGCAGAGATCCGCGAGGCTTTGGGCGATGCTGACATGGTGTTCGTTACCGCAGGCGAAGGTGGCGGCACGGGTACAGGCGCTGCTCCTATCATTGCCGAGATTGCCCGTGAGGAAATTGGCGCTCTTACGGTGGGCATTGTTACCAAGCCGTTCTCGTTCGAAGGCCGCACGCGCCGCAACCAGGCAGAGCAGGGCATTGACCTGCTGTCTCAAAAGGTTGACACGCTCATCGTTATTCCGAACGATCGTCTTCTTGAGATCGTTGAGAAGAAGACCAGCATGATTGATGCGTTCCGCATTGCCGACGATACGCTGCGCCAGGGCATCCAGGGTGTGACTGACCTGATTACCATTCCGGGTCTGATCAACCTTGACTTTGCGGACATCCGCACCGTTATGAAGGATGCCGGCACCGCTATGATGGGTATTGGCATTGCTTCAGGCGAGAATCGTGCGCTCGAAGCCGCTCAGCAGGCAACGAACTCCAGCTTGCTGGAGGCTTCCATTGCCGGCGCAACGCGCGTGCTGTTCTCTATTGCGGGCGGTCCCGATCTTACGCTTGCGGAAGTTGACGAAGCAGCTCGTACCGTTGAGGCTTGCGCCGATGAGAACGCCAACATCATTTACGGCCAGATCATCGATGAGCGCATGGAAGACAACGTGCGCATCACCGTTATTGCCACGGGCTTCAAGTCTCAGGCAAGCCAGTCCTCCATGGACTTCTCCAACAAGAACCTGTTCTCGTCCACGGAACCTTCGTACGCGGCCAGCACGTCTCAGTACAACACGCAGGCAGCTGCTAAGCCGGCAGCAACCTCATCGTACACGTCGCAGTATGCAAACACCGCTGCGGCAAAACCTGCGGCCAGCACGCCCGCATACGGCGCGCCTACCAGCAGCTATTCTGCAAACGCTAACCGCTTCGCCGACGAGGATTACATTCCCGATTTCCTGCGCCGCCAGCGCTAAGTGATGCGCTATGGCGTGCCTGAATCGGCTGCCTTATCCGCATTTGGAGCAGCATACGGTTAATGCCATATCTTTTCTGACAGACGACGCCCTTGCGTCGTCTGTTGGCGTTTATGCCGGGTTTACGTTGCGCTTCGGCGGCGTAAGCAAGTCGCCTTATGATTCGCTGAATTTGGCGACGCACGTGAATGATGATGCGTTCGCCGTAGCTCAAAACAGGCAGCTTCTTCTTGATGCGCTGGGTTTTTCCCAGGCGCCTGTGCTGGTGCCGAACCAGATTCACGGCACGAACTTGGTTACGGTGGATTGTGGCAGTTCGGAAGCGTGGGGTGCGTATGCGCAGCAAGCAGCAGAAGGGGCCGATGGCGTTATCGTTGACGTTCCTGAAAAAGCAGCGCTCCTCTGCTTCGCCGATTGTCTTCCCGCGATTGTCGTGTCTCCTTCGGGACGTTTCGCGGTACTCCACGCGGGGTGGCGTGGAGCGTTGGCGGGCATCGTGGGGAAAGCCGTGCGCGAAATGACGCTCCAAGACGAAAAAGCGGGCTTCAATGTAGGTGCGGCTTCCTATAACCTTTACATTGGCCCTCATATCTGCGCTTCGTGTTTCGAAGTTTCCGCAGAGATTGCGCGACAATTTAGTGAAGCGTATGGTTCTGCGGTATTGTTGGACGGGCGACATGTTGATCTTGCCGCTGCTGTTGCTGCCGATGCCCAGCGGGCAGGCCTTGACCCCCGGCGAGTGGCTTATGCAGATGAGTGCACGGTATGCAACGGCGATCAGCTGTTCTCATATAGAGCAAGCGGTGGTGTCTGCGGGCGCCAGGGTGCTTTCGGGATAAGGAGATAGAGATGAGCGCAGATAAGAATTATCGTACGGTTCGCCAAGAAGTGGACGAGGTATGCAAGCAGGCGGGGCGTGATCCGCACGAGGTTTTGCTTATTGGGGTGTCGAAGACTGTGGGAGTGCCGGAAGTTGCGCTGGCAATTTCTGCAGGCGATCATGACTTCGGAGAGAACCGCCCCGAGTGCCTTGAAGAAAAAGCGGCAGCGTTTCCCCAGGAAAACTGGCATTTTATTGGCAACGTGCAGTCGCGCGCTATTCCGCATATCGTTCAGCATGCCTGCCTTATCCACTCAGTGTATCAAGAGCATCATATCCAGGCTATCGAGAAAGCTGCCGCAAAGTTGGACAAGGTGCAGGATGTCCTGATTGAAGTTAATGTTTCGGGCGAAGAATCGAAGGGCGGATGTGCGCCTGCGGATGCGCTTGCGCTGGTAAAGGTTGCGCTTTCGTGTCCTCATGTGCGCCCGCGCGGCCTTATGACTATGGCTCCCCAAGGCGACAAACATATCGCTTTCGAAACATTTACGGGTTTAGCGTCTCTTTTTCGCCAGATTCGCCAGGAAATAGGGGAAAATGATTCAGATACATTCACGGAGCTTTCTATGGGGATGAGCGAAGATTGGCGCGAGGCCATTGCTGCGGGTGCAACAATGATTCGCGTGGGTCGTGCGATTTTCAGCGACTCCTTTACGGAATAGCTTTTTGATCAAGGTGTGACGGTGGCGTGCTGCGCCCAGATTAATTAGGTGGCATTATGGAACTTCCAAAAATCGGATCGTCGGAGGGTGGCATGTTTGACGGTCTTAAGTCGAAGCTGGGTTTTGGATCGAAAAACGATTACCATAACGACGGCTACGATGAGTACGACGACTACGATGACGCTGGCTACGACGATTACGACGATGGCAGCTACGACGATTACGATTCGTATGATAATCGGGGCTCGTACGCCAACGATTACGATAATCGTTCAAGCCGCAATTCCTCGCGGGATTCATACGATGACCGTTCGAGCCGTTCCTCATATGACCGCCAGTCTGGTTCCGGTGGGGTAACTCGTCCCCGTTTGGTTTCCATCGATGACGTGCGTGCCAACACGCAGCTCGACATTGACACGCATTCCGATTGGAATTCCCATGCGTCCGAAGGTGCATCCGCTGACCGTAGCGCGTTTGATTTTGAAACGCCGTCGCGTGAATTGCGTTCGGAGGGCTTGAATTCGCTGTTCACGCCCACAACAGATAGTTTCTCGCAGCCCGCTGAGCCTCAACCAGTTCCCGAGAAGCCGGCGGTGATTTCACCGTTGTCTGAGCAGCCCACGCTGCGTCCTGCAGGTTTGTCGTACGAAGCGTTTTCGGCGGTATCCGCACGTCAGTCATCGGGTCCGGCTCCGCGTCTTTTGACGGTTTTGAAGCCTCAGGCGTATGGTGATGTTGCTCGCATGGCAAAAACGGTGCGCACCGGCGACGTTGCCGTGCTTTGTTTGACGGCCACACAAGAGGCGCTTTCGAAGCGCATCCTGGACTTCTCTTTTGGCGTTGCGAGTGCTTTCGATGCACGCGTTGATTGCGTGGGGAACAAGGTTTTCGCTATTTGCGTGGGCGATGCGCTTTCCGCTGCTGAGCTGCAGGATTTGAAGAATCAAGGGGTTCTGTAGCATGAGCGCGTCATGTGATTCAGTCAAAACAATCGCCCTGATTGGCGGCGGTAAAATGGGCGAGGCCATTATGGCCGGTCTCATTCGCTCTCAAGAGCAGCCTGCGGGCGCGCTCGGTGCAACGTGTTTTGAGGTTGCCAATCCGGGAGCTCAGCGTCGTGCGTATCTGGAAGAGACATACGGCGTTTCGTGTGTAGAAGACGGAAGCCTTATTTCCGATACACCCGATGTGGTTATCCTTGCGGTGAAGCCGCAAGTTTTGCCCCCGGTGGCGGCATCGCTTCGGGCATGTCCCGTTTTCGGCGGCGCTTCAAGTGCGGGTGCCGCAGAAAAGAAGCCGCTTTTCGTTTCTATCGCTGCTGGTATTACCACACAAACGCTTCGCTCTCTTCTGCCCGAAGGCGCACGCGTTGTGCGCACCATGCCGAACACGCCGCTTCTGGTGAGCGCTGGCATGACGGCTGTTGTGGGCGATGGGGGAGCATCGGCGGGCGATGTTGAGCTCGTGCGTGCCTTGTTCGCGTGCTTGGGTGGTGCAGTTGTTGTTGAAGAGACCGCTATGGATGCCGTGTGCGCCGTGAGTGGATCGGGTCCTGCGTATGTTGCCGCGTTCGTTGAGGCGCTGCGCGATGGCGGCGTGAAGCAGGGGCTTCCGTTTGATCTAGCGCAGAGTTTGGCTCTGCAGACTGTTTTCGGCACCGCTCAGCTGTTGCTTGAAACGAAGCAAACGCCCGAAGCGGTTCGCAAGGCGGTATGCAGCCCAGGCGGCACAACGCTTGCCGCGCTTGACGCTATGAATGAGGCCGGTTTTTCTTCAGTTATTGATAAAGGGGTAGCTGCGGCTACCAAGCGATCCCTTGAGTTAGGAGCTCTATCGTGATCACTGCGCTTATTCGGCTCATTTATGCCGCCGTGGATATCTATACGTGGATTATCCTGGCGTATTGCATTATGACCTGGTTTCCTGTTGCGACGGGCGTTATTGCGGACATTCGTGACGCGTTGTCCAAAATCGTCGATCCTTTTTTGGGTATTTTCCGTAAATTCATTCCCCCGATTGGCGGAATGATCGACATCAGTCCTATCGTAGCTCTATTTGTATTACAATTTGTGGTGCGCTTTGTTGTGCGCATGCTTCTCTTTCTTTTGTAATAGTTTGCCGGCCGACCTCGAAAGGACGAAAAAATGGCAATTACTTCTACCGATATTCAAAACCAAGGCTTTACCATCAGCAAAAATGGCTATAAAGTCGAAGAGGTTGACGACTTCTTGGAGTATGTGTCCGATGAAATCGATATTCTGAACAGCCACGTTGCAGAGCTTGAAGGCCAGCTGGCCGACGCCGATAACGTTTTTGCAGGCTTTGACAAGCCGATTCAGACCGAGCCCGAAGTGGTTACCATCGAGTCGAGCGTAGATGAATCGGTTTTGGCGGAAAAAGACGCCCTTATCGCAGATCTGCAGGCGCAGCTTTCCGATGCAAAGGCCGATGGAAGCGCTATTGCGCAGGTGCTCATTGTCGCGCAGCGCAATGCCGATGAAATTGTATCGAATGCGCAAGTTCAGGCTGGCCAGATCATTGCCCAGGCGCAGGACAAGGCGGCCGAGATCATCAACGAGGCAAACGAGAAGCGTGAGCAGGTTGAGCAGGCAATTGACGGCTTGGAAGACGAGCGCGACGAAGTGCGTTCCGGCTACCAGGAAATGCTGAAGAACTTTATTGCCGATGCTACGAGCAAGCTTTCCGCCTTAAGCACCGAAGAGCGCGTGAAGAACAGCGCTCATGGTCGTTTTGCTACGACGCCTGCGGCTACGAAGCAGACGGTTCAGCCGGTTTCTCGCAAAGAAGATGAGTACGTTCCCGCGTTTGCTGTTCCGGCAAGCCAGCCTGTTGTCGCTGCTGCAACGCCCAGCCCGTCTGTGGTGGAAAAAGACTTCTCGGGTTTTGGCGACACCGATGACGATTTTGGTTTTGACGACATCGATTAATGGCTGCCACGCAATCAAATATAACCATTACCGTCCGCGTCACGCCCCGCTCGGGGTGTGACGAAGTTATGGGCCGCAAAGTCTTTGAAGACGGGGTCCAGGCTGTATGCGTGCGGGTAACGGCCGCGCCCGATGGCGGTAAGGCGAATAAAGCAGTGTGCAAAGCGGTGGCGTCTTCTTTGGGTGTGCCGAAAACGGCTGTCGAAGTGGTTTCGGGTCATACAGCGCGCAGAAAACAGCTTTCTATCAGCGCGAATGCAATCACGAGTGATGCTGTTCAGGAATGGCTGAGCTCGCTTCCTTTGCTGTAATTTTTTGTTGTTGCGGTGGCATGGGGGAGTGCTTTCTCGCAGTTTTCCTGCTGCGTTTCCGCCGTGATTTCGCGTTTTTTGCGGCGTGAGTGCTTGCGTCTTCGATATTTTGATACAATACGCACCTTGAGTGGGCTCAGCGATCGCGCGCCTTGGCGTGAGGAAAGTCCGGGCTCCTTAGGGCAAGATGCCAGTTAACGACTGGGCGGGGTGACCCGACGGAAAGTGCCACAGAAAAGAAGACTCCCGCAGACTTGTTCTGCGAGAAAAGCTGAAACGGTGCGGTAAAAGCGCACCAGCGTTGCAGCAATGCAGCGGCTTGGTAAACCCCATCTGGAGCAAGCGCAAATAGGAGTGCGATACGGCCGCCCTACCGTGCATTCGGGTTGCGCGCGATAAGGCGCATGGCGACATGCGTGCAAGATAAATGATCGCTCTCGACAGAACCCGGCTTACAGGCCCACTCATTTTCTTCTGACTGAAGCGTCATGGAAAGGGGAAGGATCGTGCGGACTGCTGCTTTGGTCGCTGCTTCCTCGTTCAACGCGGCAGCGTTTCTTCGTTTTCATGAACAGCATCCCTATGATGACATCGTTGCCGTTGATGCGGGATATTCCCATTTGCAGGCAATTGGCGTGATGCCAACGCTTGTTGTGGGGGATTTCGATTCGCTGGGTTTTGTTCCAAGCGGCATTCCTACGGTGCGTTTTCCCGAGGAAAAAGATGATAGCGATTTAGGCCTGGCCCTTGATTGGTGCGCCGATAACGATATCGATTCCGTTTCGGTGTATGGAGCGTTTGCGGGACGGCTTGATCACACGTTTGCGGCAATACAGACCATGGCGGGGTTTGCGTTGGGAATGCATCGAGCGGTGCGGGGGATTTCGGATACTGCGCAGCTTGTTGTCATGCCGGGTGGTCATCGGTTGTTGATGCTGGGCGCAGATCAGGGCCCCGATTTTTGCGTGCTGCCGAAAGAACAGCGCACCGTTTCGGTGATTTCTCTTTCGGATTGCTCGCGCGGCGTGACTATTCAGGGAATGAAATACGAGCTTGGCGGTGGCGATTTGACGAATTGCTGCTCGTTGGGTCTTTCAAACGAGCTGATTGGTAACGATGCTTCCGTGTCGCTTGAAGAAGGGTGTGTTCTGGTGACGCTGCCGCTTTGTCAGGCGATTTCCCTTTCTCGTTTCTAGCCGTCAAAAAATCTTTCACAAATTCGAAATTTCTTCTTGACGGAACGCTTCTGTATCGGTAATATACTTTCTCGCGTTTGCAACACCGATTGCGAGCTCAACGAACAAGTTGGGGTGTCGTCTAATGGTAGGACAGTGGTTTCTGGTGCCATATGTGTGGGTTCGA
>CAKUOV010000017.1 GCA_934670115.1 uncultured Eggerthellaceae bacterium
TATTCCAGGCTCAGATAGTTGCCATTGCTGTCATACCCATAAAACGTCGTGTCCTGACGGTTGTAATCTTTACTGAACCCGGCGGCAATGCATTCGGCGCAATATGCATCGAACTCAGCACGGGACATCTGCGCAATAACGACCGTAAACGAATCTTCTCGATCGCTCTGGATGGTGCCCATCAGCGAAGGAGGCTCGGGCAGCAGCGCACCAACACCCACCTTCGGCCACGAAATCGCAACAGGTACCAGGGGTTCATCGATATGAACTTCCATATACGCGGGCGTGCTGTACTGGTAATAGTAAACAGAAACGCGATAGCCATCTTTGTTGTATGCAGTATAACCCGATGACGACGTTGTTGCATCAACATCGAATCCCGCCTTCTTCAAGCGAGCCACATAATCGGTCCATTCGGTACCCGTTTCACATAAAAGATCAATCTCGAAGAAAGATGTTGCGCTATAGATATAGCCTTTTTCCTGGTCAGGCTTCGGAAGCATAGTGGCAAGCCCCGATTCTGGCCACGTGTACGTGGAGTTCAAGCGCTGCTGCTGCTCAGCCTCCCAGCTTTTGTCTTCAATCATGTTTGCAATGCAGCCAATAACAGTAAGCAGCACAAATGCAACAACAATGCCGCAAACAATCTTCTTGGCACGACTCATGGCCTGGCCAACAGCCTTATTTCGAGCGTTCTGTTTGCGCTTCTGGGCTGCTTCGGCTGCTTTTTGCGCAGCCGCTTCCTCCTTGGATTCCAAGCGCGAAGCAGTCATTGGGTCAAGCGCTTCCCTGTTTCCGCAGTACGGGCAAACCAACATAATGTGGTCTTCGTCCAAGACCATCGTGCCACCGCACTTCGAGCACTCCATATGTTCGCTGCTCATCGGTTCGTTCTCCTTTTCTAGCAAAATCCGGCGCACCGCCCGATTCCGCCCGTGCTCAACCCACTCGATAAAAAAGCCCGCAGTCGCAACCACGGGCTTTTATTTGCTTCGCTTTCACAGTGCCTTCGCACTGTAACCGCGTTTCGTTCATGCTCCCTATTGCCGCGAGCGCTTATACGCAACTCGCTGCAAATCATAGCAAAGTTTCTCGCTACAGAATAGAAAGATTCACTTCTTTCAGCTGACGCGTGGTCACCTGGTTCGGTGCTCCCGTCATCAGATCCGATGCGCTGGACGTCTTAGGGAAGGCAATAACGTCGCGAATGGAGTTCTTGCCCGCAAGCAGCATGACCAAACGGTCCAGACCCAACGCAATGCCACCATGAGGCGGAGCGCCCAGCTCAAGCGCGTGGATCAAGTGGCCAAACTTAATGTCCAAATCTTCCTCGGACACACCGCAGCGGCGCAAAACGCGCTTCTGCTCTTCGGCGTTGTGGATACGAATCGAGCCGCCGCCCAGCTCATAGCCGTCCATAACAATGTCGTAGCTATAAGAACCGCAGGACAGCGGGTCGGTCTCAATCTTGTCCAGGTCTTCCTCAAGCACATGCGTGAAGGGATGATGCTCGGCAGCGTACTTCTTCTCTTCTTCGTCGTACTTGAACATGGGGAAGTTCACTACCCACAACAGCGCGTGACCGTTGCGCTCAACGCCCAGGCGGTCAGCCATGGTCAGACGCAGCGCGGAAAGCACGGCAGCAACCGTGGCAGGCTTATCGGCAGCAAACAGCAGCAAGTCGCCCGGCTGAGCATCCATTGCCTGCTTGATCTGGCCATATACTTCATCGCCCAAGAACTTGATAATGGGGCTCTTGCCCTTCATCTCGGTATCGGCATCGGTAAACGCAATCCACGCCATGCCAGCAGCGCCATTCGCAGCAGCAACTTCGGCAAGCTTCTCAATCTCGCCACGGCTCCAGTTGCCCGCGCCCTTGCAGTTGATAGCCTTCACAATGCCGCCTGCCTCAACGGTCTTAGCGAAAACGCCGAAGCCGCAGCCGCGCGCGATGTCGGTCAGGTTTACCAGCTCCATGCCAAAGCGGATGTCGGGGCGGTCGCAGCCGAAGCGGTCCATTGCTTCGGACCACTGCATACGCTGCAGCGGGAACTCGTGCTCAACGCCAGCAGCAGCCAGCACTTCCTTCATCACGTCTTCCATCATATCAATGACGTCTTCGCCCTCGACGAACGACATCTCAATGTCTACCTGGGTAAACTCGGGCTGGCGGTCGGCGCGCAGGTCCTCATCGCGGAAGCAGCGTGCAATCTGATAATAGCGCTCAATGCCGGCAACCATAAGCATCTGCTTGAACTGCTGTGGGCTTTGCGGCAGCGCGTAGAATTTACCGGGGTTCGGACGGCTGGGCACAATGTAGTCACGCGCACCTTCCGGCGTGCTGTTTGCCAGGATAGGCGTTTCAACTTCAACGAAATCGCGCTCATTAAGTGCCTTGCGCATAGCCTGAGCCACAACGTGACGCAGCTTGATGGCGGCGTACATCTCGGGGCGACGCAAATCCATATAACGCCACTTCATGCGCGTTTCTTCGGCAACGGCAATGCCGTCTTCAATCTCGAACGGCGGCGTAACAGACTTGTTCAACATCACGATAGACGAAGCAAGCACTTCAATCTCACCCGTAAGCATGTTCGGGTTCACGGCTTCTTCGCCACGAGCGCGTACCTTACCCGTGATTTTCAGAACGTCTTCGCGGCTCAAATGCTCGGCGATGGCGAACTCATCGGCGGTTACGCAATCGGGGTCAATGATGACCTGGGTATAGCCATCGCGATCGCGCAGGTCGCAGAAGATAATGCCGCCGTGGTCGCGCGTATGCCACGCCCAACCAGTCAGCACAACTTCGCGCCCAATGTCTTCTTTGCGCAGCTCGCCACAAGTGGCGGTGTGCATGCAGTACTCATTTTTGAAATCGGTCATTCCTGCTCCTTTATAACTGCGAAGCGGCTCGAAAGCCCCTTTGTTCAACACTCTTGCGGATTCGCTCCGCGAAAAACACCTTCATCTGGCACGGGCCAGTCATGCGTCCGGTTGGCTTGTCCGACCCCGCTTCGACCACGCGCCAAACGGCAGGCCCAGCCGCAAACCATGGTCGCAAACCAAGCTGCGAGTCATCAACGAAGGCAAACGTTTATTTTACTCGCTTGCCACGCAAGTTGAAACTGCATCTTCCAATTTGACCAGCTTTTCTTCATGAGTTGCCATGTTACGCAACTTCACCTGGCCCTGCTCCAGCTCATCGGGACCCAAAATGGCAATGATGCGCGCACCCGTTTTATCGGCCAGCTTGAACTGGCTCTTCAGGCTGCGGCCCTGGTGGTCCATTTCTGCCACCACACCCGCATCGCGGCACGCCTGCATCAAGCGGAATGCCGTCAAGCGCACGCTTTCATCAACGCAGGCAATGAACACGTCGCAGCGTGCGGCCTTCGGGAATTCCTTGCCTGCGGCCTCAAGCGCCAAAACGCAACGCTCGTAACCCAGTGCAAATCCCAAACCCGGCGTAGGCCTTCCGCCCACTTCTTCGGCCAGCTTGTCGTAGCGTCCGCCACCGCCAATGGCGTTTTGCGAACCCAGACCGTCATCAACTTGCACCTCGAACACGGTGCGCGTGTAATAGTCCAGGCCGCGCACGAGCTTTGCATCTTCCTGGTACGCCACACCCGCAGCTTCCAAGTACGCTTTCACCTGGTCGTAATGCGCTTTGCAATCGGGGCACAAATGATCGGAAATCTTCGGCGCCGCCTCCATTACGTGCGCGCAGCCCGCGTTTTTGCAGTCGAAGGCGCGCAGCGGATTGATTTCCTTGCGCGTGTTGCACGTTTCACACAGCTCATCGGCATGCTCGTCCATGTAGGCACGCACGGCATCGCGATACGCCGGACGGCATTTCTCGCAGCCCATGGAGTTGATCAGCAGCGTCATTTTATCCGCCGGAATGCCCACCTTCTCGTAAAAGCGCATGAGCATGATAATGGCTTCGGCATCGATAGTGGGCTCTTCGGCACCCAAGCATTCAACGCCTACCTGGTGAAACTGGCGCAAGCGGCCTTTTTGCGGACGCTCGGCGCGAAACATGGGGCCCGCGTACATCAACTTCACGGCAGCTGCACCCTGCGGCACCAAATCATGCTGCACCACTGCGCGCACCACGCCGGCCGTGCCTTCGGGACGCAGCGACAGACGGCTTTTGCTCTTCAGCGACTGCCCGTCCAGCAGCTTCTTCAAATTCTCGCCTGAAAACGTGGCAAACATCTCTTTGGAAACAACGTCGGTCGCTTCGCCAATGCCACGCACGAACAACTCGGTTTGCTCAATGGTTGGCACCTCAATGGGCAGATACCCATACGTGCCGAAAACTTCCCGCGCGCACTGCTGGAAATCCAGCCAGAACAGCTCTTCATCGGGAAGCAGATCTTTTGTGCCTTCCGGGGCCTGAATAGCCATAACACCCTCTTTGCGATTGATGATTCGGATTCGTCAATGTATCGTAATTCGTAACTTCCCAGTTTACCGCATTGACGTGGTCGTAGCGAAAAAATCTCGCAGCTTTTGCGTTACCGCACCAGGTAAATCATAAATATTCCTACCTTTTATACCCCTTGACGTTACTTTTTACCCAATTTTCATAGCCTGTGGGTAGGTATTGTGCTAAAAAAACACCACTTGCGATGAAAGGAGGTGCGCCGGTGTCTGGTGAAAGTGACCCAGAAGGCAGTCAAAGTACAAGCGCAAACAGTTCAACGACCAGCGACAATTGCGATTCAACAACCCGCGACAACAATCGCGCAACCGTGCTCAAAAAGCTCATTTTGGCACACGAAGGTTGGTTCAACGTTTTCCCTGATTACGAATATGCCAACCGTATCTTTCCTGCTTTTGCAGAGTTTCACTCGCATGGAGAGAAGTATGTTCTAACCAAGCGAGCGAAACTTTGGGAAGTGGATGCTCACGAATATCTCTTCTTTCAGACAACCGAAACGCTTTCTGCAACAGATGTGGCTGAGTGGATTGATTTCATGACCACTCAGGCACTGAAGAAAGTTGACCCTGTTCCCGACCACATGAGCAGCTATATCTCGCTTGTCATTGTGGCCGATTCGGTGACCGACGATGCGAAAAAGGCAATTCGCAAAGCCCGTTTCCATAAGGAGTTCAGCTTTGGACTGCGTGGCTGGGCGGACTTGCGCCTGGCTGCGGTGGACCTTTCGTCGCAGTGCGTTCTCACTAATGCTGCTGGAAAAGAAATGCGGGCGGCGCTTGAAGCGAATGCTGGCATTGGAAGCAGCAAGAAAGGTTTGTTCAGAAGGAGGTAATTAGTTCATGAACGCTTTGATCATGCTGGTCATCGCCGCAGTTATCCTGATCATAGGCTATATCTGCTATGGCGGATGGCTGTCCAAACAATGGGGTATCGACAACTCTATTGAAACCCCTGCCCACGCCCTGGAAGACGGCGTTGATTACGTTCCGGCGCAGCCCTACGTTGTTATCGGCCACCACTTTTCTTCCATTGCCGGAGCCGGCCCCATCAACGGCCCTATTCAGGCTGCAATTTTTGGCTGGGTCCCCGTTTTGCTGTGGGTTCTTATCGGCGGCATTTTCATTGGCGCCATGCACGACTTTGGCGCACTGTTTGCCTCGTTGCGCCACAAGGGTCAAACGCTGGCTGCTGTTGTTGCGGCTAATATCGATGAGTCCGCAAAAAAGTTGTTCTGCGTGTTCTCGTTTTTGACGTTGGTGCTGGTTGTTGCCGCTTTTGCCTCGATCGTGGCAGGTACGTTCGCCGATCCCGACGGCACGAATATCGCTAACGCGCGCACAGCTACCATTTCCGTTCTTTTCATTGCCGTTGCCGTTATTTGGGGCATTGTAACGCGTAGCCGCAACGTGCCTGGTCCCGTTATGATTCTGGGCGCGATTGCCGTTATTGCCGTCATTGTTGCCGTGGGCTACAACTTCCCGTTCCTGGGCGGCATTGACCAAAACACGTGGATGATTGTCGTGGGCATTTACATTCTGATCGCTTCGGTGGCTCCCGTGTGGATTCTTCTGCAGCCACGCGACTATTTGTCCAGCTTTTTGCTGTACGGCATGATTGTGCTGGCAATTATCGGCATTATTGGCGCAACTATTTTCGGCAACACGTCTTTTGCAGAAGTTCCCGCTTTCACCGCATTCGACACCACCACGCTCTATCCCGATGCCAAAGTGTTCGGTGGCCGCGGCCTGCTGTTCCCTGCTTTGTTTGTAACCATTGCATGCGGTGCAATTTCCGGCTTCCATTCGTTGGTTTCTTCGGGCACCACGTCCAAGCAGCTGGATAAAGAGGCGCAGGCGCAGCCTATCGCTTACGGCGGCATGCTTTTGGAGTGCCTGCTGGCTGTTATCTCGCTGTGCGCCGTTGCTTACGTGTGGCAAGGCGCGGTGAGCGGCACCTATGCCACGCCTACGCAGATTTTCGCGGGCGGTCTTTCGGGCATGATCGGCGTTATTCCCGGTCTGGAAGGCATCGGCGGCCACGCAGGCTCAATTGCATACTCCCTGCTTATTTTGGCGGTTTCCGCTTTCTGCTTGACTTCTTTGGACACGGCAACCCGTATTGGCCGCATGATGTTCCAGGAAATGTTCACTACCGATGACGATGAATCCAGCGTTGCCAACGAGATTGGCTGGCGCAAAGTGCTGACCAACCCCTACGTGGCAACCATCATCACGGTTGCCGCCGGCATTGGTCTAGGCATGGGCGGCTACGCCATTATCTGGCCGCTGTTCGGCGCCGCAAACCAGCTGCTTGCCGCCTTGGCGCTGCTGGCTGTTTGTTCTTTCTTGGGCAACATCGGACGCAACAACAAGATGTTCTACATCCCCATGGTGTTCATGCTTCTTGTCACGCTTACATCGCTGGCCCTTACCGCTCAGGCGAAAGTGAGCGCCATCATGACCTCGGGTGTGGCGCTTGCCCCCGTTGTTCAGCTGCTGCTAGCTATTTTGCTGTTTGTCCTGGCCATTGTGCTTGCCGTTAAGGCCATTAAGCACATAGCAAGCACGGCGAAGGCGCAGAAGTAGCAGCCTGGGTGCGCTGCGAAGGCGCACACTGGCAAGCGCTCGCACGTGAATACCTGCTGGCGAGCACTTGCGGCGAGCGCTTAGCGCATAGGCGAAGGCTCCGGTAAGCACTCGCTTGACAGTACGAAAGAAGGGGTTCCGCGCTTGCGGGACCCCTTCGTGATTTCTGAACAGATTTGCATGAACCCGGCTAGGTAGTTAGCGCAGCATCTAAGGCCCACAGTGGCTCACCTCCTGCGCCTTCACGCTAGGGCGATGCAAGGCAAGCGCAACTTCCGCGGACGCTTCCGCAGGTCCTCAGACGCTTCCGCAGGTCGCTTCGCTATTCCTTGGTTTCGTTTCCCTGGCTTGCGGAAGAACCGGCACCCGCCTCGGGCTCACCTGCAGCAGGAGCGGGAGTGGCAACGGGGACAGCCGCAACATCAGCAGCAGGAGCAACCTCAGCCGGAGCATCCACGGACTCGCCGGGCGCGAGAGCAGCGGAGGCTGGAGCAACGGGCGAAGGCGCAGCAGCAACGGGGACAGTGGGAGCAGCCGCAGCAACGGCACTAGCGCCAGACGTCGGTACGGGATTGTCAACGGCAACGCCGACAACGGGAACACTGACAGCAACAGGCGCAGGAGCAGCAGCGTCTTTTGCACCCTCGCTCGCCCACTGGGGTTCGTTACGATGCACCCAGTGACCCACAGCACGCATTGCCCACAGCATGCCCAAACCATCGATAAACAGCGCAAGCACAGCGGCAACGATTATCAGAGCAACCGCGCCACCTAAGTAGCCAACGCCATACGCCGGATACGAATAGCCATGTCCATATCCGTAACTATAGTCGTAATCCAGAAAATCGGTATATGCGGCGTATCCGCTTAGGCCCGCAAGGAACACCAGTACGATAACAATGACAACAATAACAACGCCGCAAATCAACTTCGGAACAATGGCTGCCGCGAAAAGACCTCCCAAATTCTTTCGATACGCGCGGAACAACTCCGACAAATCAAAGGCAGAACCAAGCTTGCCCGTAACACCCGCACGCATCTTAGCAAGCTCGTAGAATGCCGAAGCCATAAGATTGATGGCAATAAGCAAAATCGCGCCCAAAATAGGAATGAACGACAGAACGCCAAAGACAATCGTTGCCACCGCAAGAAGAATATCCAGAAGCACAACAATCAGGCCAAGCACAAACGTCTTCTTATTGAATGCGCCCGCGGAAAGCGGCTTCGGTTCGCCTTTCGCCGCCTGAGCGCCCCATTGAAGGCCATAGCCCACCGCAAAGAAGTTAAGCACGGGAACGCAATTCATAAGCATAAGCGTAAGCACGCGCTTAATCCAGTTTGGCGAGCTTGTGATATCCGACCACGCCTGGCCAACGCACCCCTTGGGCACAACGTATTCAGAGGGCATGCCAACAGTTGCCCCCGCAGGTCGAGCAGCGCCTGCAACTGCGGCTTTCCTTAACGGACTTCCGCATTCTACGCAGAACAACGATTCGTCTGCGTTTTTCTTTCCGCAATGAGAGCAATACATAACGATCCCTCCTCAACAAAGGACTTCACTAAAGATACTGCCAGTATACGGCATAACAGCGGAAGCAAAAAGGTGCGCAAGCCGCTGGGTGCACGGCGAGTTTTCCTTGATAGAGCCCGCAATCAGAATCTACACAACGAAGAGCCACACGTAAAACCCGCGAAAAAATATCACAAAACGGTTTCCCTTCCTTTTTGCCGCGTCCCCCCATCCGCGCGTTGCGTTACCATGAGCCAAAACAAAAAATGGAAAGGCCTCGCATGATCCATGCTGAAAACGAAACAGTGCGTTCCTTGCTCTTTCAAGGCAATTTCGGCCTTGAGCGCGAAACCCTGCGCATCACCGAAGACGGCTTTTTGGCGCAATCCCCCAACCCCTTCCCCAACAACCCCCACATCGTGCGCGACTTCAGCGAAAACCAGGTGGAAATAAATACCGGCGTGCAGCATTCGCCGGCAAAAGCGCTGGCGGAACTTGCCCATTACGACAAGATGGTGCAGACCAAACTGGCGCAGCAAAACCCCAAGGAAATGCTCTGGCCGTTTTCAAACCCGCCTTATCTGCGCGACGAAAATGACATTCCTATTGCCCAGTTTTATGGCGAAGAAGCAAGCAAAACCAGCTATCGTGAGTATTTATCGAATCAATACGGGCGCTACAAAATGACGTTTAGCGGCATCCATTTCAATTACTCATTCTGCGATGAGCTGCTGAAATGCGATTTTGAGCTGAGCGATTTCAAACTGGGTGAATTCGCAGCAAGCAACGGTAGCGAAGACTGCGAGCGCGAAGAACACGGCGAAGACACCAACGCTGGCAGCACGCCCGCCGCCGATGCCAACAACGCTCACGAAAACGCAGCCTTCACTGCTTACAAAAACGACTTGTACCTTACGCTGGCGCAACGCTGCGTTGCCTATGGATGGGTCATGAGCGCAATCACCGCCGCCAGTCCCATTATGGATTCCTCGTTTGTGGAGCAAGGCAACACGGGTGGCGATCTTTATTTCGGCTTGGGCACTGTTCGTTGCTCTGAACTGGGCTATTGGAATTACTTCTCGCCTGTTTTGGATTATTCATCCCCTGCAGGATACGCCGACAGCATTCAGCAATACGTTGATCGCGGCTACATCATGTATCCAAGTGAGCTGTATTACCCTATTCGCCTGAAGCCAAGCGGTGCTTACAGCTTGGATTCCCTGCGTGCGGGCAACATCAGCCACATTGAGCTACGCATGTTCGACTTGAACCCCACCGATTCTTTGGGCCTTAACGAGCAAGATGTCTTCTTCTCGCAGCTTCTTTTGATTTGGCTTGCGTGCACGCCTGCTCAGCCGTTCACGCGCGCCGATCAAATCCAGGCAATTCAAAACTTCAAGAACGCTGCGCACTACGATTTGCGCACGGTGAAAATCATTTTTCCGGGCGGGCGCACCTGCACGGTAAACGCTGCAGCACTTGAGGTTCTTGATGACATGATTGCGTTTTTCCGTAGCATTGACGCAGGTCAAGAGGTCTTTAACTGCTTGACCTTCCAACGCGGGAAGTTCACCGATGCCATCCATGAACGCTATACGCACACGGTGCGTCACGCTTATGGCACCGAGTTCGTGAAAAACGGCCTGAAGCTTGCGCAGCTGCGACAGCAAGAGGCGCTTGCCCGCCCCGACGCGTTCGCGGAAGAAGTGTAAGCGGCGCATTTGTTGGTTCGTATTCAGGGCCCACGCAAACGTGCCAACGGCCTTCCACGTGCCAACGGCCTTCCGTTCGCTCCGGCTCATAAAAAACGCCGACGGCCCCAACAGCTGCCGGCGTTTCAGCTCGGATAATCAGAAACTACACGCTATTCTTTCGGAGTCGCCTGACCGCTCTGGTCATCTGCCTGCTTGCGACGCTTATGCACGATGACGCCCGCAACAAGAGCAATAACGGCAACAACCAACGCTCCTATCAGCACATACAGCATCATGGGCGTCTGACCGTTCGCAGCCTTTCCATCTTTCGAGGCATCAACGGAGGCTTTGTCGCCCGATGCCGAAGACGAGCCCGATGCCAGCTCACCATTGCGCGTGGCCTCGTACTCGGCTTTTTCCTCATCCGTCATTTCGTCGGAGGTGTCAACACCTTCCAGCGTGGAGGGATCGGCTTCGGGGGCCTCCACGCCTGCCGTTGTGCCAACCGACTCACTTGTGGACGGCTCAACAGGGGCCGCGGCGTCCGAAGCGGTAGAGACAGTAATCACTACATCATTGCACGTGCAGGCGTAGCTTCCCATACCCGTAGAATTAGAGATGTTCACACGGCGAATCTCCATAGAAGTTGAGCCTTGCTCGCGTGCCACAAACGTAATATTCATCAATGGCGTACCGTTATCCCAGGTCACACCCTTAAGTGTGGGGGACTTGAAATTCAACACGGCATCGGTCCAACCATCGCCGGCATCTTTCGTATAAACGTCAATGCTGTTATTCGTATCCAACGATGCAACGTCAAGCATGCCGGTGTTGTAGCGCACCGTAGCCGACATAGCGTACATAGTGTACTGGCTGCTTCCGTTATTTTGCAGCTCTAGCGAAACCGTAAACGTATCACCAGGGGCAACAGAGCTCGGAACATCTTCACCTGCTACAACCGACATCGTATACGTGGGGGAATCGGCGTAAGCGCGCTGCGGGACAATCGCTGCGGTCAGCCCCACCAAGGCAGCAACAAGCACGAACGCGATGCACGCCTTTTTCATTACATTAGTTACGACAGAAACTGCATTACTCATGGGCGCTCCCTTGAAAATCGGTCCGTCGCGTCTGTTAAAATCCCGCGCAAAATACCACGCGCGAAGCAAACGACGAATGCCAGCGATACAATAGACAAGTTGTGGTGCAATTCAACATGCACGCAACCCGAAAATAGTAGCGTTATAGTAACGCTAAATGCTGTGTTTTTTTAAAAAGAACAATCGCAAACGGATAAAACGTGACGTTTGCTACGAATTGTACAAAATTGCGTGCATCGCAAAGCGCTTGCCGTCACGCCGTCGCACGGTAAGGAGCACACGCGAGTTGCGATCCGCAACGAACCGCACAGCGCACGCAGGTCCGACCCACGCGAACCACACAAGGCACGCGCGTCGTTCGGTCCGCACAAACCGCACAAACCGCACCAGTCATGTAATCCCCACAAACCACGCAGATCACCTACGCAAAAGGGGTCTTTCGCAAAACCGCGAGAGACCCCTTACCACTCCAAGCAATGCAATTAAACGAAAATACCCTGCTAGGAAAGCCCTTCACGCTTAAGCGACATCTTCATGGCTTCGATTTCCACATCCAAATCAAGCGCTTCATCTTTATACATGTTGTCGTACATCAAATCGAACGCATGCGCCATGTCCTGCATGTGTCCCTTGGTCTTCTGCAGAAGATCGTCATCCTCAAGCGTGTTACTGTTTTCAAGCGCCGAATACTTTTTCAACACCACATCAAGCGCGGGCACGTAATACGCAAAGAACTGATTGTTACGACGAATCTCTTCGGGCTGGCTGCGCATGGCGTCAATGAGTTTGCTCGCCTTCTCGATAGCCACTGTGGCTTCGTTTCTAAGCTGCGCATCACGCAACCCATGAAGCTGCAGGCGCGATTGACTCAGGCTGCGCTCCGCCTGGCGCAGTTTGGTGTCTTGTTCGGATGTTATGCCGCTCGTAAGCAAGCGTCGCCGCCTTTCGGCGTTCGACCCCGCACGACCAAGCGCGATAGCGCCAGCAGAAAGCCCCGCTACTGCGACAAGCGCCACAACCAAACTAAGGATCAGCCCCATGAAAACTCCTGCTGTTCGTTTTCCGTTCGATGCAATCATTGCAAAGAGCCGCCGCCAACACATCGGCCGCGGCTCTTGAACACACTTGCTTTTTGCTCTTGCTATCGGGCACTATGCCTTAATCTCAAGAAGCTTTGCGCGCAAATCGTCTTCGATCTGACCCAAAGAAGATTCTGCATCGGCACGCTTCTGGCGACCTTCCGCAGAAATGCGCAGCACTTCTTCAAGCGTTTCGATGAGTTTCTGATTCGTCTCTTGAATGGTTTCCACCTCAATAATGCTGCGCTCGGATTCCTCGGCAACGGCAATGGTGCCCTGTTTCAGCGTTTCGGCGTTCTTCTTCAGAAGCTCGTTGGTCATGTCGGAAACGGCACGCGTTGCCTCGGTGGCCTGACGCATGTCTTCCACGCCAAGGGCCAGAACCATCTGGTTCTTCCACAGCGGAATGGTGTTCACCAAAGTGGTTTGAATCTTTTCCACCATCACAATGTCGCTGCTCTGAATCAGGCGAATCTGCGGAGCCATCTGAATGCTAATGGCGCGCGTGAGCTCCAAGTCGAAGATCTTCTTCTCAAAGCGGTCAAGTAGGCCCGCGTAATCGTTGGCGCGCTGGGCGTCTTCCACGGCACCCGTGCGGTCGGCCTCGGCCTTCAATTCAACCAGCTTGCCGGCACGCTCTTCCTCAAGGCGCTTCTTACCAGCCAAAATGTAAATGGTGAGCTCTTTGTAATAATCCAGGTTCGCGTCATACATGTGGTCGAGCAGCACAATGTCCTTGCTCAGCTGATTCTGATGCGCCTGAAGCTGATCGCACACCTTGTCAACGTTTGACTCTGCCTTGGCGTAGTTGGCCTTCATGCGCTCAATGGTTGCCGGCGCCTTCTTGAACAGCCCGAAGAAACCGCCTTTTTCCTCGCCCTTAATGTCGAAACCCTTGAGCTCGGTGACCAGCGTGGAAATCATGCCGCCTACTTCGCCCAAATCCTTGGTTTTGACGTTTTCAAGCGCATGATCGGAGAAGTCCGCAATGTTCTTTTGGCTGCTTGAGCCGAATTCGACAATAACGTTGCTGTCGGTCAGGTCAATTTCAGTGGCGCGCTGATCAATGAGCGCCAGCTCTTCGGGAGTAAGCTTGATGTCCGCCAGCGATGTGCCATTGGTGGACTTGACCTGGATAAGCCCCTTGTCAGGCTGCCATTCGGTAATGGTGTTCTCTACTGCGGGCGCGGCGGGCGCATCTTGAACGACCTGTGCTTCAACTTCCATAGGATTTTCGGTTTCCATAAAGCAGCCTCCTTGTTCGATGGGGGTAGCGCACAGGCACCATACGCGCAGCGCGCATTTTGATGCTTCCATTATACGCGTGAAAAACGCGCGGAAGCACCCGCGGAAACAAACATATAGGCAACATCTTGCCTCTTCGGCAGAACTTATATCTTTTTTTGGGCGGAAAGCGAACGGAATGCAAACGAAGCCGTTTTATTCGTTAGATTTTTATTCGTAGGTTTCTCTGTTGATTTTGCTCGTTGGCTTATTCGTTGGAAAGCGCAAGACACAGAGCATCAAGCAACGTGACCGCATAATGCTGTGCAGCGCGCGCCTCGCCTGCGTCTTCCCATGCTTCGCCGGGAACCTGAATGGCAATGCGGCGCGGCGAATCACCCTTTACGGCATTCAGCGCGTTCTCAATACGCAAGGCCAAGCTGCCCTCTTCATCGTCCATTTGAACCACGGGAACAGCTTTTTGCTGCGCCGGACGCTCTTCGCCCGGCAAAACAAGATGCACGAAGCACATGTTCTGATCGGGAGCCACCAACAGCGAATCAGCGCTTACAATGTGCGAGTTCGGATTTGTTGCCAGCGCAAGGTTCGACATGCGGCTTGCCACGCTGCGGGTGAATTTTGAGGTACCGAAAAGGCACAGCGTGTGTTCGCCCAGAACATCAGCTGCACGAGAAAATCCCAGATGAGCTCCAGGAACTGCCGCAGGTTTTCCTTCCCAAGAATGGCGCAGATTGCGAATGGCGCGGAAGGTTTGCGCGCCCGCAATACCATCGCCGTACAACGCCAAGTTCAGCTGGAACTTGCGCAGCGCGGCTTCAGTATACGCGCCGAAAATGCCATCGTCGTTGCACGCGAAGCCCAACGCGCCCAACGCGCGTTGCAGTTGGCGCACATCGTTACCATGGAAGAACGGCATGCGCAGATACAGCGTGCGATCGCCCATGGAATACGATGCGTCTACCAGGGCAGACCACGTTTTCTCATCGACCTCGCCCGTTGCCGGCAAGCCGTGCGCAAGGCAAAACGAACTCACCGCAGCAGCGGTTTTTTCGCCATAGACGCCATCAACGTCGGCGTCGGTTAGAAAGCCAGCCAGCACCAAACGCTGCTGAATGTCCTCTACGGCTGCTCCTGTATGTTGCAAACGAACGATTTCCATAACGCTAATCCAAACGATTCACAAACCAATCGGCCATGGAAACAAGCAGGTCACGAGCGGAGCTGGGGTCAACCACGCCCAGAAGCCTGTTCTTGGAAATGCTCGTCAGGTTCTGCGCGTAATTGCGCGCGTACTCAATGCTTCCCGTTTCCTGCATGATATCCACCGCTTCTGCAAGAACATCCGGGTCCTTCTCTTTGTTGGACAGAATCTCAACCAGGCGGGCGCGTTGCTGCTCGGTGCCATGATGCAGCGCGTGCACCACAATCAACGTGCGCTTTCCTTCGGTGATGTCGCTGCGGAAGTCTTTCTTGGTGGACTCTTCTTCGCCGATAAGGTTCAGCAAGTCGTCTTGAATCTGGAAGGCCAAGCCCGTGTCCAGGCCAAAATTGCGCAGGCCTTCGATTTGCGCCTCGGTGCCACCGCCTACAATAGCACCAACGGCCAGCGGAACCGCACCGCTGTAATGGGCGGTCTTATGCGTTGCCATAATCAGATAATCTTCGGGCGTAATGTCATAGCGAGCGTCGCGCGCCCAGCCGATATCCATTGCCTGGCCCTCAATCGTGCGACGCGTCATTTCAATGAGCTCGGTCACAACACGCACTTTCACGGCATCGTCAAGCGTAGGATCATTGATTACTGTGCCGTTGACCAGGGAAAGTCCCAGGTCGCCCATGTTCAGGGCAAGACCCAAGCCTTCGCTCAAATGCAGGCACGGCTCGCCACGGCGCAGCTCGGCCTCGTCGGCAATGTCGTCGTGAATCAACGCAGCGGTGTGGAAGTGTTCAATAGCCGCCGCAGAACTAATGGCCTTATTCATGTCGCCGCCAACAACCAGACAACCCGCCAGAGCAATAAGCGGACGATGACGCTTTCCGCCATTCTTGCTGTACTTCATCAGGGGACCATACAAATAGCGATCCATATCAGGATGGTCACCATGCGGAATGTAGCGGTTCACCAAATCGCCAATGACACCCGCGTATTGATCAAGGTACTCCTGAAAATCGGCAGGAGGATTATCGTTCAAAGAAATAAGATCGTTGATGTCGGTGCTCATATTATGCTCATCTCGAAAAAGTCGCGACCTACGAAGACTTCATTGCGGGCAAAACAAAAAGACGAAAAGGAAGTGGGTTCCTATTTTCAAACCTGGTAGGAGTAGCGTGGCTCCGGCGTTCGCTGCGCGAACCCCGACCCCTCCCTCGCAAGCTCGGTCGGGCGAATTCCTAAAAACGTGCCACTGGCACGTTTTCTTGACGGAATTCCACCTCATCGGTTCGAGCCCCCGAAGGAAAGCCCTTTCCAATGGTTCCGTTGTCTTTTTCCTATTTTCAAACCTGGTAGGAGCGGAGGGGCTCGAACCCTCACGCCTTGCGGCGGCGGATTTTAAGTCCGCTGCGTCTGCCATTCCGCCACGCTCCCACTTACAGCCACAGGGCATTTTATCAAATAAAGTGCGCTTGTCTCACGCGTTTCTAGAATAGGGAGAAAAGAATGGATTTCGCCGCAGCGCGTACCATTGCAACGGACTCGTGTGCTATGCTAGTAAGGCTCTTGCATTACACACACCAAAAACGAAGCAAAATGCAAAAAGGAGCTTTTTCCTTGACGCGACAAGCGAACATTCTGTCTTTCGACGACGCAAAACGGGGCAGCGCAGCGCGCGGCTCTGCTTCTGTGCGCGAAAACGGAAGAGTCGCCTCCCGCGATAATCGCCGGAACAACCAAAACTATCAGGCCGGACAGAGCAATCGTGCCTACAGCAGCTCAAATCAAGCGGGGCATTTTGACCGCTGGAGTCAGCAAGGCGGCCAGGGAAACAATTTCGCTTACGAGCCGAATCGTATGCCTTCCGCATCCCTTTCGGACTATGCGCACCCCCCACAGAGCAGCCGCTCTTTTGGCAGCTTTGGCGATACCAACAGCGCAAGCGCTGGCAGAACCATGCGCTCCACCAGCAGAAACAGTTCTTTTGAACGCGGTCGCAGTGTACGCGGAGAAAACAGCACCCGAAGCGGCAGCACAGGAAGCGCCCGCGCTTACCGCAGCACGAGCAGCAGCCGCAGCGAACGTGTGCCCTATGAAAATCGCACGTCAGGCAACCGTACTTCACATTCGACGCGCGACAATCGCTTCGCGTTCGACGACTTCGACACATTCGACAGCCTCGACGACTTCGACAGCTTCGGCGATTTCGGCGCATCTGACACACGCAACCGTTCGCCCCGTGACGTGCGCGCAACGCGCACACAGAGTTCGCCGCGCTCCGCCATTCTCTCTTACGACGAGTTCCTTTCTGAAGAAGAGCAGGCGGAAGACGGAGACGCACAAGGCGGCGAAGCTTCGAAGAAAAACAAAACGCTCCTGCAGAAGCTTTCCGACAAAAAACAGAAGCGCGTCAAAGAAAAAGCAGGTAGGGCGTTTGACCGTCAATTCGGCGACGCCGCCTCGGCGGCCGCTGCCGCAAACGCAGGTCCGCGCGCGGCAGTGTACAAGGGAGAAATGGGGCCCTCTCAGCGCCGAGCTCAACGTATGCAGCCCAACGCGTCAATCTCACGCCAGGGCGGCTACCGTGCAGCCCACGCAGCGGGTCAGGAAAACACTGGCATCCTGGGCTGGATTGCAAACGCCGCAGGTGGCATAAGCAACGCTGTGACCAGCCGTTTCTTGGGAGATTCCGCTGCCAAGAAAGCGGGATTGCATGCGCAAACAGGCGGCTTCTCCGCAAATGGTAGATCCGGGCGGGCGCAAAAACAGGGCGCATCGGGAAATCTGTTCTCGAAAATCACTGGTGCGCTTTTTGGCACGCGCCGTCGCGTGGCTGCGCTTTCCGTTGCCGCATGCCTGGTGATTGCGGGCGCGTTCATGTACCCGGCGGCAAAACAGTATTACACTGAAATGCGCCACTTGGACAAAGTAAACGCGGAGTATCAAGCGGTAACCGACCGCAACGCCGATCTTGCCGCTACGCGCGATTACCTGCAGTCTGAAACCGGCATCGAGGAAATGGCGCACGAAAAATACGGTTGGGTGAACGAAGGCGAGCATTCCGTTTTGGTCTACGGCCTGCCCGACGACGGCACCATGGCCGACACGAATCTCTACATCAAACGCGGCAGCGTATCTGCCCCTGAAACGTGGTATTCCGTGATTCTTGACCCCTTGTTCGGAGTTGAATAGCGCATGGCCCGCTCCCTGAACAACGCCTGCGACCGCGCCGATGACCAGGCAGAATTCACACGATATGCCGCAATCGACATTGGAACGGTAACGTGCCGGCTTCTTGTTGGGGAAACAGACGGGCGTAGCGTGCGAACCTTGGCAAGGCGCGCTATCATCACAAATCTTGGCGAAAACGTAGATGCCACCGGCGTTCTTAAGCCCGAGGCAATGGAGCGCGTCTTTTGCGCCGTGCGCGGATTTTTGGACATTATCGCCCATTACGAAAACGCCAGTTCAAACGGCGAATCAGCCGGTAGCGCACATGCGACGGACGCAAGCATCAGAAACACTGGCACCGCAAGCGACAGAAGCAGCATGCGCATCATTGCCATGGCAACGTCCGCCGCCCGCGACGCGAATAACGCCAATGAATTTGCCGCAGGATTGGCGGAAATGGGAATCACGCTTTCTGTTATCCCCGGCGAGAAAGAAGCGACCCTAAGCTTCATGGGCGCTTCAATGGATTTCGCAGGGCAGCCCATTATTGTGACCGACATCGGCGGCGGATCTACAGAAATTATCGCAGGAATCGCAGGTCAAAAGCCCGATTTTGCGCACTCGTTCAACATTGGATGCCGCCGCATGACGGAGCGCTTCCTTACGTGCGACCCCCTTGACAGTACCCAAGTTCAGGAAAGCCGTCAATGGGTGCGCGATGCTTTTGAACCATATTTCCAGAACATGCAGCAGCAGGGTTTTCACGCGGCGCACATTGTGTCGGTCGCGGGTACGGCCACAAGTATTGTATCCATGATCGAGCGCATGGAAACATACGATTCCGAGCGCGTTCATGGTTACACCGTAACAAAAGAATGGCTCGACCAGGTGTTTTCTGAACTATCAGCCAAGACGCTCGACCAAAGAATGCATCGTGTGGGCTTGCAGCCTGAACGTGCAAGCGTCATCAATGCCGGGCTTATTATCCAGCAGGAAGTTTTACGCGCTGCTGGCGCCGATGCGTTTGTTGCCAGCGAATCGGATATCTTGCAAGGCATCATCCTTACCGCCGCCCGCGAAGATGCTGCAGCCAAGCAATATCCTGCGTAACGATATTCGCCGCCAATTTATCCCCTGCTCTTAGCAAGTGCAGTAATTTATTTGAGCGAAATAGGAGATTTTTAATTTTTTTGCTAATTCCTCCTATTTTTGCTCTTGAAAAAACAGTCGTATAGGAGAATTTTCAATTATTTTTTGATTTCCTCCTATATATACGCTCAATTTTCAAGAAAAAGAGCCCTTCTAGAGGGTCATCCTGCCAAATAAGAGCATCTCTGTCATAAATAGATAGGAGGAATTTTAATTTTTTCTGAATTTCTCCTATTTTGATCAACATGTGTTTCAGAAAAATAGGAGGAAATGCAATTTTTTTATATTTCCTCCTATTTTCAGATTCAAGGAACATGCGAAAGAAGCAAAGGGCATTGCTCAGCGTGAGATAGCAGCGCAACAGAAAGGTTGAGCTACGGCAGAAGAGCATCAAGGGCAACGAAGAGCGCTCCTCTGGCATTTCCGCGAAACAGCGCAAAGCGCAAAACTACACCAGCAACGCATCAAGAGCGGCAAGATCGTTGGGCAGAGGCGCCTCGAACGTCATAAGTTCCCCCGTAACCGGATGCTCCACCTGCAGAAACGCCGAATGAAGCGCCGGACGTGCAATCAGTTCCATGCTGCCGCCGTGATCGGCATCGCCTAAAAGCGGATGCCCGATATGACTCATGTGAATGCGAATCTGATGCGTGCGGCCCGTCTCCAGCTGTAAGCGGACACGCGCGACTGAATTTGTTGACAAAAGGTGGGGTAATTTGTCAACAATCGACTGGGATTCTACCCAATAATGGGTGCGTGCCGGCTTGCCGCCCTCGCGTACCGCCGCCGTTTGCCACGTGTGACCAATACAACCAATAGGCGCATCCACCATACCCGAATCTTCCGAAAACCCACCTTGGCAAAACGCAAGGTATTGACGGCAAAAGTCGCCTGTATGCAGGCGTTTTTGCAAAAAATCCTGCGCATGGGCGTTTTTTGCGAACACAATGAGCCCACTTGTCCCCCAGTCCAGGCGCTGCACGGGATGCAGCAAACACCGTTGGTTCGTGCTCTGAAAATAATGCATGAGAAAATTGCCCAGCGTGTCATCGACATGCTTGGGGCCAGGGTGCGTTGACACACCCGCAGGCTTATTGAGCACGATCAGATCGTCGTCTTCGAAAACGATATCAAGCGGTCCGGGCGTAGCAACAACCGATGACCCCGCCAGCGCATCATCGGTGTCCCCTACTGCAATGCTAAGCACTTGACCTGCGCGAACACGATCAATCGTAAAAACACGCTTATCGTCAAGCATAATGCCGTTTTCCCGGAACTTTGCAGCACGAATACCCTGTCTGCCCATATGCAGACGTTCGCGCAAAATCGCCTGAACCTGGCGGCCATCGTCGGCAGGTTCAATCGTATAAGAAAGGCGCCTCATTAATACGCCCTCTGCAAATATATGCCGTTTAACAGGGATAACACCGAGTAGCAGACGACAAGCACGCTACTTGCCCGTCACTTTTTTGATGTAAGCTTTCCAGTTCTTGAACGACTCGTCGCTAATGGCATGCTCCATCTTGCACGCTTCATCCTCGGCACGCTCGGCTGGAATTCCCAAGACCTCTGTTAAGAAAACCGTAAGCAGATGATGACGCTCAAGCACCGCCTGCCCGTACTCGTAGCCTTCCTCGGTGAGCGTGATATCGCCGTAAAAAGGCTGGTCAAGCATACCACGCGCCTTAAGCGTAGCAACCGCCTTATTCACCGATGCCTTGGAAACATCCAACTCACGCGCCACGTCAACCGAACGCACCGTCTGTTCCGTAGTACCGCCCAACATAACAATAGCCTCAAGGTAATCCTCGATTGACATGGACATCTTTTCCATGAATATTCCCCCTATTGCAACACAACCGTCCGCGCCCGCAACGCGTCGTGTGCTACCAGCACAATCGCAAACGCCAAAGCGACCCAAATATTAATCGTTGCAAACATTCTACACCACTTGCGATAGGCGCGCCTGTCCTCTTTCGGTTTACCGCCAACCCTTTTCTATCAAATCGATCAAATCTTGGTGCGAATGGATGTCCGATTTCGCGTATATATGCTTGACGTGCGCTTTTACTGTGTTGCGAGAAACAACAAGCTGCTCTTGAATATACGTGCGGTCGCGTCCGCGCGCCAACATCTGGAACACCTCAAGCTCGCGCGGCGTGAGCCCGTACTGGTTGGCAATCGCATGGCAACGTTCGTCGAAGGTAGCTTTCGGCGCAGCAGGTGCCGTCGGGGGTCATTGGGTAATCGTCGGACACCCACTTCATGGCCACACCCAGATGCTAGCACCTGCCACCACAATCACCGCAGCCACCACGCCAGCAACAATCCAGCCGCGCTTCACTTTGCGCTTCGGCGAGGGTTTTCCAGACAGGGAATCGCTTTGCGCAGGGGCTGTTTCTTGCGCGTCGATCGATGCTTGAGCTTCGGCTGCTTCTTGCATTTCAGCCGCATTTTGCTCTTCAGTCATTCGTTCCTCCTCCTTTTCCTTTCCGATAGGTTTTCGGGACGATTGCGCCCCGCATCGTTAACCGCATAATGCGCCCCTACGTGCGTGCGCGCCTAGTACCCCCGTGGGGTAATCTTTTGTTTTCGCAGGTCAAATTATTGTTGGAAGCGAGGATGATATTGATGAAGGTATACTACGAGAAGGCTGTTTCCAGTGGCTTTTCTTGCATTGAAGGCCGCCGAGCCTCACTTTTTGCCGCCCACTGCTGGCTCAAAACCAATAGAGACAAGAAGGCCTCGCAAGAAGAAAACGCGAGCAAAAACAAAAAACGCGGAAGCTCTGAGAGAGGGATCGAGCTTCCGCTTATCTTTTGCAGTGGATGAAGAGGAGAGAGAAGAGAGAGGAGGTTTGCAAAGAGACTCTTTCCACTGCCCCGGTTAGCATTTTCGCCAACTGCTTTGTTTGTTAACCTTGGTTAACAATGAGCATAATACCGTATTTCTCGCGCAGTGCAAGAGCTTTTTCGAAAAAAGTTTCCCTTTTCTTACTTTTTCACGACAAGCGGATTTTGCACCGCTACAGCTTTCGCTCCCACGTGCGGCCGCACCTGCGTCCGTCGTGCGCCCGCGTGGCTGCTTCGCGCCCTTAACCTAACGCTGCACCCGCCCGACGCCGCACCCAGGCGCGCACGTCTGCGTTCGCTATGGACCGTCCAGCTTAGGCGCCTTGCTCACACGTCTCGCCGCCCGCCTTCTCCTTCGCAGTTTTCTTACACTTTATTCCTTTTATTCCTTTCGCAACACTCCCCGCGCCAACCAGGCGTAAAATAACCAGCAATAATCGACCAAAAGATAGGAGTTGTCATGGACGATTGCTTGTTCTGCAAACTGATTGCACGCGAAATTCCCACGAACATCGTGTACGAAGACGACGATTTCTTCGCATTCGACGACATTGAGCCCGAGTGCCCCATCCACACGCTGGTCGTGCCGAAGAAGCACTACACCAACCTGCAAGATGACGTTCCCGAGGAACTTTTGGGCAAGCTGTGGAAGGTTGTGCCCGAAGTCGCAAGGATCAAGGGCGTGGGTGAATCCGGCTATCGCTCCGTTATCAACACCGGTCCCGACTCTGCCGCAACGCAACCTCACCTGCATGTTCACATTCTGGGCGGCGTGAAACTGGGTCGCTTCACATTCGAGGGCTCTCAGCGCCTGGAGGGCAACGAGTAACAGCTGACGCCTTGTGCGCTGCATGCGCCGACTCGCATGTTAAATGGGCTCCGCCGCAAGCGCCCGCACGCGCCGAACAAATCGTGCGCAAGCGCTTGCGCGAGCTCGATGCTTAGGCGAACAACGCCTGAATCAGCGCCCAAACAGTACGCCAGCATTTGCCGGCAAACGGCAGAAAGGGGATTTCATGAAACTTGCCACAGCGCTCGCAGAGCGCGCTGACCTGCAAAGACGCATTGCCGAGCTTTCCAGCCGCCTGGCAAACAACGCTAGAGCGCAAGAAGGCGAAGCGCCCGCCGAAGATCCCGCCGACCTCATCCAAGAGCTCAATGATTGCATTGCACGCTTGGAAAAACTCATGTCCCGTATTAACATGACCAACAGTCAAACGATCTGCGATGGCGCAACCATCACCGAAATGCTGGCTAAACGCGATGCCTTGGGCCTGAAAGTCAAAGTCATGCGTGAGTTTCTAAACGAAGCGAGTCATCTTACCGACCGCTACTCTCGCAGCGAAATCAAAGTAGTTTCAACGGTGAAGGTGCCCGAACTGCGCCGAGAACTGGACACTTACGCCAAAGAGCTGCGAGCCTTAGACGAAAAGCTCCAAGAGCTCAACTGGACCACGGAGCTTGCATAACAGCAGGCAGTGCAGAAAACGCAGCAAAAGACGATTGGTAGCCTGTTCGGGCGAATGCGATCTCGGCGGCAGAGAACGGAGCCGCACCACTGTAGCGCCTATCGGGCGGGCGCCTGGCCTCAGAACCAAGCCTCACAGAGCACGCCCAGCAACGTAACATGCGCACAGTTATTTCGCACAACTCACTACCCAGCATTGACGAACAGGCGAGGGCGGGGTTCGGGGATCCACCTTTTGCTGCAAGACAAAACACCCACGCGCGACCGCGTATCCGCGCGACACGCCTCCCGCAGCGCGCCCCGCGGCGCATGCCTTCGCCGCCGTTTCCTGCGCCTCGCCACATCCACAGCGGAAGTCTGCCGCATCCCTTCCTTTCTCGCCGCAACCTACGCGCACCACGCCCCCTTCGCCGCACGGCGCACCCTTTCCCTTCCACCTGTTGATGTTAATGTTATTGAACTTTTTTCATTCCAAGTATTGACGTAGGAGTTCACCACCGCTAACATCTGTTTGTTCACCAAAGCTAACACGCTTTGTTTAGAAGAAGCAAAGGGAAACGAGGATCATCATGGTACTATCAGAGTTGAGAGAAACCGGTAATTACCGCGTGAAGCAGCTCAAAGTAGGTGGCGACCTTGGCCGTCATTTGCAGGACATGGGATTTTTGCCAGGCGAACCCATCACGGTCGTTTCGCATTTCGATGGCAACATCATTGTGAACGTGAAGGGCACCCGCGTGGCACTTTCCGAGCAAATGGCCAAAAGCATCATGATCTAAGATTCGCGCCGGACGCATAGAATTGCACCTGACCAGCCAAAATGCAGCTGGCAGACAGGGTGCGCCCCTATACGCCCAAACGTATCCCACGCATCACCCCAACAACAGCATTTGTTATCGATTCGTTTTTTGCACTTATTCGAGAGGAGGCTCCATGAAGACATTGCGCGATGTTCAAAGTGGCGAAACTGTCAAAGCCGTAAAAATTCACGGCGAAGGCGGCATCAAGCGCCGCATTATGGACATGGGCATCACCAAGGGCTGCACGATTTACGTGCGCAAAGTTGCCCCTTTGGGCGATCCTGTTGAAGTGACGGTTCGTGGCTACGAACTGACCCTTCGCAAGGAAGACGCCACCATGGTTGAAGTCGAGTAGGTACAAAGCCTTCCCTCTTCATTTTTGCCGCAGGAAGCGGCATTTTTTAGGAACACGAGTTAACCGCTGCTAACAAACGGCTCGCACAACACAGCACGGCAACTCACTCGCAAACGAAAGGATCGAACATGAGGTTCGCACTAGCCGGCAATCCCAATTGCGGCAAAACGACTCTCTTCAACGCCCTGACCGGCTCAAACCAACGCGTCGGTAACTGGCCGGGCGTTACCGTGGAAAAGAAAGAAGGCGCCTGCAAAGCCAACAAGGACTTCCAGATTGTTGACCTTCCGGGCATCTATTCTCTTTCTCCCTACACGCTTGAAGAAGTTGTTGCACGTAAATTCATCATCAACGAGCGCCCCGACGCCATTATCAACATCATTGACGGCTCCAACCTGGAGCGCAACCTGTATCTGACCACGCAGCTGCTTGACCTGGGGCTTCCCGTTTTGGTAGCTATCAACATGATGGACGTTGTGCGCAAAAACGGCGACACTATTGACATTGATGTGCTGCGTGAGAAGCTGGGCGCGGCCGACGTCATTGAAATCTCTGCGCTGAAAGGCGAAGGCATTGACGCGCTGGTTGGCGCCATGGGAGACTTGGCCTCCAAAGCAGCTCCCGCTGGCATGACGTTTACCCAGGCCATTGAGCCTGCCGTCAAGGCCGTAACTGCCAAGCTCCCCGACTCCATTGACCCCGCCGTGCGTCGCTTCTACGCCGTGAAGCTGCTGGAAGGCGATGACAAGATCGGCGAAGGCATTCAAGGCATGCCCGACGTATCCGAGCAGCAAAAAGCCATCGAACTTGCCTGCGATGATACCGCCGAAAGCGCCATCATCAACGAGCGCTACGAATGGATTGGCAGCATCATCAACGACGTTGCCACCAAGGGCGCCGGCAGCAAGAAGGAATCCATTTCCGACAAAATTGACCGCGTAGTCACGAACCGCATTTTGGCATTGCCCATCTTCGCCGTGGTCATGTTCTTGGTGTACTACCTGTCCGTTACCACTGTTGGCGGCGTGGCCACCGACTGGGCAAACGATGGCGTGTTCGGCGATGGCTGGTTCCTGGATCCGGCACCCATTGTGGGCATCGATGGCGCTCAGGCCGACTTTGACGAGGTCAACGACGAGTTTGAAGGTGCTTTGGGCATTGTTGAAACCGGCATTGGCGGCACGTATCAGGACTACGACGATGAGTCCGGTGAAGGCGAAATGGTCGAAGTTGACCGCGAGACCTACAACGAAGCCATCGGCGTGCTGCAAGAGGCCGCAGGTGACGATGCCGAAGCAGCAACTGCTATTTCCTACCTGGCGAAAAACACCCTGGGCGATGAAGAGAACGAAGCCCGCGCCGAGGCTCTGGAAACCGCAGCTGAACTGGGTCCCGACCCCGCTGAATACGGCATTTGGATTCCCGGCATCCCTGCGCTGCTGGAAAGCCTGACCAGCTCGCTTGGTCTTGACGAAGAAAGCTGGCTGCACGGTTTGATCTTCGACGGTATTGTTGCTGGCCTGGGCGCTATGCTGGGCTTCCTGCCGCAGATGTTCATCCTGTTCTTGCTGTTGTCCTTCCTGGAGCTGTGCGGCTACACATCCCGCGTGGCATTCATCTTGGACCGCATCTTCCGCCGCTTCGGCCTGTCTGGTAAGTCCTTCATTCCGCTGCTCATTAGCTCTGGCTGCGGCGTTCCGGGCGTTATGGCAAGCCGCACCATTGAAAACCTGAACGACCGCCGCATGACCGTTATGACCGCAACGTTCGTTCCCTGCGGCGCAAAACTCCCGTTCATCGCGCTGATCGCTGGCGCCGTGTTCGGCGGCGCTTGGTGGGTTGCCCCGTGCGCGTACTTCATGGGCATTGCCTGCGTGTTGCTTTCCGGCATTATCCTGAAGAAGTTCAAGGCCTTCGCCGGCGAAGCAACTCCGTTCGTTATGGAACTTCCCGCCTACCACCTGCCCTCCTTCGGTAGCGTTATGCGCGCCACGGGCGAGCGCTGCATGGCATTCGTCAAGAAGGCCCTTACCGTTTTGCTGCTGGCAACCATCGTTATTTGGTTCCTGAGCACCTACGGCATTGTCGATGGCGCATTCGGCGCAGTCGAGGATCAGGCCGACTCCATGCTGGCCGCTATCGGCGGTGCTATCTCGGGCATCTTCGCTCCCCTGGGCTGGGGCACGTGGCAAGCAACTGCAGCATCTATCGTGGGCATTACCGCCAAGGAAAACATCGTGTCTACGCTGGGTATTCTTTACGCCTGCCCCGAAGGTTGGTACTCCGCAGTTCAGGCCGCACTGCCTACGGCTGCCGGCTTCAGCTTCCTGGCGTTTAACCTGCTGTGCATCCCGTGCTTCGCGGCTATGAGCGCCATTCTGAAGGAAATGGGCGGCATCAAGTGGGCCGCCGCCGCTTGGGGCTACGAATGCCTGGTTGCTTACGTAATCGCATTCATTTGCTACCAGTTCATTGGCCTGGGTACCGGCGAATGCGCGTTTGGCATTGGCACCATTGTTGCCATTGTGCTGGTTGCCGCTATCCTGTACTTGCTGTTCCGTCCGAACAAGTACGCAAAGAAGCAGCTCAACGACTAGTTCACTGGCTTCGCAATAACAAAAAGGCTGGGCGGGCGAACACCTTCCCAGCCTTTTTTAGTAAGATAACGCATAAGATTTAATCGCACGTTTTTGGAAACCATTTTTCGAAGGGCTATACAAAAGTCCTTGTCAGGAGCTCATATGAACCTGGGATCTTGGATAATACTTGCCGTACTGGTGCTTATCGTAGCACTAGCTATCCGCTGCATTGTAAACGACCACAAAAGCGGCAAGGGAAGCTGCGGCGGATGCACCGGCTGCTCAGGTGGCGCAAAGCCGGCTTCTTGCTCCGCCGTTGACGACATGGTGCGCCACATGGAGAAGGAAGCAGGAAAGGCCGCGAAGACCGCTGCAACGGAGAAGGCGCCTGTCGAACCGAATACCGCGGCCAATGCAGAAGCAACTGCACAAAAACCAGGCGAAGGAGAACGCGCATGAACATCACCATTGGCGTAGATGGCATGATGTGCGGCATGTGCGAAGCGCACGTGGCCAGCGCAATAAGACAAGCGTTCCCTGAAGCGAAGAAGGTCAATGCCTCCCGCAAGAAAAAGCAGGTCACCCTGGAAATCGACCGTGAACCAACTGAAGAAGAAGTACGCGGCGTAATCAATGCAGCGGGATACGACTTCACAGGGATTCATGCTGAACAAGCGCCCGAAAAGAAACGTCGGTTCGGCATTTTTTAGCAGCCTGATTCAAGCGCGACCGGTTCTGTCGCGCCTTACCAGGAATCCAAATGAGGGTCGCCCGTCACCAACTCACCGCGCCCCGCCAACAACTCACGCAAGCTTTCCACCACAGGGTCAACTTCGCCCTCCTTCATGCGGAAGAAAAGCGTCACTTGATCGGTAAATCCGGTGCTCAGCACTTTCGCATCAGCCTTCTCAAGCGTATACAGCGCCGTGTCGTACAGCGAATACGGCATGACAACTTGAACATCCACGCAAGAAATCATCGACATAAGCTGGGCGTTTTCCAATGCGCCTTGCGCCGCCTTCGTGTATGCGCGCACCAACCCGCCCGTTCCCAGCAGCGTGCCGCCGAAATAACGCGTGACCACCACCGCAACATCTTTCAGCTCTGCGCCGCGAATGACTTCAAGCACCGGCAGGCCTGCAGTTTTCTGAGGCTCGCCATCATCACTTTGGCGCTCCACGGGAACCGCACCCGCATTCGCAGGACCACCGCACGTCAGAAACGCAAACACATTGTGACGCGCGCCCTGCTCCAGCGCACGGACATGCGCCACAAACTCGCGTGCTTGCTCCTCGTTTTCCACGTGGCATGCGCGTCCAATGAAGCGCGATTTCTTCTCTTCTATCTCGAAAATACTCGGTTCATCAGGGGTGTTAGCAAGCGTCACGTAAGGCGCAGCCTCAAATAGCATACGTTACTCCCTCCCCCAAATTCCAAGAAGCATCAAATCGAACGAGAACCATCTTGCCAGCCACTTCTAGCGCTCAAGTTCACTCGACGTGCGCGGACGGGCGTCTTCCACCGCTTCTTCTAGCAGCATGATCTGCTTTTGCAGCGCGCTTTGCTTGCGGAACTGCGCGAACATCCACGCGCCCAGCACCAGCCACACCAGCGCATAAGCCGCAATAATGTACGGGGCCGATGGAAGAATGGTGGAATAGATCTCTTGCAACAACGGATTCATAATCATTCCCTTCATAGAGAAGCTTCGTAAACGGTAATCTCAACACACGTGCAGGTCATAGCGACTTTCGGTGACTGCCAGCAGCTCCAGCAAATGCCAGCAAGCCAGCTGCAGCGCCCGCTGCCAAAACATCAATCGTCCAGCGTGTCCTTCAGCGCGGCAACGCGTTCTTCCAAGCGCGCATTGCGGAAGCGCACGCGATACATTCCAAACGCAATCAGCATGAAGCCCACGGCACACACGCCCACCGTCAGCGCCATATCGGGCGTCATGCCGCCCTGACGCAGAACCACCGGGTGCAAGCCGCTGGGAATAAAGCGCGTCACGAAGAATGTAATGGGCACGTCCAAGAAGCTGATCAGGCCAAATACCGAGGCAAACGTCGCACGTCGCTCGGCATCGTCAATAGCATTGCGCAAAATGAAATACGCAATAGCAAGGACCGTCAGAATAAAATACGTGGTCAGGCGCGGCTCCCACGTCCACCACACGCCCCATTCGAACACCGTCCACAACTCGCCGGTGATCATGGTGCAAATAACGAACAGCAGCGCGACTTCCATGCAAAGGCGCGCGCACGTGTCGAAGCGCTGCTGGCGCGTGGCCAGGTAGCGAATGCAGTAATACGCCATAAAGATCATGACCACCATGGATGTAATGGCAACTGGCATATGGAAGTAGAAAATCTTTTGGCTGAGCAGCAGTTTTGTGGTTACTACTTGATTGCCAATCAGCTCGGCACCGCCCACTGCTGCACCGTTTACCGGCGCTGCGTAAAGAAATGCCAGCAAAAACCCAATGGCCGAAAGCACGAAACCAGCCACAATAGCAGCTGGCGCCACTTTATCGGGCCATTGCCCCATTTCTGGGATCTTCACCTGCCCTTTTTCCTTTGACACGAAAGCCTTCCTTTCCTTTGACACACCGGGCGCACGCCGCAACCCTACGCGGAAATCACAAAATCGTACAAAACCCAGCTTGCCAAACCCATAATCACATCATACGCCGCCGCAATAGCCAGGGAAACCATGAAGGAATCCATGAAGCCATCGGCGCCCACCAACGCCGCCGTGGTTGCCGTAACGCAGGCGTACAGCAACGGGAAGATGAGCGGAATAAACAGCACCGCAAGCAAAACGTCTTTACCGCGCGTTGCCGCCGTGATGGTCGAAAGAAGCGTACCCACTGCCGACATACCAATCGTTCCCACTAAAATTGCAACAATAACCAGGCCAAACGATGCGGGGAAGCCATAGTTGCCCATAAAGAAGAAATAGAACAGCGGCACGGAGATAAGCTCAACCACCAGCATGAACAGGAAGTTCGACAGCGCCTTCGAAAGGAAAATCACGCCGCGATCCATGGGAACCAGCAGAATGCCCTCCAGCGCGCCCTGCTCTTTCTCGTATGCAAATGAGCGATTCAGGCCCAACAAGCTGGTAAATACGAATAGCGCCCACAGAAGACCGCCGCTCATTTGCAGCAAATCGAGCTTGCTCGACGTTTGTCCCAGCGCCGCACCGTACACAATAAGCACGAGCAGCGCGTAAACACCCATGCTCGTAATCATTTCTTTCGTACGGAACTCACGACGCATGTCTTTCGCAAACAAGACTTTAAACTGGGAAAACGAAGAAGGTTTCACAACGCTTACTCCACCAGCTTGTGCCGTTTGTTCGACTGCTTTCGCGCTTGCGCTTTTAGTCAAGGAAGCCGCCATCTACGACACCCCCATTCCCACGGTCTTGCGATACAGCCGCTCGAACTCTGCCACATCCAAGTTCTCTTTCGCATCGAACGCAACAACGCGACCCTTCGCCAGCACCAGCGCATGCGTGCACATCTCAAAGCCCTTGGCAAAGTCGTGGCTCACCATAACGAACGTGCGGCCCGCGCGCTGCTTTGCAATGAGCTGGTCAAACACTTCGACCGCATGAGGGTCAAGCCCCGAATACGGCTCGTCCAAGAACACGACTTGCGGGTCATGGATAAGCGCGCGAGCAATGCTTATGCGCTGCAACATGCCGCGGCTGAACGTGCGCACCACATCAAGGCGCCTATGTTTCAGCTCAACGGCTTCCAGCAGCTCCATCACGCGTGCTTCTGGGTTCGGCACGCCATAAAGCTGTGCGAAAATCATCAAGTTCTCGTACGCGGTCAAGTCGGGGTACAACATGGGCTGATGGCTGATAAGCCCCATACAAGCGCGTGCCTGATCAGGCTCTTCTTTTAAGTCGATGCCGCAAATGCTCACGCTGCCCCGGGTAGGACGCGCGCACGTAGTCAAAACGCGCAGCAGCGTTGTTTTGCCCGCGCCGTTCGGTCCAAATATGGAAAGAAACGCGCCTTGCGGCACTTGAATGGAAACGTTATCGACCGCCTTACGATCGCCAAACGCTTTCACCAGGCCTTTTGTCTCAATCGCGTAGGTCATGAGTGACCTCCTGCTTCTTCTGAGGGCATCGCAGGCAAAGGGGTCGCCGATTCCTCAACCGCCGGCATCGCATCTGCCTCGGCTGCTGCAGTAACGCCTTCCCCAGCATCTTCCTGAGCGCCTTCCGCTTCTTGCTCCTTTCGCGTGGCGCGCTTGCCGAAAACACCCACCAGCATGCCCGCCATAAGCACATAGAAACCAACCCACACGCAGTTGACCAGCGGATTCACGCGCACATCCAGGGAAAGCGCGTCATCGCCCGACGAAACGCCGCGATACACCACGAACAAATCCTCGGTAGGGAAGCTGATAACGCTCGCGTTGAGTTTTTGCTGCTGCGTGGATGCCACCATCTCTACCTGGGGCGATGCATGACCCACGTACGTCTCTTGAAGCACCGTGCCATCTTCGGCTGCATCAACAGCATACGCGTCGAAATCAACTTGGTAAATGTAGTTGCCGTTTTCCGCCTGGAAGATCTGATTCCCCTGGTAGCGCAACAAATAATCGCCCGCTACGTAATCTTGTTCGCACGTGTCGGTCTCTTCGTTCCACGCTAAATACCCCGCGTTTTCCGTCACGTACATGCTAGATCCGATAAGGCCCACCAGGATAATGGCCATGCCCGCGTGGCTGATAGCACCCGACAGAGCGCTTGCGCTGCGACGTTGACGGATAGCCATGAATAGCGCGTTGAAGAAAAGCAGCGCGGCCACGGCAAAACCCACCACGGAAAGACCCTTGTAATACCACGCCGGACCTTGCATCGCAAGTTCCATCGCGTCGCTTCCACCTGCGGAAATAGTCGCATTGTATGCAGGACTCAAGCGCAGCACAAAATATGCCACCAGCACAATGAACAGCACCAACGCGCACAGGGAGGGAATGCGCACCTGTTTCGCGAACGCCGCTTTGTTCGCCTTCTGCCATCCCAGCAGCGGGCACACCGCCATCATCCCTAAGAAAATCACACCGACCGGGCGGGCAATAACGTTATACGAATCCGTAGAAAGCGATTCACCGCCAAACGGCAGCCACGACGGCAGCGCACTGGAAATGGTCATGTACGTGATAAGCAGCGTCATGACCAGCAAAATCACGTCGCTTAAGTAATACATTGCGCCCTTCGATGCCATGCTTTCAAAGTCATCGCGCTCCGTGGTGCCAAATGTGGAACGACGCACCGCCAAAAGAACAATACCCAGCACAATGGAAATCACAATGAGCGCGCCGAAAAGAACCAAGCTTACCGGGTCGCCTTCAAACGCGTGAACAGATTGCACCAGACCACTGCGGCTAATGAACGTACCCACAATAACGAATGCGAACGTTAAGCACGCGCACAGAATTGACCAGCCCTTGAACGCGCCGCGCCGGCGATACACGGTGAAGCTATGGATGAGCGCAACCGCCATAAGCCAGGAAAGCAGGCTGGCATTTTCCACGGCATCCCATCCCCAATAGCCGCCCCAGCCCAAAACAACGTATGCCCACAGGGCGCCCAGACCAATGCCGGCAGTCAAAAACAGCCAGCTTACCAGCGCATATCGTGTTGAGCGCTGAACCCACGCCGGAGAAGCGTCGTTCACGGCAAGCGCCGAAATGGCATACGCAAAGGGGACGGTAAGGCCCGAGTAGCCCACAAACAGCGTGGGCGGATGAATAGCCATGGCCCAATGCTCAAGAAGCGTATTCATGCCCAGCATTTGAGCGGCCTTCGTAAGCGTTCCCGCTTCGGTGAAGTACTTCGCATCGGTAGGCTCAAACGGCATATTCGCTTCGCTGAACAGCAAAACACCCACAAATGTCGCCAAAACTGCCTGCATCACCAGGCATGCAACGTTGTCAAGCTTACGCACCTGCCCCATGTCGCGCACGGCAACAATGGCGCCAAAAATTGCGATAAGCCACGCCCAAAACAGCAAACTGCCTTCACGACCAGCCCAAACACCCGAAAGCTTGTAAAGCCACGCCAGCGAACCAGCGTTGCTGGAATGGCTGTTCAGCACGTATTGGATGCTGTAGTTGTCGGTCAGAAAGCAATAACCCAGCACCACCACGCACACGGTAAGAGCCACCGTGGAAACAAGTGCCGCAACGCGACCCGCCCAAGAAAGTGTTTCGGAAAGGATGCTTTCACCTGCAGAGCTTGCGGAACCTGCGCCACCAGCGGATGAAGTACTTGCAGGGGTTCCATCCGGAGTCGATGCACCTGTTGGAGCAGCACCTTTCCTGCCCATAATCTGGCCAATAACCAGGAGAATCACGCTTGCTGCTGTACCCACAAAAGCCACCAGCAGCGTAAACATGCCAATCATCGCGGGAGAAAACACACCGGTCCCCTTTTCTATATCTATATATAAGTTACAAGCGCGCGCAACCAAGCGCAACGCGGCGCACCCTTAGATTGGGTTGCGCCAACGCAATGCAACGCGAAAGCGTATTCCGCCAAAGCGACACCAAGGACGCTTGCCCCGTGCGCTACTGCCCCAGCGCAACATCGGACGCCAAGAACACGCCACTCACCTCGCCCGTAGCGCCGCCATCAAGAGCACCCGTTACTACCACCGTTGCGCCATCGGTCACTTGGTCGGACAGCGCGCCTTCAAACAAAATGCCCAGTTCAGCGCCGCCTTCTTGACCGGCACCTTCAGCATCTTCCAAAACAAAACGAACTTTCTCCGTAGCGCTTGCCAGCGTGCCCGCTTTTACCACACCCACCACTTTCGTGGTTTTGCCTTGCATGGAGTCGCCGTAGCCTACAAGCTGAGAAACGCTCAGCGCGTTCGAGGCGCTTTCGTATTTGCTGGGGCATTGTGTGACCAGATCGGAGCACACGACCGTTCCGTTCGAATCCACGCGACCCGTGCAAATGGCCTTAATGCCGTTGCCGAACGTTGCGGAAACGCCCTTGTCGTAGCTCACGTGAACTGTCGCGCCGCCCGCACCGCTTTCGTCTTCGATGTCAAACGTCAAAACGCCCTGCGGGTCAACCTCGTAGGAGTTCGCCACGACCAGGCCCGACACCTTCACTTTTTTGTCTGCGTAATTATTCGCGGAAAGCTCGGATACGCTCACGACCTTCGCCGAAGAACCGCCGCCCACCACGGCAAGAAGAACGATGATCACCAATACGATAATGCCGGCAACCACAATCATGCGGCGCTTCGTTTTGCTGTTCACGAGCGACTCCTTCTTCTCGTTCGAATATGCATAGGAATACAGGATGCATGATAGCGCAAAAGTCAAGCACGAAAATGGCTCACCTGCACGTTCTCCCCAAAAAACAACGCCATAAGGCGCACTTTTTGCCCCAAAAATAAGCCATAAGGGTACGGTATAAACGCAAAAATGGGAGCATGATAGGAACTGGCTTCGTTTGCCTTGTTTGCCAATATATAAATAGTGACCGATGCGAATAAAGAACGCCTGGGAAATGCCGTACAATTCTCTTGACGCGTTTCGGCCCGCAGCTAACAGGTAACAAGCCCAGCAACAACGCAAGGGCAACCGCCGCTGGAGCCTTTCGCGTTCGAGCTGTTGCATCTAACCCGTGTTGAAAAGGATGCCCTATGGTTGAAACAGTGAACTACCAATGTCCCGCATGCGGAGGTCCGCTCCATTTTTCCGGGGAAACGGGAGGCCTTGTTTGCGACTACTGCGACTCGACCTTCACCGTAAAGCAGGTTGAGGACCTTTACGCCGCCAAGCAGGAAAAAGCCGAAAGTAAAGCCGAAAAAGAGAAACAGCGTGCGCAGAAAGCGGAAGGCGCCGACGCGAGCGGCGTTGCAGGTGCAGCAGCTGCCGCCGGTGCAGGTGATGCCGCCGCATGTGTCGCCGGTGCAGCCGCAGCCGGTGCAGCAGCCGCAGGTGCCGCCGGCGTTTCCGACAACGTTGTTGCCGCCGGAGCCGCGCAGGCAACAAAAGCCGCCGAGGAAGGCCTTGACCCCATTCAGGCGTACCTCAAGCGCTCCAACTGGAACGATACCGAAAGCGAAACGCTAGCAACATCGGTGTGCAGCTCGTGCGGCGCCGAGCTCATCCACGATCAAACCACCGCTGTGGCGCAGTGCCCCTACTGCGGCAACAACACGGTTATTCCGGGCACAATGGCGGGAACGCTCAAGCCCGATTACGTGATTCCGTTCAAGATGAACAAAACGCAGGCCGTGGATGCCCTGAAACATTACTACAAGGGCAAGAAATTCCTGCCGAACGCCTTCGCCGAAACAAACCACGTGGAAGAAATCCAGGGCGTTTACGTTCCGTTCTGGCTGTATTCCGCGCGCACCGACGCCGAAGCAACGTTTTCCGCTGAAAACGTTCGCACCTGGACGGAAGGCGATTACGAGATTACTGAAACGGACCATTACGCGGTAGAACGCGCAGGTTACATGGACTTTTCGCGCGTGCCCGTTGATGGCTCGCAGAAAATGCCCGATGCGCATATGGACTCCATTGAGCCGTACGATTACAGTGAGATCACGCCGTTTTCCGTGGCGTATTTGCCTGGTTACTTGACCGACCGTTTTGACATGGACGTTGCCGCATGCCAGCCGCGCGCCACCGAGCGTATGAAAGCAACGGCGCAATCCGAGCTGCGCAACACCGTAACGGGATACGACTCGGTATCGTCTGGCGTGTGCACGGTTGACGAAGACCTCAAGGAAGTTTCCTACGCGCTGCTTCCCGTGTGGATGCTGCACACCAAGTGGAACAACCAGGACTTCCTTTTCGCCATGAACGGTCAAACGGGAAAACTTATTGGCGACTTGCCCATTGACAAGGGGAAAGTCGTCAGCTGGTTCTTGCGCATCTTTATTCCGTTGGTTGCCGTTGCAGGCGCCGTGTCGTTCTTGATGCTGTAGGAAGGAGGCCTCATGAAAAAGATACTCTGCAGCTTTTTCGCGGCGTTGCTGATTGTTTGCGCAACGGTGACCCCCGCCTTAGCAAAGGGCTACAACGATATTTCCACCACGTATGTGCGTGACCACTACCAACTTCTTTCCGACAGCACCCTGCAGTCCATGGAAGCCGAAGCGGAAAGCCTTTCCGATACGTACAAGTGCAATGTCTATCTGACCATCGTGGATGATATTGGCACCTACACTGTGCGCCAGTACGCCGAAGCGTACTGGAACGCCTACGACCTGGGGCGCGGCGCGAATAAAGATGGAATTATGTTCCTAATTGCCGTTGATTCGCGCGATTACGTGACCATCACGCACGGACAAGGAACAACGGGCGGCATCACCATTTTCACCGACTACCGCATTGAACAGATTGAAGATGCTATTGTCGAAGAACTCAAGGGAAACAATTGGGTGGCAGGATGCAACGTCTACCTGGACAAAGTGACTGAAACGTTTGAGTTCTACACCGAGAACGGCGAGCCGTGGGACAACAATAACGACCCCGAAAACGCTTGGATTGGGCTGCTCATCAAGATTCTGGTGACCATTTTGGTGCCTCTGCTTATTGCTGCTGCCATCTGCGCTTTCTGGGCAAGCCAAATGAAAACAGCGCGCCTGGCAACGGAAGCAAGCTCGTATTTGGAGCGCGGTTCGTTGGTGCTTACGCGCCAAACGGATCATTTCCTAAGGACCACGCGCGTTGTTACGAAGATCGAAAAGAGCGATTCTTCCTCGGGCGGAGGCGGATCTACAGTGAGCGATTCGGGCTTCGGCGGAAGCAGTGGCGGCAAGTTCTAGGCGGCAGCGCAGGCTGGGACGCGAGTAGCGACAGAGTGTCGGGGGAAGGCATTGACACCGGGCACAGCAGCGCGGGTAACAGCCGAAAGCGGCGGCGCAAATGTCACGCGAATGATGCGACCGGAATTGAACCGTTGCTCATTCGTTACGATTGAAACATGCTATGACAAGGCAAAACGCTTCGCCATAGCTTATGATAAGGAAAGTAGTAAATCTTTTGGAAGGAGTCCACTATGGGTCTTTTGAAAGCAGGCGTAGGTGCATTGAGCGGCGTACTTGCCGATCAATGGCGTGAGTACTTCTATTGCGATTCCCTGGAAGCCAACGTGTTGGTAGCAAAGGGACAAAAGAAAACCTCCGACAAGGGCCGCAGCTCCAACACCAAGGGCGAGTCCAACATTATCTCCGACGGTTCTATCATCGCCGTGAACGAAGGCCAATGCGCTATTATCGTTGAAGACGGCGCCATTGTGGACATTTGCGCCACGCCGGGTCAGTTCGTTTACGAGACCGGCTCTGAGCCCAGCATCCTGTACGGCGATCTGCAGCAGGGCGTTCTTGCGTCGTTCGAGAACCTGGGCAAGCGCTTCACGTTCGGCGGCGACACGGGCAAAGACCAGCGCATTTACTTCTTCAACACCAAGGAAATCATTGGTAACAAGTACGGCACAGCAAGCCCTGTTCCCTTCCGCGTTGTTGACCAGAATGCAGGCTTTGACCTGGACATTTCCGTTCGCTGCAACGGCGAATACTCCTACAAGATTGTTGACCCCATTCTGTTCTACAAGAACGTTTGCGGCAACGTGGAAGATGTCTACACGCGCGACAAGATTGACGGCCAGCTGAAGTCCGAAATGTTGGGCGCTTTGCAGCCGGCGTTCGCACGCATCTCCGAAATGGGCATCCGTTATAGCGCTGTGCCTGGTCACACCGTTGAAGTTGCCGATGCGCTGAACGAAGTGCTGTCCCCCAAGTGGTCGAACCTGCGCGGTATTGCCATTGTGTCCTTCGGCGTGAATTCCATTACGGCATCCGAAGAAGACGAAGCACTTATCAAGAACATGCAGACGGCTTCTGCCCTGAATCGCGCTGGCACCACAAACAGCTACATGGCGGTGCAAACGGGTTCTGCCATGAACGCAGCCGCCACGAACACCGCAGGTGCTATGACCGGCTTCATGGGCATGGGCATGGCATCGGGCATGGGCGCTGGTGCGGCAAACGCATTCGGCGGACAGCCCGCTCAGCCGCAAGCGAACGCATACCCCGTTGCCGCCGATGGCGGCTTTGGCGCAGGTGCCCAGGCCATGAACACCATGCAGCAGCAGGCAGGAGCGCAGGGTCAGGGCCAGAACCAGACGCAGGCAATGCAGGATCAAATCGCACAGCAGCAGGCAGAGGCGGCGGCAGCCGCTGCAGCAGCAGCCGGTTGGTTGTGCTCCTGCGGCACGAAGAATACGGGCAAGTTCTGTTCCAATTGCGGCAGCGCAAAGCCCGAAGAGTGGACCTGCTCTTGCGGCGCCGTGAACAGCGGCAAGTTCTGCCCCAACTGCGGCAGTCCGAAGCCCGAGGCAGCAGCGTCGTGGACCTGCGGCTGCGGCACCGTCAACGAGGGCAAGTTCTGCAAGAACTGCGGAACCCCGCGTCCGTAACGCATACGCACCACGCGCGCGAATCAAATCAGTTCTAACAGCAAAGAGCCTCCCGTTCAAATGTGCGGGAGGCTCTTTTGTTGACAAATTACCCCACCTTTTGTCAACAAATCGGTGGAATGACGATGTTGCAAGTCATCGGGGATGCGAACCGCTGATTCAGATTCCCCCAGTTCAACGGCCTGTTCTCCGCAATCTCTTCGTAGTTGTTTGCCCGTTTACTCTTCGCGAAGGCGGCGCAGATATTCCCCCAACGCAGTCTGATACATGGTGCGGTCATTCGCAAACGAAATCAAATCAGCCGCTTCATCAGCGGGAACCCAGAACGTCTTGTCAATTTCCTCTTCTTGCGCACTCAGATCACCTTGGACATATTCCGCCAAAAAGAAGAACACATTACGCTTGTCCATCTTTCGCGCCGACGCAACCTGATAGCAAAAATCGGGCAGGATGTTCACCTGAATGCCAGTTTCCTCGCGAATCTCGCGAACCGCTGCGGCTTCCCTTGTTTCCCGGGGCATAATGTGCCCCTTGGGGAAGGAGCGCCGGTCGCTCTTCATCGCAATCATGAGCACTTCAAAATCGTGCGCCGAACAGGCCGAATCCTGTGCAGTAGCACCTGCGAAGCCCGCCGCACCGGCAGCAGCGTCATCGGCAACGTCGCGCGCAGCATCGCCTTCCGCACCGCAAGCCTTGCGACGACGGAACACAACCGCACCTGCAGAATCCGTGGTACTGCGCACGTCTTCCGATGTTCCCAGCAGCGCCAAAGAAAGCAACTTACGAACGCGCTTCGGGTCAAGCTGCGAAAACGGAATGAAGTGATCCACATCGCGCGGACGCACGGGCATTTCGTCCAGCGAGCCTGAGCCTTCGCCTGTGACCTCTTCCCCAGCAGCATTCGCAGCAGCAGAGCCTTCCGCCGCAGCACGTTGAGAGGCGGCACATTCTTCTGCGAACTGGCGCAAACGATCGGCGTGGTTTCCCTGCAGCTTTTCCATCCACACAATGTCGTACCAGCGATTGAACTTGTACGCGCATCCATGGAAACGAGCCACGGGCTTGTAACCCTGTTTCTCGTGAAACACCTTGCTGCCATTTGTCAAATACGGGTCGTTTTCGCAGATAGGAACCGCGATACATGCATTCAGGTTCGTGATGTTTTGCACAAAAAGCACGTTTTCGAGCGCCATATACAAAAGAGATCCAATGCCAATCTGCCGAACGGAGCGATTCACATAAATGGAAGTCTCAATGGAATGCTCGTAGGCCGCGCGTGTTTTGAACGGGCCGGCGTAAGCATACGCGCAAATCTTTCCTGCCTGCTCAGCCACAATGTAGGGATATTTTTCCAACGTGGTGGTAATACGGCGCTCAAATTCCTCGAGCGACGGCACTTCGCGTTCGAACGTCACCGCCGTTTCTCTCACGTACGGTGCATATATTTCCAAAAGAGCAGCTGCATCGCGCGGCGTGGCAACGCGAAGCGTCAAAAGCTCTTCATCAACAAAGGGGGTCCGCACGGCTTGCACGTGCTCGGGATTATTTTCCATAAGCACCTGAATTCCTTGGTAGCTAGCTTATCGTATGAGTTCACCTATAAAAAAGACCCGGCGAATGCCAGGTCTTCCTTTTCTGGAATGGTGCCCGAGGCGAGAGTCGAACTCGCACGGTTTCCCAACGGTTTTTGAGACCGCCGCGTCTGCCATTCCGCCACTCGGGCGCATTTAGGAATTATATCTAATTACGCGCCTTCAGTCGAGAAAAAGTTTGTAAATATAGATATTTCTTGCAAAAGGGATGCAGAGGGAATCGCGATGGCGTAGAATGCCGTTGCTCATGGAGAAGGAACAAAACATATCGCATCTGAACACGGCAAACGCATCGAACGAGCCAGCCGCTCAACCCTCAAAGGAAAAGAAGGGCAGCAGGAAGCTTATCGGCGTGCTTTTAGTCGTGATTTCTGCCGTAAGCTGGGGATTTTCCGGTTCAATCGCGCAATACCTCACGCAATGGCAAGGCGTGCACGTTGAATGGCTCAATTGTGCGCGTATGGTGAGCGCGGCAATCGTCCTTTTACCCATTGCGCTTAGCAAGAAGGATTCGCGACAGGAAATCATTACCGTACTGCACAGCAAGACCGATATGCGCGATATGGTCATCTTCGCCATTTTCGGCGCATTTGCTTGCCAAATTGGCTACCTTGTTACGCTTTCCATCACAAATTCCGGCACGGCAACCATGTTTGAGCAGCTCAGCATGATTATTGTTGTGGCGGTGACCTGCCTTACCGTGAAAAGAAAACCCACCCGCAAGGAAATACTCGCGCTAGTGCTGGCGCTCTCGGGGGCATTCTGCTTCTGCACGCAGGGCAGCCTAGATTCTCTCGCTATGCCGTTCGAGGGCTTTTTGTGGGGCATCTTCGCTGCTATTGGCATGGCCACTTACGTGCTGCTGCCCGTTCGTCTGCTCAAGAAATTCAGCGGCCTTACCGTAACTGCTCTGGCCATGGCCATTGCAGGCACGGTTATCACCATCGCTTTCCGTCCCTGGACCATCATGCCCGAGCTCAACGCCCCGGTAATTCTGGGTACGCTGGGAACCGCCATCCTGGGTACGGTTATTGCATATCTGTTCTTTATGGAGGGCGTGAAGCGCGTTGGCGCTGTAATCGGCGGTTTGCTTGACGCAATCGAGCCGGTAACAGCCATTATCGCAAGCGCCGTTTGGCTGGGAACGGTCGTAACGGGCTGGGATGCTCTGGGATGCGCCCTGATCATTGGCATGATCGTTCTTATCACGCTGCCAGAGAAAGCATCCAAAGATAAAAGCGGAGCGAAGGCGTCTAAGACGACGAAGGCCGCAGAAACAATTAAAGCTGCCAAGACCGTTAAAGCCGCGCGGGCCGCAAAAGAGCCGGTTATCTGCCGCAACAAGATTCGCTACGACAAGCGCGAACTGCAGCAGCGCTAGCTGCGGCAAGGGCAATTGCATCACAAGCCCGTCTTCCGAGCGGACGTGAACACCTGCTTGGCGCCCAGACGGACAATCCTCTTCCGCATACCGACCGCACCCGCAGGCGGCGGAGTCACACGCCACCAGGCGAACCTCCCGCACCCCGCCAACCAGCCAAAATGTTGACAAAAGCTGGGGTAATTTGTCAACAACGCTAGCCCATCGCAATTACAAGAAGCGGAATAGTCACCATCGAAAGCAGCGTTGAAATGATGATGCCCTGGGAAAGGGTTTTGGTATCGGTGCCATAGAGCAGCGAGAACATAACACCCACATTGGCAACAGGCATGGCAGACGAAACAACCAAAGCACCCAAAAGCAGATGGCTGTCCAAGATTGGCGAGAACAGCAACCACACAATAATCGGGTTGATCACCAGGCGAAACGCCGACATTCCCCACAAACGCGGAGTTCCCACCAAATCACGCAGCGGCATATTCGCCATCTGCGAGCCAATAATGATCATGGCAGCAGGAGTTGCCATATTACCCAGCAACGTGAAGATGTCAGTCGCAATCGGAATTTCTTGCACATCACCCGCCTCAAGAGCAATGGCTGCAAGACAGCAGATAGTCATGGGCGTCAGGAACGTTTTGATCGTCACTTTTTCAGGCTGGACATCTTCGCTGTCTTTCGCGACAAGAATGGGTCCTACGGTGTAGCACAGCAGATTAAACGGCACCTGGAAGATCGAAGCGTAAATCAGCGCGCTTTGGCCGTAAATGGCCGCAATTACTGGGAAACCCAAGAAGCCCACATTGCCAAACGCCAGCATGAAACGGTAAGCGCCCTTGAAACCATTCGGCACACGCATGACGGCCACCACGATAAATGCCAGAGCGACAAGCAGCGCCATCATAGCCAGGCAAGAGAAGAACGTGATGCCGATTTCCTCCAACGACAGCGGCTCATGCTCCGCAAGAACGGCCGACAAAATAAGCGATGGCATTGCCACATTGATGACAACTTTCGAAAGGCCCGTATCAACCTCGTCGTTCGTATAATGAGCTTTTTTGCAAATATAACCCACAGCAATAAGCGCAAACAGCATTGCCATTTGGGTAACAATGGACGCGGTGTCGGAACTCACGAAAATAACCTCTCTTAATTTAGAACGCAACAAAGGCAGCTTGGCGAAAAAGCCAGATGCCCATCATGCAATAGGTTCAAATAAGCCGTCAATTTAAGAAAACACTTTTTAACACAAAAAAGGTCAGGAACGAATGCTCCTGACCTGTAAAATTCATGGTGGTCAGAGGGGGACTTGAACCCTCGGCACGCGGATTTTCAGTCCGCTGCTCTACCAACTGAGCTACCTGACCACAAACATTGCGCCTCAGCGCAGGTAAGTATTTTACGCAATAACATTATGGATTGCAAGTACTTTTTTGATTTTTATTAGTCAAAGCGCCCAAAGCGCGCGCAGCGGTCACTCGAAAAACTAAACGCAACGCTGCAAAGGTAAATGCAACATTGCGTTTTATCCTGCAGATCTTATTCAAAA